>JAGWBN010000076.1 GCA_021295875.1 Pseudomonadales bacterium
AGCGCGACGCGTCTTGCCGTTCACTTCCAGCTCGGACAGGAGTCCTCGCTGGTCTGGGTGACCGGACTCGAAGACGCCCAACCCGTCGCCGGTGCAACCGTGCGGATCACCGACGGATGCACGGGTCAACTGCTCGCCGACGGTCCCTCGGACCTCGATGGATTGGCCCGCTTCCCTACGGCGCTACCGGACGTCGACTGCGACCGTCCGTTCTACCTGGTGACCGCCCGCAAGGACGGCGACCTGGCGGTCCTCCCGTCCAATATGCCGTGGAACAAGAACGCGGATCGCCGACCGCTCCGGATCCACACCGTTCTCGACCGCTCCCTGTTCCAACCCGGTCAGACTGTGTCCATGAAGCACATCGTGCGTCTTACCACGTCAGCGGGCTTCGAATTGCCGGATCTGTTGAACAGGGAAGTGAAACTGTCGGTTTGGCACTACGGTTCCGGGCGGGTCCATGAACAAACGCTTCATGTCGACGCCAACGGAACGGCCACCAGCACGTTCGATCTGCCCGACGAGGCGAAACTCGGTCGCTATCAGGCAAATGTCACGGTTGACGGCGGTGGGTTTGGTTCCATCGGGTTCCGTGTCGAACGATTCCGGATCGGCACCCTGCGGGCGGCCCTATCGGTGCCGACCGAACCCATCGTCACCCCCGCCTCGGTCCCGATCGAGGCTCACGTCGAACATCTCGCCGGCGGGGTCGTCGTACGCGCAACCGTGGAGGAGCACTACAACGACGACTGGTCGGATCCCGAGCCCCCAACGGTGACACGAACCATCCGCGCGACGCTGGACGAGACGGGGCGGGTCCAGGTCGAGATCCCCGATATTCCCCACCTCCAGGATGGCGGCGCGTTGACGGTGGAGTTGGACTACCGCGACGGCAACGGGGAGACCAGGACGACATCGGGCGGCCACGTCGAGCTGTGGCCCGCCGCCGTTCGGCTCCGGATCGGCGATGTCGACGAAGACGAGCCGTCACCGCACGCGGCCCACATCCGTGCCTACGACACCAGCGGCGCCCCGGTCCCCGGCATCGCCGTCCAGGCCGAGTTCGTCCTCCCCACCTGGATACCGCAGATCGGACGCCTCCCTGGCGGTTTCCGAGCCCGAGGATCCCGGACGGTCTGGCACTCGGAGGGTACGTGTTCCGGCTCGACCGACGACGACGGGACGCTCGTGTGTCCGCTTCCCGCCCACCTCGAAGGCGGCGCGCTGGTCCGCGCGACGGCGCAGGACAAGGACGGGAACACCACCCGGGCATCGGGTTGGGCCGGCAGCCCGAAGACCCAGCGCTTCCTCGAGGTCGCCGACGACGGTCCCGTCTCGCCGGGGGATACCGTGCGCATCAACGCGTCGCTGCCGGAAGGCGAATTCACGGCCCTGGTGACGGTGCAGCGGGAAGGCATACTCGACGCCTTCGTGCGCCGCTTGACCGGACCGGAGGCGGTCGTCGAGGTTCCGATGCGCTCCCACTACGCGCCCAACGTCCGGGTTTCGGTGTTGGCCATCCGGGCGGCGGGGACACAGACGCCGCCGTTGAGTGCGGGACTCGAAACGACGTCCAGTGCTGCCGCCCTGCAATTGCTAGGCGCGCCGGAGAGACTCCGGGGTTCTGTCTATCTCGAGTTGACGAGCGCCGCGAATGCCCTCGCCGTGACCATGGAACCCGAGCGCGAGACCTACCGGGTTCGGGAACGGGCTCGTGTCCGTCTAACGGTGGCCGACCCGGCGGCGGTCCCTCGTCGCCGTGGACGAGGGACTGCTCGAGCTGTGGCCCAACACCTCCTGGAACCTGCTCGACGCGATGATGGCGCACCGTTCCGTCGACGTCTGGTCCTTTAGCAGCCTCGACGAAATGACGGGATCGCTTTCCCTGGGCACCGATCGGGACAAGACCATGCTTGGCCGATCGATTGCTCGCGAAGGCGGTGTGCTCTACAGCATGGCGCCGGAACCGACGCCACCCCCAACTCCGGAGACGTTCCGGCGGGAACGCTTCGAACCCCTGTTGGTGTGGCAGGGTCGCGTCCCGATGGGCGAGGACGGCAGCGTCGAAGTCGAGGTGCCGCTGAACGACCTCGTGACGTCGATCCGGATCGTCGCCGTCGCCACCGCCGGTGCGAACCTCTTCGGCACCGGCGAGGCCACGATCCGCACGACCCAGGATCTGGTACTGCGTTCGGGATTGCCGCCCACCGTCCGGGAAGGGGATCGCTTCGACGCCGCGTTCACGGTACGCAACGCCACCGACACCGAGCGCAAGGTCGCCGTCACCGCCCGCGCCGACGGTTTGCCGACGTTGCGGCGTCGCACCTTGACCTTGCCGGCCGGCGCATCGAAGGAGGCCTCCTGGCGCATCACGGTCCCGGCGGGAGTCGGCCGGCTGGACTGGGATGTGACCGCCGAATCCGGCGACGACGCCGACCGACTGGCCGCCCGTCAGTCGGTCCTGGCGGTGGTCCCGGTGCGCGTGGAGCAGGCGACTCTCGTACAACAACTGCCCGTGGCCCCGCCCGCCGACGCTCTGCCCGACCGGGGCGGCGTCGCCGTGGCGCTTCGCCGGAGCCTCGCGGGCGGCCTGGACGCCATGCGCGCGTACATGGCCCGCTATCGGCTCACGTGCTTCGAGCAGCGTGCCTCCGTCGCGGTCGCCCTGAACGATCCGGAACGGTGGTCGGTCCTGATGGCAGATCTCAAGAACTCGATGGACGACGACGGCCTCGTGAAGTACTTCCCGAGCAGCAGACTCCGCGGGTCCGCTGTCCTGACGGCCTACGTGCTGACCATCGCGGACGCGGCTGGCTTCACCGTACCGGAGTACGACCGTCGGCAGATGGTGGATGGTCTGAGAATCTATCTAGGGAACTCCATGCGACGCCGGAGAAATCCCTCCAACGCGTCGTCGTCGCCGTTGACCAAGCTCACTGTCCTCGCGGCGCTCGCCCGCCATGAGGGGGTCTATCCCGGGACGCTCGGTCAGTTCGACCTCAACCTCGAACTACTGCCCACCTCCGCGCTCCTCGACTGGATCGACGTTCTCGACCGGGTGGCGCCGACACACGCGGATCTGCCCGTGGCGAAGTCGACGCTTCGTACCCGGCTCAACCTGCAAGGCACGTCGCTCGGATTCTCCACGGAGCAACGGGACCGCCTCTGGTGGCTCATGGTGTCCGTCGACGGCAACGCCGCCCGCGCGGTTTCGTCGCTCATCGACGATCCCGACTGGCGCGCGGACATGCCACGCATGATGCGCGGCCTGCTCGGCCGGCAGCAGCGAGGCCGTTGGCGGACCACCGTGGCCAACGCCTGGGGCGCGGTCGCAACGGCGCGGTTCGCGGCCGCGTTCGAAGCAACGCCCGTGTCCGGAGTAAGCGTGGTACGTCTCGGCAGCGCCGAACAACGTTCCGCCTGGCGACCCGAGGAACCGCCCGCGCCGGTCGAGATTCCCTGGTCCGCCGCCACGACCCTGACGCTCGACCACGAGGGTGCCGGCGCCCCCTGGGGTCTCGTGGAATTCCGCGCCGCGGTACCCCGGCGCGACCCCGTGTCGCGTGGCTATCGCATTACCAGGAACGTGCAGGCCGTCCACCGGCAACGCGGCCGAACCTGGCGCCAAGGCGATGTCGCCGGCATCGTGCTGAACATCGACGCCGACCGCGACATGACCTGGGTGGTCGTGGAGGATCCGCTGCCGCCCGGCGCGGTGGTGCTCGGCAGCGGCCTCCGCGGCGACTCCGACCTGCTCGACGCGAGCCCGAACTACGAGGATCGATGGCCGGTGTACACGGAGCGCGACTTCGACAGCTACCGCGCCTACTACCATCGCCTGCCGAAGGGACGGCTAACGCTACGCTACAACGTCCGCTACAACACCAGTGGCAAGTTCCACATGCCGCCGACCCGCGTCGAGGCCATGTACGCGCCGGAGATGCACGCCGAGCGGCCGCTAAGGCCCATCACGATCAAGTAGGAGGGGGGTTACGTTCAGGCGGTCGAGCGCGAAACCCGCCCCGCGTCTTCGCCTGTGGATCGGCTTCAGCAGTGATTGTTGAACCGCCGTTGGTCCTTGTGGCGAAGGCCGTGCGTGTCGAGTGAAAGCGAGCCCTCTGCCGAAATCGAATCCAGGAACGCGAGACCCTCCCGGATGGACTCCAGCAGGTGCTCGGCCATGCCCCGGGTGAGGTTGCTCTTCACGACGATCCGGAACATGGACGCACCGGCATCGGCGTCGTGGAACAGAGGCAGCTTTTCCTGAGCTACGGGATGATCGAACTGCATGCGATAGCCTCCTACGTACCAGTGATGCTGAGCCAGGGCGTTCTGAAGGTCCATATCGTCGTACCCGAGCCGGCACTCGGGGTTCAGAGCAGCCGTGACCACCGGCAGGCAGGCGTCGTCGCCGTTGTCGAGCAGGACGAACCGCGGCTTGCCGCCGTGGCGCATCGACCGCAGTCCGGCGCGCAGGTGGGCAGCGTTGGCCATCATGTTCTCGCAGCACTGACGGTAGCCGGACATTCCGTAGTGGAGCAGTTTGTAGTACTGGGCGTAGAGGCCCGCCGCCGGTCTGGAGAAGTTGAGCGTGTACGACTCCGCCTTGCCGCCGAGGTACTTCACGGCAATGGCGACGTGCTCGCTCAGGTGCCGGCGGTGTCGCCAGACGATCCAACCGGTGCCGCAGATCGACTCGCCGTACTTGTGTCCGCTCGCGGAGATCGACAGGACGTTCCCGACGCGGAAATCCCAGGGCGGCAGGCCGTCCTGGAACGGGGCGATGAATCCTCCCGAGGCCGCATCGACGTGGATGCCGACCTGGTAGCCGCGTTCGGCGTTTACTTCGTCGATGACGTCGCTCGCCTCCTGGACCGGGTCGTAGTGGCCGCTGTAGTGATTGCCCATGATGCAGACGACGCCCATCGTGCGTTCGTCGATGGCGTCCCGGAGTTTCGCGGGATCCAGGGTGAAGGTTTCGACCGAAGGCGGGATGAGCCTCGGTTCGACGTCCATGTACCTGAACAGCTTCTCCCATGCCGCTTGATAGCAGGTGGATACGACCAGATTCGGGCGCACGTTCGCGGTCTGCTCCACGGTCGTTCCGCGGCTTTGGGCATACCAGGTGCGCCAACGGAACTTCAGCGCCAGTCCGGCCAGCAGGCAGGCTTCGGTGGAACCTGCCGTGCCCGCACCGGGGAACACGCCGAAGTCCTCGAAGTCGGGACCCTCGGGGCAGTGCCACAAGCCGCCGATCATGTTGACGGCCGCGTCGTGCAGGCGGTAGGACTGCGGGTAGACCGTTTGGTCGGCCAGGTTGACGCGTAGCCCCAAGAGTGCGAGCGCCTCTTCCTCGGGGTCGAGGGTGACGTTCACGTAGGAGGAGGTGTTCAGCCGGTGGTCGAAGTCGAGCGCATGGGCGTTCTCCACGATTTGCCTCGCCGCCCTCCCATCCAAGCCCTGTTCGGGCATGCGGCGCAGCTTGAACCAGTCCGTCTTCACTAGCGGCGACTCGTAGTACCCGCTCTCCTTCCCCTGAACCAATGCCAACCGCGCCTGAAGCCGTTCCACTTCGCGGCGCAGGTCCCGTACTTCATCGGACATTCCTGGCTAGCTCCTTCCCGTGAGCAAGAAAGGGCACCGCCCGGTGCCCTCTCCAGACCGTTGTCGTGCGTCGGTCAAGCCGCTTGCTGGAACTCCGGATACGCTTCGATACCGACCTCGGCGATATCGACGCCGGACATCTCCTCTTCTTCGGAGACCCGGATGCCCATGGTCACCTTGAGGATGTACCAGATGATTCCCGAGGCGATGAACACCCATAGGAAGATGCCAAGGATGCCGTAAATCTGTCCCGTGAAACTCGCATCGCCGTTGTTGAAACACACGGCAATGATGCCCCAGATACCGCACGTCCCGTGGACGCTGATGGCACCGACAGGATCGTCGATCCTGACCTTGTCCAGAAGCACGATGGAACCGACGACGATCAGCCCGCCAACGGCGCCGATGATCATCGCCCAGAATGCTGGCGGCGACAGAGGGTCGGCCGTAATCGCAACCAAACCGGCCAGTGCACCGTTCAACGCCATGGTGAGATCGGCCTTGCCGAACCACAGCCGTGCAAGGATCAGGGCCGCGATCAATCCACCGGCTGCGGCGATATTGGTGTTGACGAAGACCTGCGCCACCGCGTTGGCCTCGTCGACGTTGGACAGCTTGAGCTCCGAACCCCCGTTGAAACCGAACCAACCGAACCAGAGTACGAACATCCCAAGCGTCGCCAGGGGCATGTTGCATCCGGGGAGCGCGTTCACATGCCCGTTGGGTCCGTACTTCCCGGCCCGGGGACCGAGCAGGATGACACCCGCAAGGGCCGCCGCCGCGCCGCACATGTGTACGATGCCGGAGCCCGCGAAGTCCGAATACCCTATCGGCGCGCCCTCGTCGGTACGGCCGACGAACCAGGCCATCCACTCGGGTGGATTGGCAAGCGCGCCGCCGCCCCAGGTCCACATGCCCTGCACGGGGTAGATCAATCCGGTCATCACGACCGCGAATATCAGGAACGACCAGAGCTTCATGCGCTCCGCCACCGCACCGGACACGATGGACATGGCTGTTGCGACGAAAACCACCTGGAAGAAGTAGTCCGACCGTTCGGAATGGTCGGTCGCCACCCCGCCCGCCTCGCCGGATACGATCTCCTCGGTCGTGTTCTCAGCGCCGATCAACCATCCGAAGTTCGGCAACCAGCCGCCCTCGGCGTTGTTCATATACATGATGTAGTACCCGACGAGCAGGTACATGATGCAGGAGATGGAATACAGCGCGACGTTCTTGGTGAGGATCTCCGAGGTGTTCTTCGCCCGGATCATGCCCGCCTCGAGCATCGAGAAGCCGCACGCCATGAACATCACAAGGACACCCATCACCAGGAAATAGAAGGTGTCGATGGCGTAGTTGGTTTGTGTCAGTAGGTCTTCCACGTTGAGTTGCTCCTAGAAGTGGCAGCAGGTCAAACGGCGTCTGTTCCGCTTTCCCCTGTTCGAATGCGAACTGCCCCTTCCAGAGAGCTGTAGAAGATCTTTCCATCCCCCACCTTCCCCGTGTTCGCGGCTTTGCTGATGGCTTCGAGACACTGGTCGAGCAGACCGTCGTCGATCGCCACCTCAATCTTGACTTTCGGTAGAAAGTCCACGACGTACTCGGCGCCGCGGTAAAGTTCGGTGTGCCCCTTCTGCCTACCGAACCCTTTCACCTCCGTCACCGTCATGCCTTGGACGCCGATATCCGAGAGAGCTTCCCGGACGTCGTCGAGCTTGAACGGTTTGATGATTGCCGTGATGAGTTTCATGTTGCTGGTTTCCTTGAACGCGTTGAGTCGTTGTCAGATATTCAAGTGCGGCTCCACGCAGGTCGCCGGCGCACCCGTTGCTCGACAGGCGCGCCGGAGCCCCGCCCCCTAGAGATCCTTGGACAGTGACACCATTACCCGGGCTTCACAGTCGCGGTCACAGGCGGAGTCGTCGATCGTCGTGCCGACGATGCCGATGCCGATGTTGATGCCGCCGAGAGGCATGTTCGCCGTCGCCGAGTAGTCAATGTACTCGTTGTCCTCGCCGAAGAAGTCGTCGCTCTTGGCGATGTTGAGACCGACGCCGAAGTCCAGGGTGATCTCCTCCGATACGGTCATGCTGTAGCCGGCATGGGGGTAGAAGAACGTCTCACCGGAGACCGCGAGGTACGCGGGGGAGTAGTAGACCCCCAACGAGAAGTCGCCAAGCCCCAAGCCGACATAGACCTCCTGATAGTTCAGGTCCGTGTCGCCCGGATACTGGAAGTGGATGGCCTGCACGTCGAGTTCGATCCCGTCGGCGATCTCGCCGCTCCAGCCCAGGTAGAGATCCCACTCCATGGAGGCGACATCGCCACTATCGCTCGCGCCGAAGTTGACGTTGGAGGCCCAGGTGCCCACGTAGAGTCCGGATTCGAAACCAAGGTCGAAACCGCCCTGGATGGCCGGATCGCGCGATGTCTGCGACCAACCCCGGAATGAGTAGTCGGACGCCAACGTCACGTTGCCCGAGACTTCCGCGGCCTGGGCCGCGGGGACGGACAGCGTCAGCGCCGCAAGCGCCGTCAGTACTGTCGAGAGCTTCTTCATTTCAATAGTCCCCTTATCGAACTGGTTACGAACGCGGCGTTGTCCGACGGACACGCCGATGCGCATATGATGCTCAAAGAGCACGGACTGTGCCAGAATTTTTCCCCAAGAGTTTCAATACATTACGAAATGCTGCCCGGGAGAGGGCACTTTTGTCGTGCACGCCAGCCCGTGTGGCGCACCATGTTGGTGCAGCACGACGGACCCGATGGGCATTGGCCTACACCGCCGATAGCCGATGGCCGCTGCTCGGCAACCGCACCGCCTCCTAAACTCGGCACGCATGTCCATCCCCGTGAGAACCCGCGCGCAGGTCGGCATCGACGCCCCGAAGGTCCTCGTCGAGGCGCATTTCCAAACCGGGACCCCGTCGTTCACCCTCGTGGGCATGGCGCAGACGGCGGTTCGGGAAGCGCGGGACCGGGTCCGCAGCGCGATCCGGAATGCCGGGCTCAGATACCCCCAGGGACGGCTGGTGGTCAACCTCGCGCCCGCCGACCTCGCCAAGCACGGCGGCCGCTTTGACCTGGCGATCGCCGTCGCCATCCTCACCAGCACGAAACAGGTGCAAGGCCACCACCTCGGCCGTCTCGAGTTCCTCGGCGAGCTCTCCCTCTATGGCGACATCCGTCCGGTCCGGGGCGCCTTCTGTGCGGCCGCCAAACTCGCCGGCGAAGGCACCCGCCTGGTCGCACCCGCCAGTCATCGACTCGAACTAGCCCCGCTTCGCGACGTCGGCTACTACCCGGTCAGGACGCTGCTCGACGTGGTGCGCCTGCTCGAGACCCGGGATCTGCCCGAACCCGATCCGCCGCCACACCCGAACACCACCCACCGACCTACGACCTCGCTGGCGGACGTGCGGGGGCAGACGCACGCGAAACGCGCGCTCCTGGTGGCGGCGGCAGGTGGCCACCACATGTTGATGACCGGGCCGCCGGGTACCGGCAAGACCATGCTCGCGCGACGGCTGCCCGGCCTGTTGCCGCCGCCGACGCCCGCCGAGGCCATCGACGTGGCCAACGTCTACTCGGTGTCGACCCGAGCCGCACCGCCTTTCGGCAACCGGCCGTTCCGCGATCCGCACCACACGGCTTCCATGGCCGCCATCGTCGGCGGCGGCAATCCGATCGTGCCCGGGGAAATCACCCTCGCGCACTGCGGCGTGCTGTTCCTCGACGAACTGCCCGAGTATCAGCGCACTGTCCTGGAGGCGCTGCGCGAACCCCTGGAGGCGGAGGAAGTCACCGTCGCGCGGGTGAGCCAGACGGTGCGCTATCCCGCCAGGTTCCAGCTCGTCGCCGCCATGAATCCGTGTCCCGCCGGCTACGTCTGCGACGAGGCCCGCTGCCGCTGCACGCCACAGCAGGTCCAGCAGTACCGCAGCCGTCTGTCCGGACCGCTGCTGGACCGGATCGACCTGCGCGTCGAAGTCGGCCCCGTGCCCGAAGACGACCTGTGGTCACCCGCCACCGAAGGCAACGACGACGACCAGCGCGCCACGGTCGCCGCCGCGCACCAGCGCCAGATAGGCCGTGCCGGCAAGGCCAACACCTCGCTGAACACCCGGGAGATCGATCAATACTGCGTGATGAAGGCCGACGCCGGGGCGCTATTGCGCCAGGCCGCGAGAAACTTCGGACTGTCGGCGCGCGCGGTGCACCGTTTGCGCAAAGTTGCGCGGACCGTGGCCGACCTCGAGGGGGAGGACGACATCGCCACCGGACACGTCGCCGAAGCCCTGAGCTATCGCACCTTGGACGAAGGCGAGTCGGTCTCGTAGCCGCTACGCCCTCAATCCTCGGGTGCGGTGGTCATGAACTCGATGGCCGCGCGGAGTTCGTCGTCGGAGCACGTCATGCAGGCCCCCATGGGCGGCATCAGGTTGAGACCTTCGCGGCTCACCCGCACCAGCTCGTCCATGCCTTTCTCCAGGCGCGATGCCCATGCCTCGAGATCGAACGACTTCGGCGCCTCGTTGAGCCCGGTCTCGTGACAGATCTTGCAGGCACTGGCGTAGACATCGGCGCCGCTTCGACCGGTCGGCACGGCAACCACGGCCGGAGCGCTCTCCTCGCCGCCGCAGTCCTCACCTTCCAGACAAAGCTCGCCGAACGGCCGGGTCCGCTCCTCGATGTCGGCTACGGTGCCGGCCGGAACGCTCTGCGCCAAGGCGGTGGCCGCAACCGTCCCGGTCACGGCCAAGCATAGGACGCTCCTGAATTTGACGGCCAAGTCAGCGAATCTCCGGCGGCGGGAGGCGCGATTATACGCAGCGCGTCCGGCGATGGAACCGTTCAGGCCGCCTCGCCGTTCACGGTGGCCGGCTCATCCACCTCTTCGAGCGCCGGCGCTTGCCGGGGTACCGGCGGGGAACTCAATTCGGCCAACAGGCGGTCCCTGCGGTTCATGGCGATCCGCGCCGCAGTCTCCTTCACCGGCCCGAAGCCCTTGACGGACATCGGCAGGCGCGCAAGAGCCACCGCGGTCTCGAAGTTGGCCTCGTCGAGCTGTTCGACGATGCCCTCGACATCGGCCTCGAAGCCGGCGAGCAGCTGGCGTTCCAAGCGACGCTCGCGGGTGAACCTGAACGGGTCGAAGACGGTTCCACGCAACCACCGCATCTTCGCGAGGCCCCGCAACGGCGGTACGATCCACCGCCCGACGGCCATCTTCCTCGGTCGCCCGTTCGGGCCGGGCCGGGCGAGGAACGGCGGCGCGAAGTGGTAGGTCGCCTTGAATCCGGGCTCGAAGGCGGCATCGAGCTTGGCCGCGAAGCCGCCGCCGTCGAGCCGCGCGGTGTGCAGGCGCGCCACCTCGTACTCGCTTGAAGTAGCTTTCCGCCACCGCTTCGGTGAGCACCGTGCTCGCCGGTCGCACCCGTTGCTCCGCGTCTCGGACCCCATCGACAAGGTTCCGGTAGCGTGCCGCGAACGCCTGATCCTGGTAGGCCACCAGGAAGGTGCTTCGCATCGCCACCTTTTCGTCCAGTGTCCGCGACCGGGGCGGATGCATCGCACCCGTGTCGTCCTTGTCAGCCGACGGAGGGGCTTCGGACGGCGGCGCGATGGCGGACGAGAGTCCGGTGCCGTTGGCCGCGAGCCCGGCGTCGCACGCGGCGGCACGACCCTGTTGGAAGGCGGCGAGGTTGTTGTCCACGGCCACGCCGTTCAGGGTGATCGCCCGTTGCAGAGCATGGAGGGACACCGGGATGGTCCCCGCCTGGAAGGCGTAGCCGAGGAGATGGATGTTGGCGTAGGCGGTTGAACCGAATCTGGTCCGCGTCGCGGCGGTGGCGTGCGCCGACAACACCCGCTTCGCCCACTGCCGTAGGCGTTCCACCAAAGT
Organism: Pseudomonadales bacterium; assembly: GCA_021295875.1. Taxonomy (GTDB): domain Bacteria; phylum Pseudomonadota; class Gammaproteobacteria; order Pseudomonadales; family Azotimanducaceae; genus VXYL01. The sequence goes on from JAGWBN010000076.1 coordinate 11,516, forward strand.
GGCGAGTCCTGGGTCGCGTCGCTGCCCGATCACGAACTCGGCGGTCGGTGCGACGTGGCTGTCGAGAATCACCGTGGTCCGCTGGGGGGATATCAGGCGCAGGACATCGCGACTCGCCGCGGTGACCGCATCCGCGCCGATCAGCGTGTCGACGCACGCCGGGGGGATCCTGGTCGGGGCGTGTTTGCTGCCCGACGGCGCGATGCGCACATGACTCTGCACCGCACCGCCCTTCTGCGCCAGGCCCGTCATGTCCAGGGTGGAGACGAAGGCGCCGTCGAGATGCGCGGCCGTGCCGAGAATCTGCGACACCGTGACGATGCCCGTGCCGCCGACGCCGGCGATCAGGATGTTGGCCGGGCGCTGGTCCACGATCGGCAGCGGCAGGTCGCGCATCTCCCCAAGAGCGACCCCGTTGGTCGCCTTGGGCTTCGCGCCCGAGAGCGTCACGAACGCCGGACAGAACCCGTCGAGGCACGAGAGGTCCTTGTTGCAGGCCGTCTGGTTGATGGTTCGCTTGACGCCGAACTCGGTGTCCAGCGGCTCCACGGCGACGCAGTTCGACTGCACCGAACAGTCGCCGCAGCCTTCACATACGGCATCGTTGATGACCACGCGCACGTCGGGGTCTGCCGCCAAGCCGCGCTTGCGCCGCCGGCGCAGCTCCGCCGCACAGGTCTGATCGTAGATGAGCACCGTGCATCCGGCGGTTTCCCGCAGCTCGCGCTGCACGGCGTCAAGCCGGTCACGCGGCTCGGCGCGGAACCCGGTTCGCCGATGGCGTCGCGGGTCGTCGGCGACCACGCGAACCGCCGCGACGCCCTCGGCGCGAACCTGCGCGACGATGTCGGCGACGGCCAGGGAGCCTTCAACGGGTTGGCCACCGGTCATGGCCACGGCATCGTTGGCCAGCACCTTGTAGGTGATGTTGACCCCGGCGGCCACCGCCGCGCGGATGGCGAGGATGCCGGAATGAAAGTATGTACCGTCGCCAAGATTGGCGAAGATGTGGGACTCGTCGGTGAACGGCGCCTGGCCGATCCAGTTGACGCCCTCCGCGCCCATGTGGGTGACGGTCGCGGTGCTGCGGTCCATCCACTGCGCCATGTAGTGGCAGCCGATCCCCGCGGCCGCGCGGCTGCCGTCCGGCACCCGCGTCGACGTGTTGTGCGGACAGCCAGCGCAGTAGAGCGGCTTGCGCGCCTGCTTCGAGTCCGGAAGTTCCTCGGGAATCCCCTGGGCGGCCGTCGCCACCTCGCCCAGGTAGCCGGTGTCGGGCACCCGCTGGAGCACCGTTGCCAGCGCCGCCATGATGGTCGGCACATCGAGTTCGCCGGTGGTCGGGAGAAGGCCGTCGTTCGGGACCGCCGTCCCGTTCGATGGGGGTTGGAGAGGAGAGAACTTGCCCATTATTTCGATGGGCTGTCCGAACAGGACCGTCTTCAGCTGGTCCTCCACGAACGGACGCTTCTCCTCGACCACCAGCAGACGCGATGCTCCTCGGCAGAATTCGTTGACCCCGGCCGGATCCAGTGGCCAGGTCATGCCCAGCTTGACCAGGCGGATGCCGGCATCGGCGATGGCCGTTGCCGATCTCATGTCCAGCTTGTCGAGCGACTCGCGCACATCGGCGTAGGCCTTGCCCGCCGTGACGACGACGAGGCGCGGCTTGCGCGGGTCGGCGACGATCCGGTCCAGACCGTTCGCGGAAGCAAATTCCCTGGCGAGCCGCAACTTGACCGCGAGCCGCGCTTCCTGCTCCTGCGGCGAGTCGACCAGGCGGATGTGCACATCCTTGTCGTCAGACCCATCCCGGTCGTTGGACGGGTAGATGAAACGGTGACGGTCCAGATCGCTATTGACGGTGAGCGCACTGTCCATGATGTCGGTCAGGGCGATCAGGCCGGCCCAGCACCCGGCGTAGCGCGAGATCGCCCATCCGGCCACACCGAAATCAAGCACATCCTGCACATCCGACGGTGCCAGTATCGGCACGCCCAGGTCGCGGAGCGCGAATTCGCTGGCGCAGGGCAGCGTGGAGGACTTGCAGCCGTGGTCGTCGCCGACCACCAACAGCACGCCGCCGCGGAGACTCGTTCCCGCCGCATTGGCGTGACGGATCGCATCGGACGAGCGGTCGAGCCCGGGCGCCTTGCCGTACCACATGCCGAACACGCCCTCGTGGCGCCCGCCCGGGAACAGTCCCACCTGCTGACTGCCCCATACGGCGGTGGCGGCCAAATCCTCGTTGATGCCGGGTTGGAAGACGACCCGGTGCGCTTCGAGTTCCGCCGACCGGCGCCAGAGTTCCTGGTCCAGGCCGCCCAATGGGGAGCCGCGGTATCCCGAAACGAACCCCGCAGTATCGAGCCCGGCGCGGATGTCGAGTCGTCGCTGATCGAGCGGCAGGCGGACAAGGGCCTGAATGCCCGTCAGATAGGCCGTCCCCCCTTCGGTCCCGTAGCGTGCCGCTGCGAGAGAGTCCCCCGTAACCGCCGCTGCGTGAACCGGCATGTTGTTACCTCGAGGACGTTGCTAGTGGATGATCGTATGCCAACGGAGAGAGGAAAGGCGTTGCTATTTCTTATTGGTAGACCCAGTATTTGATAAACAGTTTCTATATGTCGCTGGAGTTTAGGATGGATTTGTTAGACAGTACGGATCGCCGGATTCTCGTCGAACTGCAGCAGGCCGCCGACCTCTCGATGCAGGAACTCGGTGATCGGGTCGGTCTCTCACACACGCCGTGCTGGCGTCGCGTCAAGAGGCTCGAGGAGCGCGGACTCATCGTCCGGCGCGTCACCCTGCTGGACGCCGCACGCCTCGATTTGGCGGTCAACGTGTTCGTCAACGTCAACCTGAAACGCCACCAGGAGAACGCCCTGAACCGTTTCGAGGAAGCCGTGCAGGACGTCCCGGAAATCGTCGAGTGCTACACCGTGTCCGGCGAGAC
>JAGWBN010000077.1:0-4819 GCA_021295875.1 Pseudomonadales bacterium
CGTCCAAGAGCGACTCGTAGCGCCCGTCAGTGAAATGCAACCTGACCGTAAACATTGGCCCCGCTCAAGGAACGCTAGTCCCCCGATTCCTCTGCCGCCGCCGCAGCCCGCCGGGCGAGTTCGTCGCGCTCCTGACGCCGTGCCCCGCGGAGGATGTTGAACATCGAGTAGTTGCCTTCGTGGCAGGCGTACTCGTATACAGGTTGGTCGGTCTTCTTCCACACGTACATGCCGCTCCACGGTCCTTGCCAGGCGGTTGGATCGTTGACGGTGAAGTCGTAGAGGAGGTTGCCGTCGTCCTGCAGGCTGAAGCGTTCGACGAGGTGGAGGTTCTCGTCGCCGCCGTACAGTCCCGTGTCCTCGAGGAAGTTGGTTGTGTCCACCACGAGGGTGTCCCCTTCCCACCAACCGACGGAATCGCCGAGCCAGCGGCGCATCTCCTCGGGAGCGTGCTCGCCGTTCATGCGGATGATCCGCGCGTCGTGCACCATCTCGAGCAGGACCATGACGTGGTCTTCGGACTGCACGATGCGTTTGTAGTTGTTGTAGACGCCCGGAAGTGACGGCGGTCCGGCGCTGAAGCCGAGCAGACAACGTTCGGCGAGGGCGAGTTCCTCGGGGCCGTCGAACGGACCCGGACCCTCGCGGTCGAGCCAGGTGGGCCGGCCGTCGTTCTCGTAGGTGAAGGAACTGAAGTTGTCGGCCTGCTTCATCAAGGCCTTCATCGTCATCCTCGGGCGCAGCCCGTTCGGCGGGTCGTAAACGATGGAGTTCCGAAACTTGCCGTCGATGGGCGCGACGCCGCTGCCCGGGTCCAGCCAGAACGAGTTGTAGCCGCCGACGTTGCCCGCGCCGAAGGCGTTGATGCCGTCGCCGCCCTTGACCGGCGGGCCGCGGTCCGGGTCGTTGGAACGACCGTCTTCCAGGAAGGCCGTTCCCGAACCCAACCGTTGGACTTCCTCCTCCGTCATGAACTCGCGCTCGCCGAAACGTGCGTGACGCTCCAGCGGCGTGAGCGACCCACCGTCGTAGTAGCCCGAAAGATCCGGTTTGCCCGAGGCGGTGCGCGGAATCTCCGCCGATGCCGTGGTGGCCAGCGCCACGGCGGCAGCCACCCAGAGACCGTGCCTCGCGGTGCTCCGAACACTCGCGGAGTCGGTTGCTGATCGCATGTTGGTCATCTCACCCCAATTCGGCTCCAATCTTGCCCTTACGCGCGACCGCTGTCGACCGATTGCGCGCTCAGGAAGGGTTCACCTGCGTCGGGTTGACCTGCGGCGAAGTCGCGCAGACACTAAGGCGTGGAACCGGTCGCCGCACGTTGCGGCGCTGGATTGCTGGAAACACGGCGGCAACGTTTCCGCCGTATGGGAGGAAATGAGTATGGCAGAAGGCGACTACGTCCAGATGGACGCTGTGGATTGGGTGCCTTTCCCCGAGGGGCTGTGCCAGGGTCCGATCAAGTGGAAGCTCCTGCACGTGTCCCCGGAGGCGGGGGCGTGGACGGCGATCTTCGACTGTCCCGCAGGATCCTCGTTCGCCAAACACATCCACATGGGACCCGGCGAGTACTTCCTGACCAAGGGAAGAATGAACGTCCGTGGCGGCAGTGTAGAGGGCGGCGCCACCGCCGTCGCGCCGGGCTACGGCTACGAGGCCTGCAACGCCCAGCACGACCATACGGAGTTCCCCGAGGACAGCGAGTTCTACATGACCTTCCTCGGTCCGCTGAACTTCATCGACGACGACGGCAACACCATCGCCCTGGTGGGCTGTGATCAGGTGGCCGGCGCCTGGAAAGCTGCTACCGGCTGATCGGATCGTCGGACGTCCCGCGTCATCCTACGCGGGACGTTGACACCACTTAGACCGGGTTCTGCCGTCCATCGGCAGAACCCGGCTGATTTCCCGTGAAGAGATTTCTCTCTAGAAGAAGTAGCTGAAGCTCGCGGTGAGTAGCTGCGGCTGGCCCAACGTGCCGATGACGATGTTGTCGCCGCCATCGAGCAGATAGTAGTTGGGGAAGTGCTGCACGTCCGTGTAGTACGCCTCGTCGGTAAGGTTCTCCACGTTCAGCATCAGCTCCCAACTCTCCTTGGCGAAGCCGACCTGGGCGTTGACGAGGGTGAACGCCGGGTTGGTGACCGGATTCCACGCCTGCAGGCCTTCGTACTCGCCGTTGTGGCTGACCTGGACGGCGCCGATGAAGTCCACCCCGCCCATGGGACGCCGGTAGTCGAGGCCGAGATTCCAGCTCAGGTCCGGAACAACCGGGGGCGTCCGGCCACCGAGGTCGACACCGGCCGCCTCGACGCCGGAATCCCATTCCGCGTTGACCAGACCGACCGCCGCCGACAGGGTCAGCTCGTCGCTGACGCGCATCTCGACCGAGCCTTCGATGCCCGACTGCGTGGAGTCGCCGAGATTGATGATGCCTTCGATGACGCCACCGTCGGACCCCGTCGCCTGGTACTCGATCTGCCGGCTGCGGTAGTCGATGTAGAAGACCGCGACTTCCGCCGTGACGGAGCCGTCCGCCAGTCGCCCCTTCCAGCCTCCCTCGAGGCTGGTCGCCTCCTCGGGATCGAATCCGAGCAGCTCCGATTGGCCTTCGAAGTTGGTCAGGTTGAAGCCGCCCGGTTCGTAGCCCCGCGAAACCGTCCCGTAGACCATCGAGTTGTCGTCGAGCCACAGGCTGGCGGACACCCGGGGCAGGATCTCGGTACCGGATTGGTCGCCGAGCAGGCCGGTGTCGTAGTTCTCGGTGTCGTTGGACCACTGGTCGAGACGCAATCCCGCGCTGAACTCCCACTGATCGACCGAGTAGGTCGCATTGGCGAAGGCACCGAAGTGGCTCTTCTCGCGGTTGCGCTTCTCGAAGGGAGTCAGCACCGTCCGCGTCTCCGTGCCGAGGCCGATGGTCTCGCCGGCCCAGACGCCGGAACACGTCGGCATGCCCAATGCGCAGCCCAAGGGACCGGTAAACATGCCATCGGGCGTCGCCTCGGTCCCCAGCCAGATCAGGTCCGCGTCCATGGTCTCGTCGTAGCGCGAGTAGTAGATCCCGCCCAGCCACTGGGTGGGACCGTCACCGGTGGTGGCGACGCGGACCTCCTGGGTGATCACTTCCATCTCTTCGGGCCGGAACAGATCCAGCAGGTACTCCTGGCTGATGTCGAGGTCGCTGTAGCGATCGCTGGCGGTAAAGGTGTGCGAACTCACGGACACCACGTCGACCGCGTCGAGTTCCCAGGTGACTTCCACCATCGCCGACCGGGTGCGCCGCTCGTGGCGTGCATTGGTGGACGTGTCGACGACGTTGGGATGATCAAGATCGGTGTCCAGCTCGCGGATCCAGGCGTTGTTCGGACCTTCGAACTCATTCCAGCGAACCGAGGTGTACACCGACATCACCTCGCCCACGGGGCCGGCAAGGGAAACGCGGACGCCCCACTCCTCCGACGCCCCGACATCGGGGTCGTTGTCGTTGCGCAGGCCGTTGACGCGCGCACTGTTCGGATTCTCGAGGTAGCCGTCGTTGGTGACCGAGAAGCCGAACACCCGGGCACCCCAGTCGTTGTCCATCGGCGCGTTCAGGCTGCCTTCGAGATCGACGATGCCTTGCTGACCGACCGTGGCCTTGACCCGCCCGAACCGGTCCTCGGCGTCGGGCCGTGCGCTGACGAACTTGACGGCGCCGCCGATGTTGCTGCCGCCGTAGAGGGTGCCCTGGGGCCCTTTGAGAATCTCGATGCGGTCTAGATCACCGAACCGGGACGAGGCGTCCGAGAAGATCTGCACGTCGTCGAGGTAGAAACCCGCACCCTGGGTGTTGCCGAACGCCCCGAGGCCGCGGATGGAGACGTTGGGAAACCCGTCGAGGCGCATCGACAGGTTGAGGTTCGGCACCTGGAAGCCGATGTCCTCGAGACCCTTGAGGGCCTGCTGGTCGATGTCGTCGCCGGTGATGGCGACCACCGACTCCGGAATCTCCAACAGGCTTTCCTCGCGCTTGCGCGCGGTGACGAGAACCTCTTCGATCTCGTCTTCCGAGGCTGACTCCGATTCATCGGCACGCACGTCTTGCGAACCAACGGCAAACAATCCGAGCAGTACAAAGGCCGCTGACGGAACGAAGACACCTGACAGGAACTGGTCGCGGTAATACATCGTTGATCTCCCCTAGATCGCCACAACTGTCGTCCCAACGGGCAACGGCGTCGTCCACAATGGGCAACGGCGTCGTCCCAACGGGCGACGACGCGAGTATACTCCTACGGCATGCAACCCGCCCCGGAATCGGCGGTGCTTGACAAGGGGGACCACGCCGTGGCCAAAGCCATTCACACCATGATCCGCGTGCTGGATCTCGACCGTTCCGTCGACTTCTACCAGCGCGCCTTCGGCCTAGAAGTCGCCGACCGGTTCGACTTCGACGACTTCACCCTCGCGTACCTGCGCAACCCCGAGAACGACTTCGAGGTGGAGCTGACGTGGAACCACGACCAGGAGGAGGCGTACTCGCACGGCTCCGGCTACGGCCACGTCGCGATGTGCGTCGACGACTGTTAGAGGCGGAGGGCTTCGATCCTGGCGACGTCGTGGAGTTCCACCGCGAGGGCAGCCTGATGGCCCGCTTCTTCTTCGTCCAAGACCCCGACGGCTACAAGATCGAGGTCCTGGAGCGACACGGACGCTACCAATAGCCGCAGTTGCTAGACGTTTAGGCGCTGAATTCCAGCATCCGCTGTAGCGGCTTCATCGCCCGGGCACCCACGGCCGGGTCGACGTGAATCTCGTTGGCGCTTGACTCCAGGGT
>JAGWBN010000077.1:5054-6768 GCA_021295875.1 Pseudomonadales bacterium
CCGGCGTCCGGGTAGACGTGCTTGATGTCCTCCAGGGCCTTGAACTTGAACTCCTCGTGAACCACGCAGGCGCCGCTCCAGAGCAGCATGTCGGCGCCGGTCTTGGTGCGGATGAAGTTTCCGAGGTGCTTGTCCGGCGCCCAGAGGATCTTCTCTCCCTTTGCCGCCAGGTGTTCGACGATCTTCAACCCGACGCTTGAGGTCACCACCCAGTCGGACAACGCCTTCACGGCGACCGACGTGTTCGCGTAGACGACCACGGTCCGCTCCGGGTTGGCTTCGCAGAACGCCTCGAACTCGTCCGGGGGGCAGCCGAGATCCAACGAGCACTCGGCCTCGAGGGTCGGCATGAACACGCGCTTCTCGGGAGAGAGGATCTTCGCGGTCTCGCCCATGAAGCGCACGCCGGCGACGACCAACGTGCTCGCCGCGTGGTCGCGGCCGAAGCGCGCCATCTCCAGCGAGTCGGCTACGCAGCCGCCGGTCTCGTCGGCGAGATCCTGGATGTCGCCGTCGACGTAGTAGTGGGCCACGAGCACGGCGTCGCGTTCCTCGAGCAGACGCTTGATATCCGCCTTCAGAGCGCTGCGGCGGGCATCCGAGAGGAACGCCGGGGTGTGCACCGGCACTTCGGTGGGTTGCAGACTGTAGTCCCTCAACATGGGCGGATAATACACTCCATCGTCAAACTTCCCGGTTGGACCGTATCGCTTGCCCATGCCACGCGTCGCGTTCTTCGTCTCACATCCCAGCCGCGGTCAACCGGCCAACGACAACCACCTGCGCCTGCCCCGCGCGTTCGCCGCCGGCGGCTGGTCGGCGATCCGAATCGATCACGAATCGCTGGCGATGGAGAGTCGGCAGGTCGTCGCGCGCGACCTGGCGGGCGATGACGTGCCGCTCGCGGCGTTCGACCTCTATTTCGTTCTCGGCTTCGGCCCGCAGGCGACGTTTCTCGACCGCATGCAGTTGCTGCGCACGCTGGACCAGGATCGGTTCGTGAACACCGTCGACGCCCTGGTCTACCAGCACGGCAAGGTCTCGCTGTTCCTCGCCGCCGACGACATTCCCCAACCCGAGACCCACGTCGCCAACGACCCGGACCGACTCGCCGCCATCGCGGCCCGGGGCGGTGACTGGATCGCCAAGCCGCCCGCCGCCAGCTTCGGCCGCGACGTCTTCCGGCTCCGTGAAGGCGACGCCAATCGCCGCGCCATCCTCGAACATCTCACCCGCGACAACCGCTACGCGCTGCTCCAGGCCTACATCGAACCCGCCACCGAGGGCGAGAAACGCACCCTCGTCGCCGCCGGCAAGGTCGTCGGCACCTACGGCAAGCGGCTGCACGACCACCGCGGCAACCTCGGCGCCGGCGCCGACGCGTTTCCCTCGACCTTGACGCCTGTCGAGACCGCAACCGTCGACGGCCTCGTGGACAGACTGGACGGCCTCGGCGTTCGCTTCGCAACCATCGACCTGGTGGGATCCCAGGCCCTGGAGATCAACGTCGCGAATCCCGGCTGGCTGGCAACCTACGAGCAAGTCGCGGGCGTCGACCTCGCGCCCAAAGTGGTCGAAGCGCTTGCCGCCCGGTTCGCGTCGGCACCACGAAACCCGACACCCTGACGGGGCGTTCGGGTCAGCCCGAAGCAATCGTTCCCGGGCGATGTTCTGTCCCGACGGATTCGGACCATCAGGCGGGTCGTCGCCTTCC
>JAGWBN010000077.1:6888-9278 GCA_021295875.1 Pseudomonadales bacterium
GCGGTCCACCCGGTACGCCAAGCCTTCGTCGGTGCCAGCCCGGAGATCAATGGCACAGCGTTGGCGGGGCTATCCACGCTTTGTCCACGGCGACGGTCCTCGATCAAACGAGGCGCGGCGGGGAGAGAGTGGATAACCCATCGACGACCTCGGCCAATGGCGACTCTCGCTTCACGCCGCGGCTTCGTGCGTGGCACCCAACACCCCGGACCGTTTGAAACGGGCGATGTTCCTTCCCGTGGCGGTTGTCGGTCTCCGCGGTTGGGCCATCGACGTGGGGTTCTCCCGCCCCGGCCCGCTAGGAGAGTGATCCGCCATCCACCCGGATGATGGCACCCGTCGTGAAGCTGCCCGCCTCGCTCGCGAGGTAGAGCGCTGCGCCCACCACCTCCTCCGGCTCGCCGCCGCGTTGCAGGGCGATGCCGGTCTTGGCGCTCTTCTCGAAGGCTTCCATGTTCCACGCCTTAGAGATGTCGGTGAGGAACGGTCCCGCCTGGATGCAGTTCACGCGCACCTTCGGCGCGTAGGCCCGGGCGAGCGAGAGGGTCAGCGAATTGATGCCGGCCTTGGCTGCGCCGTACGGCTCGGAGCCCGGGGTCGCCTGCACGGCAGCGGTGCTGCTGACGTTGACGATGGCACCACCCTCCCCGGCAGCCATGCGCTCGCCGATGATCGCCGAGAGCCGGTACGGGCCTTTCAGGTTGACGGCCACGACCTTGTCGAAAAGGTCCTCGGTGACCGCCGTGAGCTTCGGGTAGAGCGGCGACATGCCGGCGTTGTTGACCAGGATGTCCACGTTGCCGAACTCGGCATAGGCGGCGTCGGCCAGACCGTCCAGTTCGTCCCAGTGACCGACATGGCAACCGTAGGGAAGCGCACGGACCCCGAACGCCCGGGCTTCGGCCGCAACCGCCTCGCAATTCTCCGCCTTGCGGCTGGTGATCACCACGTCCGCGCCCCGCTCGGCGAACGCGAGCACCATTGCCCTGCCGAGACCCCGGCTGCCGCCGGTGACCAAGGCGACCTTGCCGGTCAGATCGAAGAGATCGGCCATCTTGCTTCCTTCGGTGGAGTCGGACGGGCCAGTTTAGCGTTGTTGCAGGCGGCTATCGTGCGGGACAAAGACAAGCTCGTTGTCGCGCACCTCCAACGAGCCGAACGGGTCATCGCCGCTACCGCAGTGGGGATTCTCTCCGTACTCCACCTGGTAGTGGTCCGGCGGACGGCCGTCCGCCAAGGTTCGAAGGTCGTAGACGTCGTACACCGTGCGGTACAAACCGCGATCCCGAAGATCGGCGAAACAAGCCTCTTCTCCGGTGACGTCGACGATGTAGCGAGTTGTCACGGCACCGTCGGGTTCGTCCTCTTGGTTCCTGGTCACAACCTCACGCTTGCCACGACAGCGGGCGATTTGCTCGGCATCGCCGGTTCCGGAGCCCAGCACCAGTCTGCCGTCGTGCATGCGCAAGCTCTGGTCCACAGGGGTCGACCACCGATGCACGAACACGGTCTCGCCCGTGGATGCATCGAGCACGTGGACCTCCGTCCCGCTATACCCGACCACCCAGTTTCCGTCGTCGGAGATCGGCCCCAGCGTAAGGTCACGAGACCATCGTTCTGCCACCGACACTTCGCCTTCCTCGTGCCGGTATTCGTGCCTGACCATGGCAAGACCACCGCCGCGCGTTAGCGCGAAATATCCCTCGTACGACGAAACGAACCTCGGCAAGCCGCGAAGATCCACTGTCAACCGACGCGGTTCGCTGCCATCGGTCGGGAAGAAACTGAACTCGCGTGAACGAGCACTACGGGAGAAGAAATCGAACGGTTGGACGACCACTTCAGAATGGCCGACCGAGTACCTCACGACGTAGGCGTTGCCCTCGTTGACGGTCTGCAGCTCGCCCAAGTCGTGGTGGGTTTCAAGGCCTAAGTCGAGATTTCTGATCAAGAGTCGGGACACACCCCCCGCCATGGGTTCCATCACGTAGTAGGACGTCCCGTCGTCCGCAAGGCCAAATCGGGTCGCCTCCCGGTTCTGGTAGACGACCTGGCCGGTACACAACGACGCCCTGGACGGCCGGGCCGAACGGGGGCCGGGCAGATCTGCGGAACCGGGAGTCGCCAGACCGTGGTGCGTGTGAGCCACCGAAACCGGCCAGCACCGAACCGTCTGACCGTCGTGCAAGTGTCGAATCGCGGGCCGCGGGAAACGGGAGCGTGTCCGCGAAGACGTTCCCCGAGCCATCGACGATCGCGAAGCGCGATCCGTCCTCCCCCGGAACAACGACCAATGCCATGTCACGACCGTGCCCTGCGCCGACCCGCATGGTGCAATCGGCATTGCCCATCACATCAGCCGGTGTCAGTTCAACCAAAGGGGGCTTGGC
>JAGWBN010000077.1:9433-17952 GCA_021295875.1 Pseudomonadales bacterium
CCGCGCAGAGCCAAGCGCGTCCCGATCGAATGCTGGCGGCCATCGCTAGGTGCCCTGCCTTCCTTGCCTGATACCACGCCGGCCGCGATGCAGCAGCCTTGCCAAGCTGTCCTCCTCGCCAATGCCACCGCCCTTGGTGACCACGGTGAGACGGCGGTCCTGCGTCTGGCAAAGCGGTACCGCCGTATCCGCGCTACCCAATACGTGGAGCGTTCGACTACCCAGGATCGCGGCTGCCGTGTCGCCGCCGACGATGATCAAAGCCGGTGTGCCGGATGCCGCGATCCAGGCCCAGGAAGTCGCGGCCACCGCAGACGCCATGGACTCCGCCGCGGCGTCCGTGATCGTGGCCGAGGTCAGTTCGGTCGCGAGGACCACATCCTCGCCCCGCCGTAGGGCGGCCACCGCTTTGGTCGGTCCGTCGTCGGGGCCGACGGTCAGGCATTCCAGTCTCGAGATCTGCGACCGACTGAGCGGATGCAGGCTGCCGCAGACGATCAGGGCCGGTCGCGGCAACGGGGCCAAGTCGGTGCGATGTCCGGCGCGCAAAGTGGCGACGTAGGCACCGACACCACCCGTCGTACCCACGAGCATTCGGTCTTCCTCGCGACAGCGTGCGGCTGCGGCGTGCAACTCGCCGTTGTCATTGGCATCGAGTACCACTAGACGTCCGTCGGCCAAAGCGTCTTCACAGCCCGCCGAACACAGGGAGTCGACCGGGCGACTGGAGACCAAACGGTTGCGCGGGTCGCGCCCGAAGGGGCTCTCGGCAACGGGTACGTCGCGGATGTAAACCGTGCCGTCGTCGCAGCGTCTGCCCGCATCGGGAAAACTCGCAAGGATCCCCACCCGCCGGCCAAGGACGATCAGGGATGCCACTTCATGCGCCCAATTGCCGCGCAGCCCGGAGTCCATCTTGTGGCAGCGGAAACGAGCGTCGAGACGATGGGCCTCGCCGATCCGGCGCGCGGCCTCCTGCGCCTCGCAATGGCGACTGTCGAGATCGACCACCGCGCAGTCGTCCCGGGCGTCCGGCGTCGTCGTCAAGCGGACCTGGAATCCTAGATCCGCGCATGCGCCACCGGTCTCCAGGGCGCCGGTGCGGTCATCGGCGGTGATCAGCAGTTCTGGCATCGGCGACTCACTATTGCTCGGTATCTGCACGAATTCGCCTTGCGATTTGCACACCTAAACGCCATGGACACCGCTACATTGCGGGGCATGGCTTGGTCATCGGCGAACAGCATGGACCTCAATGTGGACCCGAACACCGCGACGCTCCGCTTCATCATCGTAACAGTGCTCATCGGTGTCCTGATGGTGCCGCTCGGGCTCGTCAGCTGCGTCGTCTCGGAGCGCGAGGGATTCCGCGACCAGGCGATCGGCGGCATCTCGCAGTCCTGGGGTGGCGCGCAGCGCATCACCGGTCCCATGCTCGTGGTTCCGTACGTTCGCCGGGTCGAGGACACGGAGACCGTGGAGCACATCCACGTCATGCCCCGTGAGCTGGACATGCGCATCGACAGCAGCCACGAGATGCGCCGACGCGCGATCTACTCGACGCCGGTCTTCCAGCTGGAGGTCACCGCGTCCGGCACGTTCGATCCCCTCGATCTGGACGCCCTCGAAGCGCGTTACGGGGAGGTCCGACTCGATCAGGCCATCGTCGTCGTCGGCGTGTCGGATTCCCGCGGCCTGCGCAGCGCGGCCTTGACCTGGGATGGCGATCCGATTCCCCTCGAAGCCGGCGGCGGTGCTTTCGACAGCCCTGCGCTGCACGGGCTCCTCGCACACGATGCGGCCGAGGGAGCCCCCTTCACCCTGTCCCTCGGTCTGCGCGCCACCGGTCGGATCTCCGCCGTGCCGGTAGGGGATCGCTCCACGTTGGAGATCCAATCCAGTTGGCCTCACCCGAGCTACGACGGCCGGTTTCTACCCGACTACCACGATGTCGGCGCAGCAGGGTCCTCGGCGTCCTGGACCATCCACAAGCTCGCCCGCGGCTTCCCAAGCGTCTCGGCGACTAGCCCCCTGATCGGCTCGCTACCTGCGGAAGCCTCGAGGCTGAGCAACGTCGATGTGGGATTCGGCGCCTTCGAACCCGTCAATCTCTACCGGTTGGTGGAACGGAGCCTGAAGTACGGCGTGCTGTTCATCGCCCTGACCCTGGTCAGCATTCTGTGTCTCGAGTTGCTGACCGGCCTGCGCTTCCACTTCGTTCAGTACGGGGTGGTCGGCATCGCCCTCGCGCTGTTCTTCATCACTCTGCTCGCGCTCGCCGAGCACATCGGCTTCACCCTCGGCTACGCGGCCGCGGCGGCGGTGCTGACGCTCATGATCACCGGCTACGCCCACGCCTCGACGAAGAACGTCCGCCTCGCCGTCACGACGGCGGCCACGCTAGGCGCACTCTACGGCGTGCTGTTCGTGTTGCTGCGGCTCGAGGCGTTCGCGCTCCTTGTCGGTGCCGGCATGCTGTTGTTGATGCTCGGCGTGGTCATGGTGGCGACACGCAAACTGACGCCGCAAGCCGTGGACGGCGGCGGCCGCGGCGGCTGATCCTCCTTGCCTTTGCGCTACCGGGCAATACACTGTCCGGTTTTGCTTGAGACGGGAGATTTCCATGGGGATGCTGGACGGCAAGGTCGCGCTCGTGACCGGGGCCGGGGGTGGCTTGGGCCGAACCCATGCGTTGCTTTTGGCGGCGGAAGGTGCCGCGGTGGTGGTCAACGACCTCGGCGGTGCGCGCGACGGCACCGGTGCCGGGTCGTCGATGGCCGACGGCGTGGTTCAGGAGATACGCGATGCCGGCGGCCAAGCCGTCGCGGACTACGGTTCGGTCTCCAACAAGGCGCAAGCCCAGGGCATGGTCCAGGCCGCCGTCGACAACTTCGGCCGACTGGACATCTGCATCTGCAACGCCGGGATCCTGCGCGACAAGTCGTTCAAGAACATGACCGACGACATGTGGGAAGTAGTCAACGACGTGCATCTTCGCGGTACCTACTACAGCGCCAAGGCGGCCTACGACCGGATGCTCGAACAGGGCGAGGGCGGCCGGATCATCGTCACCAGTTCCACCTCGGGCCTGCTCGGCAACTTCGGCCAGACGAACTACGGCGCGGCGAAGGCCGGCATCGCGGGATTCGCCCGCTGCCTGTACCTCGAGGGCGCCCGCTACGGCGTCACGGTGAACATCCTGGCCCCGACGGCGCTGTCGCGGTTGACCGAGGACATCCTGCCGGATCAGGCCAAGGACGCCGTACCGCCCGAGAAGGTATCGCCCACCGTCGTCTGGCTGTGCACCGACGACGCCAAGGACGTCACCGGCCGGACCTGGCTGTTGACCGGCAACCGGGTCTCGCTGCTGTCCTGGCAACTCAATCCGGTTGCGGCGAAGGACGAGTCCGAAGGGCCGTGGGACGTCGAGGAACTCGGCGAAGAGATCCTCGCATCCAAGGACAGCTGGCCACCGATCAACCCCATGCGGGGAGGCTAGATTCCTTGAGCGCCGCTGATGTCTACACGCAGGTTGCATTCGAACAACGCTTGGAATCGCTCTTGGACGGCTCCCGACGGGAGACGCGCTAGTGTGCCGCGTCAGAAATTGCTTGATGTTTGCGGGAGCCGAGTATTGCGCCAGAACGTGCGTCGGGGGTCGACAATGGCGGCACATCATCCATTTTTCGAAATTTTGGGGCTCCAAGGGCCTTCCCAAAGGTCACGGTATTTGTGACACACGACGCTAGTTTGTTCAGACGGACGACGAAAACGCGCCCGCCGGGGCGCGCGATCGCTCCTACGCCGTAAGCCCGTGGACTTCGGCTTCTCCGAAGAACAAAACCTGCTTAGGGAGCAGGTACTGCGGTTCATGACCGATGCCTGTCCGTTGAGCGTCGTGCGAGCGCAGAACGGCGGCCTGCCACGGGATCTCTGGCAGCAGGCTGCCGACCTGGGGTGGCTTGCCCTGATCGTCCCGGAAGCGCACGGCGGACTTGGTTTGAAGTGGATCGACCTCGCGGTGGTCCTCGAGGAGAGCGGACGGGGTTTGAGCCCCCTGCCGATCCTCTCACAGGCATTGGCCGCGACCGCCATCGGCCGTTGTGCCGGTGACGACGTGAAGCGCGAGTGGCTACCGAAGGTCGCGACCGGCGATGTGGTCTTTGGAATAGGCCTGTACGACGATCCGACGTGGATCGACGCCAAGGGTGTCGGTCTTGCGGGCGGCGAGACGCTGACCGGTACCAAGCCGTTCGTCAGCGATGCCGCCGGTGCCACGCATCTCCTATTGGCGACCCGAAACGGAGAGCGGCTTGGCTTGGCCATCGTCGATGCCGGTGATGCCGCCCTCAAGGCGCAGCCCGGGATCGATCGGACCAAACCTTTCGCCACCGTGTCCCTCGACCGCGTCGAACCCGTCGCGGCGTTCGCCATGTCGGCCGACGACCTCGCCTTCCTGACCGATTGCGGCGCCGTTGCCGCGACGCTCGAGGCGATCGGCGCGGCGGAGGCCGTCTTGGCCCTGACCTCCGAATACGCCAAGACCCGTATCCAGTTCGACAACCCCATCGGCAAGTACCAAGGCGTCAAGCATCGTCTGGCGGACATGTTCATCGACATCGAGTCGTTCAAGTCGCTGGCCTACCACGCCGCATGGGCCATCGACGATGCGCCGCACGAACTGCCCCGTGCGGCATCCCTCGCCAAGGCCTACGCGGCGGATGCGTTTGCCCGGATCGGCATCGACGGCGTCGGTCTTCACGGTGCCATCGGCTTCACCGCCGAGTACGACGCCCAGCTCTATCTCAAGCGTTCGAAGTGGGTGCGCTCCGCTTTCGGCGACGCCGACTACCACTACCGGCGCGCGGCTTCGTTGGGAGGGTTGTGATGGACTTTGACTTCACCCCGGAAGAACAGGCGTTCCGCGCCGAGGTCCGCGAGTTTCTCGCCGAGAACCTGCCGCCGCGGGCCGAACGAGGCCGCGGCTTCATGGGCGAGTGGCTGCGCAAGGTGCGCGACAAGCGCTGGGTCGGTTTCTCCTGGCCGGAGGAATACGGCGGCGGTGCGGGCAGCCTGACCGAACAGGCAATCCTGAAAGAGGAAATGGCTCTCGCCGGTGCCCCGCCCCTCGGCACGTCCTTCATGGGACTCGCGTGGGTGGGTCCCGGGATCATCCAGTACGGCACCGACGAGCAGAAGCAGCGCTTCATCCCCGACATCCTCGACAGCAAGGTCAACTGGTGCACGGGTTACTCCGAGCCCAACCACGGCAGCGATCTCGCGGCCATCCAGACCAAGGCGGAACGGGTCGGCGACCACTACGTGGTGAACGGTCAGAAGATCTGGACCACCGGCGCGCCGTGGGCCGACTGGATCATCCTGCTCACCCGTACCGAGTTCGACGTCGAACGCAAGCACGACGGCATCACCTGCCTCCTGGTGCCCATGGACTCGCCCGGGATCGAGGTTCGCCCCATCGAGAACATGGCCGGCGACAGGAACTTCGCCGAGGTGTTCTTCACGGATGTACAGGTACCCGTCTCGAATCGCCTGGGCGAAGAGGGCAAGGGCTGGGCGGTGACCATCTCGGCGCTGGCCAACGAACGCTCCAGCATCGGCGAAGTCACGCAGATGTTCGCCAAACTCGAGTCGCTGAAGGACCTGGTCCGTTCGACCAACCGGCAGGGCAGACCGGCGTCGGACGACCCCGCCGTGCGGCGCCGCATCGGCGAGTTCGAGGCGAAGATCGCCGCGATGAAATACAACGGTCTGCGCTATCTGACCAAGCAGTTGCGGGGCGAGCCGCTGTCCAGCGAGACCTCCGTGAACAAACTGCACCGCGCCAGTCTCGAGATCGAGATGGACGACTTCGCCGTGGAGTTGACCGGCCTCGCGGGTGTTCAGCTACCGGGCAGCGACGAAGCCGTCGATGGCGGGCGATGGGCGAGATCCTCGCTCGGCTGGCCTAGCGTCGTGATCGGTGGCGGCACGCCGAACATCCAGCGCAACATCATCGCCGAGCGGATACTCGGGCTGCCGAAGGACTGAGCCCAGTCTGTGCGGTGCGTTGCATCTATACGACGGTCTCCCACCCGATTCGAAATCCTGGGTAGGCAAACGCGCCAGAGAGCCGCTCGCAATCCTGCTCACTGACCCCGCATGCGCGTGCGGACTCATACCAGCGCGTCCGGACAGTCTTTTCCATATCCGCCATTAGCGCGATTGCGTCAGCTCGCTTCACGTGGAAACGCTCGCATTGCGTGAGCAGATTGCGGGCGTTCGCGTAACGGCCCTCGTCACCGCAAATCAGAGCGAGGTCCCTCTGCTCTTGGCTGGGCGGAGATGAGGGTGTCAGATCGTAAGCAGGTGAGAGCCTCCAATCGTCAGATAGCGCGACGACCGCATGGTTGCGGGGATGATCGTCAGCGTTGGAAATCAACGCGTTGAACACCATCCGGCGATAGAGCTCTTGCGCATCATCCAAGGGCTGACTGGAGAGGCGTCGGAGCTCTTCGGCGAGCTCGACATAGGACCACTTGTCGCGCTCATTCTCATCCGCGCGGAGTAGCGTCAAAGCGCTTAGCATTCGCGCACGCCGGTAGCCGGTCTCCGTCATCTCCCGATCAAAACGCTTTACGAGCAGGGCATCGCGATCACCAACTTGGATGACACGAGGCTCGGCTGTGCAGATTCCGCACATGCGTGCCAGTACGAGCATCGCATGTTCGAACCGTGCGTGATTCCACCGATCATCGGCTCGGTTCAACTTCGCGACCCACAGCCCCTCGACATCTTCAACTACCGTCTTGGGACGGGCGCCCCCCATCGAAGTCCCGGCGAGCAGTTCATAGACTTGCAGGGCGTCGGGACCATCGAATAGATCCTTGTCTTCGATGATGGCATCAGCGATTTCCTGCAGCTTTCCGAGGTCCATTGTCCGGTTGAATTCCCGGCGCGGAGCGGGTGGCTCTTGTCCCAGTCCAAATCCGAGTGCCCCGGCCCGGTCATCGGGGGAGTGCAACAGATAGTCGATTTCTGTCAGTTCAGCGACACCGACGTGCTTTTCGATGACGCGGCGGCCCCAATAGTCGGGGCTCGCATCGCGCAACGCTCCGAACACGCCATTCAAGCGTCTGTTCTCGTAGGTCGTGCCATCGAGCTTGAGCTCAATCGGATCGATCGGTACTGCATCCTCGCGCGCGAGGTAGCTCCGGCCATAGACAAATCGCCCCACGGGCGATTCTCGGCGACCCGGTTCCACGACGAATCTGCCCGCCGTGACGAAGTCCGTCTGTCCGGGAAGCGCGATGTAGACGTAGCACTCGGTGTTAGAAGTCATTGTCCAGTTCTTTCGATGTGCGTGAGCGGGCGCGTTCACGGGGCTCCACCAGAGCAAGCCCTTCAGCGTCGCCGGCGGGATCGGCGAGTTCGGCCATGCCCTCGAGTTTGTCGTAGGCCCAAAGGAGACCAGCGTAGACGGCCATCCCGGTCGTTGGTTTGCCTCTTTCGGCGTCGGCGATCGCGCGGACACCCGCACCGAGTTTGCCGCCAACCTCGTGTAGCGTGAGATTGCGCCGCAAACGCGCGGTCTTGAGGTTCGCACCAAGCTGTCGTAGCGCACGTTCTACGGCGTAAGGCGGTGATGTTGAGAGAGTATTGTTGGCGGTCATGCTTTTAAGGGCTCTCTATCGACATTTACACGCTCTTAAGAGCACCTTACCAGATGCGACCCAGGGCTGCCAAACGCCAAGGTGCTCTCAAGGGCGCGCCACATCGGCGAAGTCACGCAGATGCCCGCCAAACTCGACTCGCTGAGGGACCTCGTCCGTTCAACCAACCGGTCCGCCTTCCAATTCGGTCCATCCAAGTTCAGCTGGACCGCGCAAGCCCGTCCCCACGGAGATGGCCACTATCGATAGGGAGACCAATAGTTCTGTCTGTCGGATTTGAACTTGTACCGGCGACGAGGGTGAGGCAGTGGATCCTGAGCGCGCAACGTCCACCCCAGCAACTTGGCCAGCATCTTCGATTGGACATCCGCATAGTCCGGATGACCGAATAGGTCATTCAGTTCAACCGGGTCTTTCGCAAGGTTGTAGAGTTGTCCGCGTTCCTGCATATCGAAAATCAGTTTCCAGTCGCCACTTCTAATCGCGCGCATCGTTCCGCTTTGCGAACAGCCGTTCAGCTCGTCAAACCCTACTGCTGGATGTAGCCCATCCACATCCCCGCCATCGTCGTAATCCGCCGTGTAATGCAACCCGCCAAAACCGTGCTCTGAATACGCACTGTCGAATTCCTCTTCGGGATAGTCTTTCCCGGTCAACAACGCCCACAAACTGCGACCCTGTACGCCACGCGGAATGTCCGTCCCCAACGCCTCGCAAATTGTCGGCATGACGTCCGCGGTCGTGATGTGCGCTGGATGGGGTTGATCAGAAGCCAGAACGTCCGGGCCCACGAACAAGAACGGGATGCGAATGAGGACCTCCGGGAGTTCTGCGCCCTTGCGCATCAGT
>JAGWBN010000078.1:0-8348 GCA_021295875.1 Pseudomonadales bacterium
GCGTTGCTCGTCCGTCAGTTCGCGGGTCATGTCCGTGTCGATGAATCCCGGCGCCACCGCATTCACCGTGATGCCACGGCTGCCCACCTCCTGGGCGAGGGAGCGTGTCAGTGCTTCGATTCCGGCCTTCGTCGCCGCGTAGTTCGCCTGTCCGGCGTTGCCCATGCGGGCGACCACCGAACTCAAGTTGACGATCCGACCCCAACGGGCGCGCATCATGCCCCTGAGCAGCGCGCGGCAGAGTCGATACGCTCCCGTGAGATTGGTGTCGAGTACCCCGGACCATTGTTCCGGCGTCATGCGCAGCAGCAGGTTGTCGCGTGTCACCCCGGCGTTGTTGACGAGCACCAGGGGCGCGCCGAAACGTTCCTGGATTTCCTTGACGCCCTCCTCCACCGAGGCGTCGTCGTCGACGCGCATCTCGATGCCGGCCCCATCGTCGCCGAGGTTCTCGGCGATCGCCGCCGCACCCACGACCGTGGTGGCCGTACCGACGACGAACAGGCCGTCGGCGGCGAGTTGGGCAGCGATGGCCGTGCCGATGCCCCGGCTCGCCCCAGTGACCAGGGCCACCTTGCGTTCGCCGACACTCACGCCTCGGCCTCCAGCGCGGTCGCCAGCCGGCCCACGCTGTCGATGGGATACACGTTCAGCGAGCGGTCGATGCGCCGCGCGAGGCCGGCAAGCACGTTGCCGGGGCCGCACTCGACGAAATTTCGAACCCCGGTGGCGGCCATCGCGGTCACCGATTGGGACCACAGCACGGGGGATACCAACTGCCCGATCAGGTTCCTGCGGATCGCCGCGGCGTCCGAAATCGCCTCCGCACCAACGTTCTGCACAACGGGAACCGTCGGTGCGTGCATCTCGATGGCATCGAGCAAGTCGGCCAGCGGTGCCGCCGCCGGCGCCATCAACTCGCAATGGGATGGAACGCTGACGTCCAAGGGGACGGCGCGTCGCGCACCCCGGTCCTTGCAGGTCGCCACGGCCGCGTCCACGGCCGTCCGAGCGCCGGCGATGACCACCTGACCCGGCGAGTTGTAGTTGGCGGGCGTGACGACACCCTCGACCGAGGCGCAGCACGCGGCAACGACCTCGTCGTCGAGACCCAGGATCGCCGCCATCGCGCCCTCACCCGGGGCCACCGCGTCCTGCATCAACTTCCCCCGTTCGTGGACCAGGCGAACGGCATCGCCGAATTCCAGCACCCCGGCCGCCACCAGCGCGGAGTACTCGCCGAGGCTGTGCCCGCCGACCACGGTGGGCGACGCTCCGCCGCGTCTCGTCCACACGTCGAGCAGTGCCGTCGACACCGCGACCAGAGCCGGTTGCGTCACGGCGGTCTGGTTGAGATCTTCCTCGGGTCCTTCCCGGATGATGCCGGCGAGATCGAATCCCACCGCCGCCGAAGCCGCCTCGAGACGCTCGCCGACAAGGGGTTCCTCGGCCGCGACATCGGCGATCATGCCCACCGCCTGGGCACCCTGTCCCGGGAAAACGAACCCCCAACCCATTGATCCTCCCCCTACTGAACACCCGCTGCCACACGGTCCACGGAACCCGTCGCCAGCGCATCCATGGCTTGGCGAACCGCGCTGGCGTAACCCGTGCGATCCGCCCCACCGTGACTCTTCACCACCACCCCGGCCACGCCTAGCAGACTCGCGCCGTTGTAGGTCTGCGGATTGTACGCATCCCGCACCCGGTCCAGTCGCTTGTGCAACATCGCCTTGGCCAGGGCGACCCCGGGGGACGCGTCGGCGAGTTCCTTCGCCAGCAGATGGCGCGCCATCTGTGCGGCACCCTCCGACGCCTTGAGCGCGATGTTGCCGGCAAAACCGTCGGTGACGACGATGTCCGTGACCCCCTCGAACAGCTGGTGGGGTTCGACGAAACCCGCGTAGTGGACTCGGTCGTCCGCGTCCAGCAGACGGGCCGCCGCCCGCACCTCGGGCGGACCCTTGCTGACCTCCGAACCGATGTTGAGCAGACCGACGGACGGCGACCTGCGCCTGTCCCCCCGATGCTCCTGCTGCCCGCCCCCGACCGCCGCGGCTGAAGCCATCAGGGCGAACTGGTGCAACTGCTCGGCCGACGAGCCGATGTTGGCACCCAGGTCGAGCATGCGGAAGCGGCCGCCGTCGGCCGCGCCAAGGGTCTTGACGATGGCTGGTCGCCTAACGCCCGGGAGCAGTCCGACCAGGTGGCGCGACAGCGCAACCAGGGCACCGGTGCTGCCGGCGCTGACGACGGCGTCCGCCCCGCCACTCGCCAAGGTGCCGATCGCAGCGTGCATCGAGGAAGCCGTTGTACCGCGGAGGGTCTCACGCAGGGAATCCTCCACTTCGAGACGACGCGGTACATGCACGACCTCGTGAGGGGTTCCTTCCAGCAATGGCGCGATGACGGCCGCATCGCCAAAAAATGTCAACGTCGGCGCGGGGGCCAATGACCCGATGGCCTGCTCCGACCGGCTCGAGGTGTCAATCTCCTCGCCGCGGGCGTTGCTTGCGCACCGAAGGGCATCCAAGGCGCCCGATACCAACACGGTCGGCGAGGCATCGCCCCCCAACGTATCGATGGCAATGCGAATGGGACCGTCCGCGATGCAGGACCTCCCCAGGTTCTAGTCTCGCGCCTCGACGACCTTGCGCCCCCGGTAGTAGCCATCCTCCGTGACGTGGTGCCGACGATGGATTTCGCCGGTGGTCGAATCGGTGGACAGCGTCGGGTTCGCCAATGCGTGATGGGACCGGCGCTTGCCGCGCTTCGAGCGCGTCACCTTGTTCTGTTGTACGGCCATTGCGTGTTCTCCGTTACGCTCCGACGCGCCTAGGTACACGCGTCGAACACTCCATTCTACCGGGCTATCGGGCTATCGGGCGGTCGTGCCGCCCGGCTTCCAATCCTCCAGCACGCCGAAAGGATTCGCGGTGCTGCGTCCCTCGGGCTGGTCGAGGAACTCCCTTAACTCGGTCGCATGCGGACACTTGCTGCGGTCGACGCAGGCGACGGAGGGGACGTTCAGCAGCAGATCGTCTTCGATCAGGTCACTGACCGTCACCGACCGCGCATCGCAGACCACCACGTCGACGGTCGGCATCAGGGCGTCGGCATCGTCCTCTCGGCCGACCACCCGGAAGTCGATGTCGGCGTCGATGTCCACGGCCAGCGTCTCCGAGCATCCTCCGCAGCAGACGTACGCGGTCAACGCGCACTTACCGGTCACCCGCGCTCGACCCTCGTGGTCGACACCGAAGTCCAGCGATACACGGACCTCGTCGCCGACCAGCAGGCCGCCGAGTCGTTCGAAGGCCGCCGCATGGACGGCACCCCGCCAAGACCCACCGGCTCGCGCCAGCCTTGCGACGTTCAATCGAGGGGGCGCGGACCGGGATCCGACGCCGCTGGACGTATTGAGGACGGACGTGGACAACGACGACCCGCCGCGACCAACTTTGGCGGCGCGGATGATATGGTCGCCGCCACTGAGTGTCAAAGAACGGGCCGCGTGGCCGAACACCGCTCAACGTGGTGCAAACGCGTCGTCCGGCGAACGGAATGGGACGACCGGCAATGGCATCGGACGGGGAACCAGGATCATCGGAGGGGCAAGGTGCCGGCCTGGTCCTGGCATCGGCTTCACGCTATCGGCGCGATCTGCTCGGCCGCTTCGGTCTGACGTTCACCGTTGACGCGGCGGAGATCGACGAGACGCCCTTGGACGGCGAGTCTCCGCGCACCCTGGTGCAGAGGCTGTCGATCGCCAAGGCCCGCGCGGTGGCGAAGCGCTGGCCGAACGCGGTGGTCGTGGGTTCCGATCAGGTGGCGACCTTCGACGGTCGGATCGTGGGCAAGCCCGGCTCCGCCGAAGCTGCCGTCGGCCAACTTCTCACCTTTGGCGGACGTCGGGTCGACTTCCTTACCGGTCTCGCCGTCTTGAATGCGGCGGTGGATCGACTCTCGACCCACGTGGATGTGACGACAACCCGGTTTCGGAACACGACCGAGGAGGACATCCGGCGGTACGTGGACCTCGACCAGCCGTTGGACTGTGCCGGCGGCATCCGTCTGGAAGGGCGTGGCCCCTGTCTGCTCGAGGGCGTTGACACCGAGGATCCGACTGCGGCCATCGGCCTGCCCCTCATCAAGCTCGCGGCACTGCTACGCGCGGAAGGGATCAATCCACTTCGGCCGACGTAAGGGTACGCCCCCGTTCGCCCCTACGGGGGCTGTCGAAAGTGTTCGAACTCTGGCGGCAGGGGGGCGGTGAACCGCATGGGTCCGTCGCCGACGGTCAGTTCCAATTCGCTGGCGTGGAGCATGAGCCGCCCAAAGGCGCGCGACTCACCATGCGCATACTTGTCGTCGCCGAGAATGGGACAACCCGAAGCCGCGGCGTGAACGCGGATCTGATGCGTTCGTCCGGTGCGGGGATAGGCCGCGAGCCAGGTCGCTTCGCCGAGTTCCTGGACCACGGCGAACGCGGTGCACGCCGGCTCGCCGGCATCGGACACCCGCACGCGACGCTCGCCGTTGGCCAGAACGTAGCGCTCGAGGGGCTTGTCGACGGTGCGCACACCTGGGGGCCAACACCCCGAAACGACGAGGTCGTAGCGTTTCTTCACGTTGCCGCGGCGAAACTGGCCGTGCATGGCGAGCAGCGCTCGGCGGCTCTTCGCCACGGCGAGGCACCCCGAGGTATCCCTGTCGATGCGGTGCACGAGTTCGTAGGGCGTCGACGGATCGAAACGGCGCAGCGTCTCGACCACGCCGAACGACACGCCGCTACCACCGTGCACGGCCAGGCCCGATGGCTTGTTCAGCACGATGAGGTCGTCGTCGTGATAGACGGCGTTCGACAGGAGTCCCTCGTAGGCACGAGGTGGGGCATGCCCCTGGGTTTCGCCGCGTCCCGGATACTCTCTATGGGGCGGTATGCGTATCTTGTCGCCCCGCTGCACGCGATAGCTCGCCCGCGCCCGCGAACCGTTCACCCGGACCTCGCCGCGGCGGACCATCCGATAGATGCGGCTCCTCGGCAGACCCTTGAGCCTGGCGAGCAGGTAATTGTCGAGCCGTTGGCCCTGTTCGTCGCCAACTTCCACGATGGCTACCGGTCTCGCGTTCATACCCCTGTTGAATTTCCAGCCGATTGAAGGACTTGCCATGCTGTGCTATGGTGCCCGTCACGTGCGGTCAACATCTTTCGGGTCGACGGAATCGGCCTAGGCAAGGTCCGACCCCACGCAACGTCAGATTCACGAGTTATACAACGATTAACGCCTCGAAGCGCGGAACCATCGTCAGAACACTGCCACGTTGGACAAACGACCAACGTGGGCGAAAGCCCCCCGCCGATTCCAAACCACGATATGTCGCGACCACGCAGGTCGGCATGCCGTTAGATGTCGCGGGAAGGAACCCGAACGCCAGGAGAACAAGCCAACGCGTTCGTTGGGAGATGTAGCCACCCAGGGTAGGCCTTGCCCGACGGGCGAGGCAGACGCGCGCGGTGAATGCGGCTGTCAACTGGCACTCCGCCAGGCGACCGCAGTAGCGACGAAGAACCGTTTCGGGGTGTTTCGCAAACACGGAAACACCAACATGAAACGCATGCTAGTCAACGCGACCCAACCGGAGGAGGTCCGGGTCGCCTTGGTCGACGGTCAGAAACTCTACGACCTCGACATCGAAAACCGTTCCTACGAACAGAAGAAGGCCAATATCTACAAGGCCCGGGTCGCCCGGGTCGAGCCCAGCCTCGAAGCCGCCTTCGTCGATTTCGGATCCGACCGACACGGCTTCCTGCCGGTGAAGGAAATCGCCCGCTCCTGCTTCAAGAAGCCGGTCGAGGGCCGCGTCAACATCCAGGACGTCCTCGAAGAGGGCCAGGAACTCATCGTCCAGGTGGAGAAGGAGGAGCGCGGCAACAAGGGTGCCGCCCTCACCACGTTCCTGAGCCTCGCCGCCCGCTACCTGGTCCTGATGCCGAACAACCCCCGCGCCGGTGGCATCTCCCGGCGCATCGAAGGCGACAACCGCGACTCGCTGCGCGATGCGCTGTCGAGCCTGGACATTCCCAACGGCATGGGCGTCATCGTGCGCACCGCCGGGATCGGACGTGATGCGGACGACCTCAAATGGGATCTCGACTACCTGCTGCAGTTGAACGAAGCCGTCGACAAGGCCGCCCGGGAACTCGCCGCACCGAAGCTCCTCTACCAGGAGAGCAACGTCATCGTGCGCGCCATCCGGGACTGCCTCAGGCGCGATATCGGCGAAGTGCTGATTGACGGCAAGGACGCCTTCGAGCAGGCCCACGAGTTCATCGATCCCGTGATGCCGCAGTACAAGAGCCGCATCAAGTTCTACGACGAGCCCGTGCCGCTTTTCAGTCGCTACCAGATCGAGAGCCAGATCGAGACCGCGTTCCAGCACGAGGTCAAGCTGCAGTCCGGAGGCAGTGTCGTCATCGACCCGACGGAAGCCCTGGTGTCGATCGACATCAACTCGGCACGCGCCACCAAGGGGGCCGACATCGAGGAGACCGCTCTCAATACCAACCTCGAGGCGGCCGACGAGGTCGCTCGTCAGCTTCGCCTCCGGGATGTCGGCGGCCTGATCGTCATCGATTTCATCGACATGGTCTCGAACAAGAACCAGCGCGCCGTGGAGACGCGCATGGCAGAGGCTCTGCAGGCCGACCGCGCCCGGGTCCAGATCGGCCGAATATCCCGATTTGGCCTGATGGAGATGTCGCGCCAGCGCCTGCGGCCATCGCTGGAGGAATTGACTACCGAGATCTGCCCGCGCTGTACCGGCCAAGGGCGCATTCGCGATATCAAGTCACTCGCGCTGTCGATCCTTCGCGTGGTCGAGGAGGAATCCTTGAAGGAGCGGAGTTCGATCGTCCGCGCGCGGGTGCCGCTCAGCGTCGCCGCCTACCTACTGAACGAAAAGCGCCAGGAAGTCGCGGACATCGAGGCGCGTACCGACACCCACATCGTCGTGGTGCCGGCAATGGATCTGGAAACGCCGCAGTACAGCATCCAGCGTATTCGCGAAGATACCGCGGAGACGGAAGGCAGCGTGCCGAGCTATGAACTGACCGCACCCGTTTCCACCGACACTCCCGAGATCCGCGACAGCCGTCCGGGAGCGCCCCAATCCCAAGCGCAGGAAGCGGCCGTCAGGGTCGTTCAGGTTGCCCCGCCGCCGTCCACGGCGGACGAGCCGTCGAAGACGGTTGCACCGAAGGCGGATCCCCAGAGTGGCCGCTTGGCCCGCATGCTGCGCTCCGTGGGTACGAACCTGTTCGGCGGGACTCCTCCTCCCGAACCGGTAGCGCAACCCAAGCCCGTCGCCAAGGGTCGTCGCCGCCGGTCGGGCGATAGTCGTGGCCAGGCATCGACAGCGCCACGAACCAGTCGTCGCCCGGCACAATCCTCGGAGCGCGGCGCACCGCGTGCCGAAACCCAGCGCGATGGCCGGTCCGGCGAAGGACGGAGTCGTCGCCGGCGCGGTCGCCGAGAGGACGCCGACCAGGCTCGGTCGAGAGACTCTCGTACCAAGGAGGCGACCTCCGGCGAGCAGCCTCAACGGGATGACTCGCGACGACGCAGGGATTCGCGTGGCGCGACTTCCTCCCAGGACAGGGGTCCGCAACGCGAATCGAAAAACGGCAAGGGTCGCCACCGCGAACACCCCTCGGAGAGTGACGATACCAAACCGGACACTGCCGCGAACATCGGCGAGAGCAGACGCAAACCCCGCCGCGACCGGGCCTCGCTATCAGGTGGGGACCGAGCGCAACGGGACCAGCGACCAGCACGCACGCCCGAGGGCGCGCCCAAGCCCGCAGCACCCCCGGAAACGGTGCCCAGCGAGGCGGCCCAAGAGCCCGTCGTGTCGGCGGCACCCGCCGAGACCGGGCCGTTGGCGGCAGCCGGTCGCGCCAGCAACGACCCGCGTGTGGCCCGTCGACTCAGACGCGAACATCCCGCCGAGACTCCTCCCGAGCAGCCGAACACGGCCGAGGTCGACGACACGGCGAAAGAACCCGCTGCCCGTCAGGAGATCGCCGAGGACGTGAAACCAGAGCCGAAGGTTCCTGTTCCCGAGCCTGCGGCTGCGGAGCTGGATACTCCCAAGCCCGCTCCCGAGCCTGCGGCTGCTGAGCTGGATACTCCCAAGCCCGCTGCTCCCGAGCCTACTGTTTCCGAGCCTGTCGAGGCCGCCGGCAAGGCACCGAGCGATGCCGCGGAGACACCGGAACCGCCTCCGCCGTCGAGTCTCGGCCGGGCCAGCAACGACCCTAGGGAGGCGCGAAAACGCCGGCAGGC
>JAGWBN010000078.1:8371-9170 GCA_021295875.1 Pseudomonadales bacterium
TCCGGGCAGGACATCCGGCGAGAGCCGATGTCGGGCGTCGAACTCCCAACGGGGGACCGACAACCGCCACGGACGGAACATCGCCCGTTTCAAACGATCCGGGGATGCAGGCTTGCGCGCGCGAACGCCTGGCCGACGTCGTCGAGGGGGTTGTCCACCCTTATCCCCACCGCGATCCCCACCGCGCCTCGGTTGATTGAGGACCGTCGGCGTGGACAAGGCGTGGACAACCCCGCCAACGCTGTGCCATTGATCCCCTGGGTGGCACCGACGAAGGCTTGGCGTACCGAGTGGACCGCTGGCCGAACCGCACGGGCCTTCGTCCTGCCGAGGAGCGTTTTCCACCGCCTGTCCACGGACGCGATCCCCTCAGCCACCAAAGCGGCGGTGGGCAGGCGGTGGGAAACGCGGTGCCGGATCAACGACAGACCCGTTCACCTCGACGAAGGCGGCGACCTGCCCGATGGTCCGAATCCGTCGGGCCGGAACATCGCCTGTTTCAAACGATCCGGGGCGTTGGGTCGCCGCGCGCCAACGCCGCGTCGTGAACCGGTCGCGCCGCCGGAGGGGTCGGCGTTCTGAGGTCGCTCGACAACGCCTGGGACGGAACATCGCCCATTTCAAACGGTCCGGGGTGGTTGGGTTGCCGCGCGCGAAGCCGCGCCGTGAACCGGAAGTCGCCATTTGCCGAGGTCGTCGATGGGGTTACCCACCCTTTCTCCACCCCGCCTCGTTTGATTGAGGACCGTCGGCGTGGACAAAGCGTGGACAACCCCGCCAACGCTGTGCCATCGACCGA
>JAGWBN010000079.1:0-3113 GCA_021295875.1 Pseudomonadales bacterium
CATCCCCGAGAATCCGACCCCGGAGTCCCTCGTCCAGTCCCGGCGCGGGTGCCGTCTCGATGACCTTCTGGTTGCGCAGCTGCACCGAGCAATCGCGTTCGTGAAGATGCAGAACGTTGCCATCGCCGTCGGCGAGGATCTGCACCTCGATATGGCGGGGACGGTCGATCAATCTTTCGATGAACACGTCGCCGTTGCCGAACGCGGCCGCCGCCTCGCCCCGGCACCGCTCGAAGGACTCCATCATCGCGTCCGGGTCGTGGACCACGCGCATGCCACGGCCCCCACCGCCACCGGCGGCCTTGAGCATCACCGGGTAGCCGAGTTCCGCCGCAACGGCCGCCGCACGATCCGCCGATGCCAGCGGTTCGCCGCTACCGGGCACGACGGGAATGCCGAGCGACGACGCCAGCGCGCGGGCGCGGACCTTGTCACCGAACAGGGACAACGCCTCCGACCCGCGGCGGCGCAGCGGTCAGCGAATCCGGCGTTCTCGGCCAGGAAACCGTATCCCGGATGGACGCAGTCGCAACCGCTCTCCTTCGCGATGGAGACCAGTGCTTCGGCATCGAGATACGCCCCCACGGGATCGTCCGCCGCCCCGTTGCCGATTTCGAAGGCGACGGTCGCGATACGCGTGTGCAACGACAGAGCGTCCACCGGGGAGAACACACCGACCGATTCGACGCCGAGGTCGGACGCCGCCTTGGCGATACGGATCGCGATCTCGCCGCGATTGCTGATGAGGACTCGTTGGAACATGCCCGTGACTGTTCAACCGAAGTAACCGGACATCATACCTGCTGGAAACGTCCCGTCAGTCGATCACCTTGTTGATCGGATACTCCACGATCCCCATCGCACCGGCCTTCTTCAGTTCCGGCACGATGACGCGTACCTGCGCCTCCTCGATGATCGTGCTGATGGCCACCCAGTCGGGATCGCTCAGGTGCGAGATGGTGGGGGTCTGCAGCGCCGGCAGGATCGCCGTCACCGCGTCGAGATCCTCGTTGCGGACGTTCATCATCAGGCCGACGCGCCCTTCCGCGGCTAGGCACGAGGCGAGCATCAGCGAGATGTTGTCGAGCTTGGTCTTCTTCCACGTGTCCGCGCAGGCGGCCCGGTTGGCGATGAGTCGGGGGGTGCTGGTCAGCACTTCCTCGACGATGCGCAGGTTGTTGGCGCGCAGCGAACTGCCGGTCTCGGTGATCTCCACGATGGCGTCGGCGAGTCGAGGCGGCTTGACCTCGGTGGCGCCCCAGGAGAACTCCACGTTGGCGGTGACGCCGTGGCGGGCAAGATAGGAACGCGTCAGGTTGACCACCTCGGTGGCGATGCGCTTGCCTTCGAGATCCTTCACCGACTGCACCGGCGAGTCGTCGGGTACGCAGAGCACCCAGCGGCTCGGTCGGCGACTGACCTTGGAGAACACGAACTCGCCCAGTTCCTCGATGTCCGCACCCGTCTCCAGAACCCAGTCATGCCCGGTGATGCCGGCGTCCAGGACGCCCTGCTCCACGTAGCGCGCCATCTCCTGGGCGCGGACCAGGAGACAGTCGATCTCCGGGTCGTCGATCTCCGGGTAGTACGACCGACTCGGAAACGAGATGCGGTAGCCCGCCTGTTCGAACAGCTCCGCGCAGGCGTTCTGCAGACTCCCGGAGGGGATGCCGAGGTTCAGGACGTTGCTCATGGGGTCACTTCTTGTAGACGTCCGCGGGATCGAAAACGCGTTCGGCGATCACCTTGGCATCGCCCGTTTGCGGGTCGATCTCGCGGAAGAAGCAGCTCCGGTAACCTTCGTGGCACGCGGCACCGCCCACTTGCTCGACTTTGACCAGCACCGTGTCCGCATCGCAGTCGTAGTAGATCCGCTTGAGGTGCTGCACGTTGCCGCTCTCCTCGCCCTTGCGCCAGAGCCGCGCGCGGGAGCGGCTGTAGTAGCAAACCCGCCGGGTGCTCAGGGTCTCGACATACGCATCCGCGTTCATGTAGGCGAGCATCAGCACGTCGCCGGTGTCCGCGTCCTGGGCGATCACGGGCACCAGTTCGGTCTTCGAAAAGTCGGGGCCGTCCATGGGATCGCCGCCCTAGGAAAGCGGCGCATCATATCAGGACTGTCGCGGGCAACGGCGACAACGCGTTGGCGCGCGGCGGCCAGCGTCCTTCGGGCGCTGCAGCCCCGTGCTACACGACGGCTTCGAACAACTCGAGGTCCGGGTGGCCCAGGTAGGTTCCCTTGGGCGCGCTGCGCTGGGCGTGGGCCTTGCGAAAGTGCTCGGACTGGGTCCAGGCCTCGAACGCGGCGCTCGACTCCCAGATGGTGTGCCCGATTCGGAGCGAGGCGCAACCTTCCGCGGACCGTCCCGTCCGCGGGCAGTGCTATGCTCGCCCTCCTGCAACGTCTGGGAGGGAAGCCGTGAACGGCTACGATTTGATCGCGCATTGCATGAAGGCCGAGGGTGTTCGCTGGATGCCCTGTTTCCCGGCCAACCCGCTGATCGAGGCGGCGGCGCGCGTGGGCATCCGACCTCTGGTTTTTCGCCAGGAACGAGGCGGCATCAACGCCGCCGACGGCTACGCCCGGCAGACCCGGGGGGCGCCACCGGGCGTGTTCGCATCGCAGTCGGGACCCGGGGTCGAGAATTCCTTCGGCGGGATCGCCCAGGCCTGGGGCGAGGCGGTGCCGATGGTCTTCCTGCCCGGCGGAGCCGGCCTCGGCGGCTACGACGTGGAGCCGAACTTCTCGGCCCGCAAGAACTACGCCTCGGTCACCAAGCTCGCGCTGTCCATCGACCGAATCGATCGCACCGCCACGCAGATCCGCCGCGCCTTCCACGCCGCCCGCCAGGGGCGTCCCGGTCCGGTGCTGGTGGAGATGCACGGCGACGTGCTAGGCCAAGAGGCTCCCGCCGGCGCGGCCGAACAGTACAAGCCGTCGACGACGATGCGCTCGGTGCCGTCACGCAACGACATCAAGGACGCCATCGCCGCTCTGCTCAAGGCCAAGCGGCCGGTCATCTGGGCAGGCCAAGGCATCCTCTACGCCGACGCCTGCGCACAACTGCGGACGTTTGCGGAACTCACGCAGATTCCGGTGATCACCACCATGC
>JAGWBN010000079.1:3189-14423 GCA_021295875.1 Pseudomonadales bacterium
CTCGCCATCGGCTCGGGCCTGACCCGGACCGGCTTCGGCCTGCCCATTCCGGCGGGCAAGTTCCTCATCCACTCCACGGTCTCGGCGGAGGACATCAACAAGGACTACGCGGTGGACCTCGGCCTGGTGGGCGACGCCAAGCTCACCTTGGAGGCCATGATCGACGAAGCGAGAGCCGAACTGGGCGAGGACGGGCGCCCCGAGGACACGCCGGCGGTAGCCGACATCGCCGCCACCAAGGCCGAGTGGCTCGCCGAGTGGGCGCCGCTCTTGAACTCGGACGAGACCCCCATCAACCCCTACCGGGTCATCCGCGAGATCAACGCGCACATCGATCATGCCGAGACGGTGCTCACCCACGACGCCGGCAATCCGCGCGATCAGATCATGCCGTTTTACGAGGCCCACGCGCCCCATGGCTACATCGGCTGGGGCAAGACCACCCACCTGGGCTACGGCATCCCGCTGGTGATCGGCGCGAAGATGGCGGACCCGTCCAAGTTCTGCATGAACTTCATGGGCGACCTCGATGGAGATCGAGACCGCGGTCCGCGCCGAGATTCCCATCACCACGGTGGTCATCAACAACCTGACGATGGGCGGCTACGACACCAAGATGCCGGTGGCGATGGCCAAATACGGCGTCGGCAACCAGTCCGGCGACTACGCCGGTGTCGCCCAGGCACTCGGCGCAAAGGGTATCCATGTCAAGGAGGTCGCCGGCATCGGCCCGGCCCTGGAGGACGCCAAGCGCGCCAATGCGGACGGACAGGTGGCGGTGATCGAGATCCGCACGCGCCAGGAGACACGGTTCTCGGACTATCCGGACCTGATGGTCCCCGCGTAGACAAGGGCGGAACCGGAGAGGAGCAGATGCTTGAACGGCTATACGTCGACAACTACAAGTGCCTCGTCGACTTCGAGCTTCACCTGGACGAGGTCTCGCTCCTAGTCGGGTCCAACGGTGCCGGCAAGTCAGCCGTACTTGGAGTCATCTCCGCTCTGCGCAAGCTCGTACGCGGCGAGGGCAGAGTCACGGATGAAGGATCATTCCCCACGCGCACACTGACACGATGGCGGGATCGGGACGCTCAAACGTTCGAAATGCGGGTCGTACTGGGGAATGACGTATTCCAATACCGACTGGAACTCGAACATGACCGCCGGCGCGACCGTGCGAGGATCATCGAAGAGACTCTCATGGTCGCCGACAGCCCCTTGTTTGCGTTCGAAACAGGCCTAGTCAGACTATACCGAGATGATCACTCCGAAGGACCGACATTCCCGTCAGACTGGTCGGAGTCCGCGCTTGCCCGCGTTGTTCCACAACAGGACAACAAACGACTATGCCGTTTCGTTGACTTCGTGAGTGGACTGGTGGTCTGTGCGCCACATCCGCCGGGCTTCCGTGCAGAGTCCAAGGCCGAGGATTCCACATTGGCGAACGATGCGGCGAATTATGCCGACTGGTTCAGACATGTGGTCCAAGAGTACCCCGACTTGCGCCAGCCATTCATCGAACAACTGAAGAAGACCCTCGAAGGTGGATTCAACTCAATGCGGCTGGAAAGAGTTGCCAAGGATACACGCGAGCTAGTAGCCGCGTTCGATGCATCAGAGGACGGATGGAGATACGAACTCCGTTTCGACGAGTTGGCCGACGGTCAACGCGCGCTCGTCGTGCTTTACGGTCTCATCTTGCTTGCGCCCGGACAGGACGGTGCGTTGTTCCTGGACGAACCGGACAACTACCTCGCCTTGCGGGAGATCCAGCCTTGGCTCGCGGTCCTTGAAGACGTCGTCGGCGATACGCTCCGCCAAGCCCTGATCTGCTCCCACAACTCGGAGATTGTCGACTACCTAGGTGCCAACTGCGGGATTGTTCTCACCCGCAAAGATTCAGGCATCACGACGGTCAGCAAGCTCGACCGAGGGTCCACCGAAGGCCTGAAGCTTTCGGAAATGATCGCCAGAGGCTGGGAGTGACCAAACGTGTCCAAATGGTTCTCGTTTGCGAGGACAAGCAACATCATGTCTTCGCGCGAAGGTTCCTCAGGAGCATGGGTTGGGATGTCGACCGCCTTCGCATCGAGGCGGCTCCACCAGGCGGGGAGCCGCCGATCAGTTCGTCAGATCACGCTTATCCAAGGAACTCGAGTCACTCCCCCCTGATGCGGTATTGCTTGTGATGCTGGATGGTGATGCGAAGGGGCCAGCAGAGCGACTGCGCGAACTCAACGAGGCAGGTCGGGACGCACAGATGTCGAAGCATCGGGATCGGACGTTCGTCTTCGTGCCAACGTGGAACATCGAAACCTGGCTCGCCTACCTGAACGGGATGACCGTTGACGAAACGAACCGGCACTATCCACGTCTGGCGCGCCAACGCGAGTGCCAAGAGCATGTGGACGAACTCGTCGAAATGTGCCGCCACGGTGGATTGCGGCAGCCTGCCCCGCCGTCTTTGGTGGCGGCGTGCGAGGAGTATCACCGCCTAACTTCCGCTCATTGACCAGCTTGGGGTGAACAACATGATCAATTCGGTGACCGGCCCCATCGAGGCCGACCAGCTCGGCTTCACGCTGATGCACGAGCACGTCATGGTGAGCGCGAGCGGCATGTACCGGAGCTACTTCGAGCGGGCCGTCGAATGTCTGAAGGAGGCCAAGGCCGGCGGCATCGACACCATGGTCGACGCCACGACCTTCGACTTGGGCCGCGACCCGGAGCTCCTGCGCGCGGTATCCGAGGCCTCGGGGGTCAACATCGTCAACGTCACGGGGTGGTGGCTCGATGTGCCGCGTTTCATCCGGCACGTCTCGCCCCGGCAGATGGCACGCGAGTTCGTACGCGACATCGAGGAGGGTTTCCGCGGCACCGACGTGAAGGCCGGGGTGCTGAAGTGCGCGGCGGACTTCGAGGGCGTCACCCCGGATCTCGAGATCATGAACCGCGCCGTGGCCCGCGCGCACAACGAGACCGGCGTGCCCATCATGGTGCACTCCTACCCCACCGGATCGCCATCTTCAAGGAGGAAGGCGTGGATCTCGAGCGGGTCAAGATCGACCACTCGAACGACACCACGGACACCGAGTACCTGAAGTGGATCCTCGACCAGGGCTGCTTCCTGGGTCTCGACCGCTACCCGGGCCACCTGGTCAGTCCGCACATGCGCACGGTGACCATGAAGTCGCTGATCGACGACGGCTACGCGGACCGCCTGTGCCCGGCCCACGACTGCATCTGCCTGCACATCCTCAACGAACGCCCCGACGGCACCCTGCCCGACGAGCACGACCTGGCGCTGCGCAATCCCGACAAGTACCTATATATGCACCGCCACGTGATTCCGGACCTGAAGTCCATGGGTGTCGGCGACGACACGATCGACACGCTGTTCATCGACAATCCCCAGCGGTTCTTCACCGGGACTTGACGCACAACGAAGCGAAGCGCAGGGGACGGCCCTGGGGCGCTACGAGGCCTCTAGCGTTGCAACGAGATCCTCGAACCGTTCGCGGTTGTTGTCGTTCAGCGCCATCAACCCGCGATGGGCTGCGATCACCCGGCACCTGAGTTCCTCCGGCGGCAGTTCCGTGCTGGGCAGGTCGCCGAGCTGACGAGCGCTCTGCAGCGGCTCCGTGACGATATGAAAGATGTCGTCGAAACCCATGGCCGCGAGCAGCCGCGTGATGTCGGGCCGGGTGGAGACCAACGTCGGTTTGAACGCCAGCCGATTGCGGGCCTGCACCGACAGCCGCGCGAGGACCCCGAGGGCCGTGCTGTCGATGCCTTCCGTGGCGGTTAGGTCGACCACCACCGAACGGAACTTCTCATCCCGGAACATGCGGTCGAGGAACTCGTCGACGGCGGCGCCCAGGCTCAGGCGCACATCGCCCACGAACTTGATGAGGTAGATACCGTCGCCGTTGCCGACGAGAATGCGTCCCAAAGCCATCTCAGGCCTCCCGCGCGACCACGAGGCAGGTCATGTCGTCGGGACCCGGTGTGCCGGCACCGATGCCGACGCCATCCCAAAGGTCCCCGAGATCGGGGGCGCTGGCCGCGGTGCTGTCGACGAGCCGAGTCTCCTTCGCCGCGAGGCCCTCCTCGCGCATGACCTCGAGCACGCCGTCGGAGAACGCCACCAGGCTGTCGCCGGGGGCCATGGGCACGGTGTCGACCTCGTAGTCGACCTCGTCGAACAGTCCGACGGGCTTGCCCGGAGTTTCGAGGAAGCCCGCGCCGCCATTGGCCGCGTGGATGGCATGCGGGAAATGGCCGGCATTGGCATAGGTGACGGTATCGGCATCCAGGTCGACGACGCCGATGAACATCGTCACGTGCTTGCCCAGTCCCTGGTCGATGAGTTCGCGGTTCAGCACGGCGAGAATCTCCCCCGGATCGCGCAACATCCGCGGGTGGTATTCCCGCCGGATCCGGCGCGAGAAATTCTTCAGAATCACCGTCACGAAGGCACTCGACGCGCCGTGGCCGGACACGTCGGCGATGTAGAACACGAAATGCCGTTCGGCGATGCGGAAATAGTCGACGAAGTCGCCCGAGAGGATCAGCGACGGCTCGACGCGGTGCGCGAGTCGGTAGCGGTCGATGGCCATGGGGGACGGCGGCAGCATGCGCAGTTGGATGTACTGGCCCGCGCGCTGGTCGCGTTGCAGACTGTCGAGTTGACCGGCGATGCGCAGGTCCGACGGGCGCGCCCGCGAGACGTTGCTTTCGATGCGCTCGCCCAGTTCACCGTCGTCCACGGGTGTCGTCACGACGTCGATCACGCCGTGACGCATGGCGGTGAGGAGTCCGTCCGCGTCGGGCAACTCCGACGTGACCAGAACCACCGGGGCGGGTGGCCGTCCGGTCGCGTGAACGTTCGCCGCGATGTCGGCCGTGGACGGGCAGAGGATGAGGTCGGCGGCTTCGAGCACCTTGACGAAGGCCCGGCTGCCGCGGCGCGCGTGGATGGCGTCGAAACCCAGGCTGCTCAGGCGAAGGATCAGCGACGAGGCGGATTCGTCGTCGCCCATGACCGCGATGGCCAATTGACGATCCGATTGTGGCACTTGACGGGGCCGCTACCCTACTCCCTTAGTAGGGCCGAAACAACTGCTCAAATGCGTACAACGATGTCCTGTTCGTGAAGCCGGTTGAGGGTCGCGAGACCGGTTCGCTCGACAGGTTCCGAAGCCGACCCGAGCTCGTCCGCGAGGGTCTTGAAAGCCCCCCGAGTGTCAGCTTCGCCGAGCAGGTTGAGGAGTCGCGTGGTCACCGCATTGGACTTGGTGAACGTGACCTCGTCGTGGCGGTTTCGACAGGCGATCAGCCAGGTCGGCGCCGCGGCCGGTTCCTCGGGCAGAAAGTCCGGACCGATGTCCTGCACGGCGTAGGCGTAGCACAGCGGCCAGGCCAATGGAGAAAGGGCTAGGGCGTCGTCGATCGTCACGGGTTCGTCGTCGAACGCGCAGTCGGCGTCCGGCGCCCGGTCGAGCGCCATGCGGACCCACTCGTAGTGGCAGAGTTCGAGGGCGAAGGGCAGAAGTGCCGGATCGGCGCGGGACGTCGTCGGCCGGCCTTCGTCGGCCGTCGTGGACGCTTCGCCACGGCAGGTGTCCAGGTACTCCATGAACTCCTCCGGAACCTGCGCGTAGTAGGGCGATTCGGCCCGATGCCGGTGGACGAAGTCGCGCACCATGGCGTGCCACGGCTCGTCGCCGGCGACTTCGCGGAACACGGAGAAGGTTTTGGCCAGGATCGACTCGATGTTGTTGTAGAACAGGCGCGCGTAGATGCGCATGCGGCGTTTTTCGATGCCCGGCGGCATGGGATTGAGATCGGGATGCCGGATATAGGCGGCGAAGTCCATCTGCACGGACTGGAACGCAGGCCTGGCGTCTTCGGGGCCTCCGCGATCGCCATCGACGGGCCGGCCGGATGTCATCGGTCGCGCGATCCATTCGCCGCCGCTTGAATCTCGCGAATCTTCACGACCTCGCCGAGCAGCGACTCGATGGGTGGGAAGTTGAAGTCCCGTTCGAGCACCGTCGGCAGCGGACCGTAGAGGTCGTACGCCTCCTCGAGCAGATCCCACACGGGATCGACCACCGCCGCGGCGTGGGTGTCGATGCGCAGATCCTCGGCTTCCCGATAGTGGCCGGCCACGTGAACATAGGCGGCGCGGTCACCGGGTAGTCCGCGCAGGAAGGTGGAAGGGTCGTAGCCGAAGTTGATGCTGTTGACGTAGATGTTGTTGACGTCGAGCAGCAGCAGGCAGTCGGCTTCGTCCACCACCGCGTTGATGAACGCCAACTCCG
This sequence comes from Pseudomonadales bacterium, assembly GCA_021295875.1. GTDB lineage: Bacteria > Pseudomonadota > Gammaproteobacteria > Pseudomonadales > Azotimanducaceae > VXYL01. The sequence continues at coordinate 9,516 of JAGWBN010000079.1, forward strand.
TCAGGTTCTCGCCTGGAACCGCTGGCGCGGCATAGTAGGACACGTTCTCGACCCCGATCCGGCGTTCGAGCACGTCCTGAACCCGCCGAATCCGTTCGGCCACGTAGCGCACCGCGTCGCCGCTGAACGGAATCGGCATGAGGTCGTAGAGATGGCCCGCGTCGCTGCAGGCCGACAGATGCTCGGTGTAGATACCGATGCCGTGATCGTCGAGAAACCGTTTGACCGCACGGAGAAACTCCAGATCCAACGGCGACGGACCGCCGAGCGACAACGACAGGCCGTGGCAGACGAAGGGAAAGCGCTCGGTGTACGTGCGGAAGAGGCGTCCGAAACGTCCCCCGACGTCGATCCAGTTCTCGGGGGCCACTTCCATGAAGTCGACACGCGACTCGACGGCCTGCTCATCGTCGAGGGCATGCATGAACCCACGACGCAGACCCAATCCGGCGCCGGTCAGAACGGCCATGGATGTTCTAACGCACAGGCGTTCCCAAGGAATCGCCCATGCAAAGCCTGAAGCAGCCTGCAGAAAGCGGGCGCTGGAGGCCCGCGCCAATACCCTTGGGGACGTTGGCGCGGGATGTCCAGCAGCGGGAGAGTTACTCCTCCTCGGATTCCTCGGACTCTTCCTCGTCGCCCTCCTCGGAATCGCCCTCCTCGGAGTCGCCCTCTTCGCCGCACTTGCCTTCGCCGCACTTGGCTTCGTCGCCGTCGGACTTCTCCTTGTCCTCGCCACAGCCGCCTTCCTTATGGCTGGTGGCGATGAGTACGCCATCCTCCAACAGGCTGGCTTCGAACGGGTCGACCCCGTCGGCGGCAACGTTTCCTGCCACCGATGCGGCGAACGCCGCACCAACGGCCAAGGCAATCGGCTTCATCTTGCGGTTCAACATCTCTCTCTCCTTCCTCAAATGAGTGTGCAAAACAATGCACCGTGTGGACCGTAACTCGGCCCCTTCTATATGACCTCAACCGGCGTCATCGGTTCCCGAGTATACACACTGGCCTCAAGGGCGCTATGAGATTTCCGACGCTTCGTTGAACAGCATTCGCAAGCGTTTCGAAGAGACTTTCTGGCGGGTTCCCACGTGCTGCGCGAACACCGCGACCCGGTATTCCTGCAACACGAAACGCAGATCCTGGAGCGTGTCCGGATCGCCGGCCCCGGTTTCCCGGAGCGCCGCCAGCCGGCGATCCCAGGCGGCAACGGCCTCGATCCCCGCCAGGTCCCGTGCCACGCGACCCTGGAGATTGCCCGCTCGGTAGAGCATGGCGTCGAGATAGCGTGGCAGGTCAGCCAGTCGGGCGCGGGGGGTGGTGCGAAAGAAAGCCGCGGGCACGAGGTCGTCGAGTTGGCGGGCGAGGTCTTCCCGGGTCGGTGCGAACGCCGGCGAGACGAGCGTCTCGATCCGCTGCGCAACGTCGAAACGCCTGGCAAGCGTGTCCCGTGCGTGGCCGAGAATCTCTGCGAATACCGCGGGCGCGGCGGATCGGCCGCCGGCAACGCGCTGCTCGAAATCGGCTTTGGTCGTCGGCAGCCCGCGCCCGTCGAAGCAGGCGAACCAGTACGCCGCCCCGACCAGGCCGTCGGCCAGATCCGCGGGGCTGCCGAGCGGCGCATAGTGCAGGGCGAGAGTGAGGTCGTGTTCCACGTCGCGGCGCAGCCGGCGGACGCCACCCGCATCCGCCAGCATGGCCAGGCGGGTGTAGCCGTCCCGATTGAGCAACGTGCGCCCACGCGGGGTGACCTGGACGAGCAGGTCGACGCTCCGGCCGCGGTCGACCAGAACGGGATAGACGATGGTGCGGTTCACCCCGTCGCCGATGGTGACCGAGTCGGGCACGCCTTCGGTCGGAAACTCGGTGATGTCGCGACGTTCGTGCGAGGCCCGCAGCCCGTCGGTGAGGCCGTGTTCGACGCGGGGCATTACCCGGCTCTTCAGCGCAGCGAGATCCCTATCCTGGTCCAGCGTGCGCCCGCGCCGATCGCGCACCTGGATGTTGATCCTCAGATGACCGGGCAGGTTCTCTTCTCGCCAGGCGTCCACCGGCACCGCAATACCATGGGTCCTGCGAATCGCGGCCGACAGGGCGGTCGCCAGCCTGCCGCGACGGTACGTCCCCGGTTCCCCAAGCACCGGCATCACAGGTCGCAAGTGGTCGCGCGCCGGCGCCAGCTGCCGCCGGAGTGCCTTGGGCAGACCGCGAACGAGGGCGAGGCACTTGTCCTCCAGGAATCCCGGCACCAGCCACTCCAGGGCATCCGCATCCAGTCGGCTGAGCATCCCCGGCTCGGTGCGCAGCGAGACGCCGTCGTCGACTTCCCCCGGGGCGAACCGGTAGGCCAGCGTCACTTCCGCGGCGCCGACGGCGAGCCGGGTCGGAAAGTCGTGCTCGGCAAATTCGGGCTGTGCACCGGAGGCACCGGAGGCGAGATCGTCAAGCGTCATCTCGAAGCGGGCCAACTCGCCGGCCGGGGCGTTGCGAACGAAGTCGTTGAACGTGGCGATGGAACAGACCTCGTGCGGCAGCCGTTGCAGGTAGAAGGCCGTACGCACCGACTCGCCGGCCAGGAGATCAGCGCGCCGGCTCTTCGCCTGACGCTCCTCGATCCCCTGACGGAGATGCTCGTTGCGCTCGACAAACGCGGATTCGATGCGTCCGTCAACGTTCAGCAGGGCCTCCCGGACGAACAGCTGCCGGGCGGCCTGCGGGTCGATCTCCGACGCCCTTCGCGGCCGCTCCCCGACCACGGTGAGGCCGTACACGGAAACCTGTTCGCGGACCATGGCTTCGCCGCGCCGCGCGTCCCAGTAGGGTTCGGAGTGACTACGCCGAAGAAGATGCGCGGCCACCTTCTCGATCCACTCCGGTTCGATGCTCGCCACGCAGCGTGCATAGGTCCGACCGGTGTCGCTGACCTCCGCCGCCACCACCCACGTCGGCGCACCCCGGGCGAGAGCCGACCCGGGGAACAGCCGGAACCGCAGGCCGCGGGCGCCGTCGTACTCGGCCGCCCGCCCCCGCCTCGGGCCGTGCCCGCGGTCGGACGACGGCTCGCGCTTGACGCCGATGAATCCCAGTGAACCCGACAGCAGCGCCCGGTGCACGGCGGCGTAGGCTGCCGGCCGCCGATTCGGTCGCATGCCGAGGTCTCGGCAGGCGAGCAGTAGTTGGCGGTGCAGCGCGCGCCACTCGCGGACTCGCGCGGGACTCAGGAAGCGGCCCTGCAGCAGGCGCCGGAACGCAGCGCGGGATAGGTTTGATCGTGCTTCCTCCAGGTAACCCCAGAGGTTCACGTAGGCGAGGAAGTCCGACCCGGGGTCGGCGAACTCGGCATGCGCCCGGTCGGCCGCGTCACGTCGGTCCAAGGGTCGGAGGCGCGGGTCCTGCGCGGCCAACGCCGATGCGATGATCAGGACTTCGGACAGTGCGCCGCAGTCGGGCTTCGCCGCCTCGATCAGCATCCGCGCCAGCCTCGGGTCCACCGGCAGGCGCGCCATGGTGCGCCCCGTGGGGGTCAGATCGTCGTTCTCCAGGGCCTGCAGTTCGTGAAGCAGGCCGATGGCGTCGCGCACGGCACGTGGCGTAGGTGGATCGATGAACGGGAACGACTCGATGTCGCCGAGACGGAAGGCGCGCATCGCCAGGACAACCGCAGCGAGATTGGTGCGCGTCAATTCCGGATCGGTGTATGCCGGCCGGTCTTCGAAGTCCTGCTCGCCGAAAAGCCGGTAGCAGACGCCCGGCGCCACGCGCCCGCAGCGCCCCGCACGTTGCCGGGCGCTGGCCTGGGAGATCGGTTCCACCGGCAGACGCTGCAGCTTGGCCCGATAGCTGTAGCGACTCACGCGGGCGAAGCCGGGATCGACGACATAGCCGATGTTCGGCACCGTGATGCTGGTCTCCGCCACGTTGGTCGCCAGCACCACCCGCTGTCGGGCACCGGGCGCGAAAATGCGCTGCTGGTCCTTGGCCGGCAGGCGGGCGTAGAGCGGCAGGATCTCGAACCGGTCCGTAAACTCGCGTCTCAGCCGTTGCGACGTCTCGAAGATCTCCCGCTCGCCGGACTGGAACACGAGGATGTCGCGATCGCCTACCGGGGCTTGGCTGGCGATGGTCCGCAGGCAGTCCAAGAGCGCTTCGGGCGCATCGCCCGCCTCCGGGCGCTCCTCCGGCCGATAGACGACGTCGACCGGAAACCCGCGGCCCGAGACCTCGACCACGGGTGCATCGCCGAAGTGCTTGGCGAAGGCGTCGACGTCGATGGTGGCGCTGGTGACGACGACCTTGAGGTCCGTGCGCCGGTCGAGCAGCCGGCGCAGGTAGCCGAGGATGAAGTCGACATTGAGACTGCGCTCATGGGCCTCGTCGACGATCACGCAGTCGTAGCGCAGAAGTCGCCGGTCGCGCTGTATGTCGTTGAGGAGCAGGCCGTCGGTCATCACCTTGATCCGCGTTCTCTCGGACACACGTTCGCTGAAGCGCACGGCGTAGCCCACCTCGGCACCGAGTTCGACCCCGAGTTCGGTGGCGATCCGCGCCGCCACGGTGCGCGCCGCGAGCCGCCGGGGCTGGGTGTGGGCGATGATCCCGCGGGCACCGATCCCGGCGGCCAGGCAGGCCTTGGGTAGTTGGGTCGTCTTGCCGGACCCGGTCTCGCCGGCCACGATCAGCACCGGATGGCGGCGCAGCGACTCGACGATCTCGTCGATGCACGCGGTGATGGGCAATTCCGCGGGGAAACGCGGTTGCAGGCCGTGAGGTGCCGGGGACGGAGGGGTCGAGGACATGGTCGACGGCGCCGGTCGCCGCACTAGCCCGCATTTCTCACCACGGGCCGCGATGATCGCCGAGGATTTTGGCCCCGTGCGCGTGCTCGCGACCGAGAAGCATAGCGGGCCT
>JAGWBN010000079.1:14523-21482 GCA_021295875.1 Pseudomonadales bacterium
CTCGGGAATCCGACACAAGCAACTGATATTCGAAGCATATGTTGTTCGCACAAGCGACGTGGTGAGAAATGCGGGCTAGGATTACTTGGAGAGGAAGCCCATGCCTCCCTCGAGACCGGCGACGGTGAGCGGATACATCTGCCCGTCCACCAGTTCGCGGGTCATGGCCACGGACGTCGAGTATTCCCAGGTCTCCTGGGGCGTGGGGTTGATCCAGACGAGCTTGTCGTAGCCCGCCGTGAAACGGGAAATCCACACCGCCCCGGGTTCCTCGTTCCAGTGCTCGACGCTGCCGCCGGCATGGGTGATCTCGTAGGGCGCCATGGTGGCGTCGCCGACGAACACCACCTTGTAGTCCCGAGCGTACTTGTGGAGAAGCTCCCAGGTCGGGATGCGCTCGTTCATGCGCCGGCGGTTGTCCTTCCACACGGACTCGTAGATGAAGTTGTGGAAGTAGTAGCTCTCCAGGTGCTTGAACTCGGTGCGCGTCGCCGAGAACAGTTCCTCGCAGACCTTGACGTGGGCGTCCATGGAACCGCCGATGTCGAGCAGCAGCAGGACCTTCACGGTGTTTCGGCGCAGGGGACGCAGGCGGATGTCGAGCATGCCGCCGTTGTCGGCGGTGGAGCGGACGGTGTCGTCCATGTCCAGCTCCTCCTCCTCGCCGGTACGCGCGAACTTGCGCAGCCGGCGCAGCGCCATCTTGATGTTGCGCGTGCCGATCTCCACCGAGTCGTCGAGGTTCCGGTACTGGCGCTGGTCCCAGACCTTCTTGGCCTTCTTCTTCCGGCCCCGGCCGGGTCCGCCCGGACCCCCCTGACCCGGTCGGTCCGCACTGCCCTGCTGGCCCTCTTCGCCTTCGCCCTGTTCGGCTTCGGCCTTCTCCCGGGCCTCGCGGAACGCCTCGATGAGTTTCTCCAGGCCGCCGAGCGATTTGATCTGTTCGAGTTCCTCGGGGGTGAGCGCGCGTTCGAACTCGCGGCGCAGCCATTCGTCGGGAATCAGGGACTCCAGCAGGCCGTGGAGGTCCTCGAGACCCTTGAAGTAGGCGCTGAAGGCGCGGTCGAACTTGTCGTAGTTCTTCTCGTCCTTGACCATGCAGGTGCGCGACAGCAGGTAGAAGTCGTCGACATTGCTGTACACCACGCGCTGGCCAAGGGCGTTGATCAGGTCCATCAACTCGCGGATGGTCGCCGGCACCTGGTAGCGGCGCAGGGTCAGGAAGAAGTTGATCAGCACAGGTCAGCCGCGTTGGTCGCGCCGGTTCATGAACGCCAGGCGTTCGAGCAGGTGAACGTCCTGCTCGTTCTTGACCAGGGCGCCGTAGAGCGGCGGGATCGCCTTGGTGGTGTCGCGGTTGGTCAGGATCTCGTCCGGAATGTCGTCGGCCATCAAGAGCTTCAGCCAATCGATGAGTTCCGAGGTGGACGGCTTCTTCTTCAGCCCCGGCACCTTGCGCACATCGAAGAAGATCTCCATGGCCTCCTTGACCAGGTGCTGCTTGATGCTCGGAAAGTGCACGTCGACGATCTGCTCCATGGTCTCGCGGTCGGGGAAGTTGATGTAGTGGAAGAAGCAGCGGCGCAGGAACGCGTCCGGCAGCTCCTTCTCGTTGTTCGAGGTGATGACCACGATGGGCCGCTGCTTGGCGACGATAGTCTCGTTCAGCTCGTAGACGTAGAAGTCCATGCGGTCGAGTTCCTGCAGCAGGTCGTTGGGGAACTCGATGTCGGCCTTGTCGATCTCGTCGATCAACAGCACCACCCGCTCATCGGACTCGAACGCTTCCCAGAGCTTGCCCTTCTTGATGTAGTTGCGGATGTCGCCGACGCGGTCGTCGCCGAGTTGCGAGTCCCGCAGGCGGGACACGGCGTCGTACTCGTAGAGCCCCTGCAGCGCCTTGGTCTGGGACTTGATGTGCCAGGTGATGAGCCGTAGACCCAGGGTGTTGGCGATCTCCTCGGCGAGCAGGGTCTTGCCGGTACCGGGCTCGCCCTTGACCAGGAGCGGACGCTCCAGTTTCACGGCGGCGTCCACCGCCATGGACAGTTCGTCGGTGGAGATGTAGGTGTCTGTGCTGTCGAAAATCATCAAGTCTTCCGTTCGTTTGTCCGCTGCCGAGACGACCGCGTTGCGCGGGCAAAAAAGGGCTACTTTACCTTGGATGCGGCAAAACGCCAGAGCCATGCCGCGCGGGGTCGGGAGGGATGGGAGGGACGGAGAGGAATCGGAGAAAGCGACAATCGCGTCGCATCGGCCATGGCTGGTCACGGACCTCGCAGACCGTCCTAGTCGAGATCGGCCTAGATCCTCGGCAGCTTCGAGGGCAAGTTCGCCGTCATCGGTGGCACCGTGCCGTGGCTCCTGCTGAGCGAATCGGAGATGCCGCGCGCGGCGGCGCATCGAACCTATCGTGCCGCTCGTCGCCATGTACGAACGGAACGTCTGGACATTTCGACCAGCGCGCGGCTGATCACCAGGTCCTGCTCGACCTGAGCATCCTCGACCCTCGGCGTTGGCACGCCATGCCGTTACGTAATCCCGCGGGATCACGCTTCCGCCTCGATGCGTGCATTGACCAACAGCCGCCAGTCGGTCGATTGCGCCGCACCGTCGCAACCTGGTGTAGTTGCGCACGCGTTGTCGCACATGATCCTTGAGCGGACCGCACCTGTCTCCCGCAGACAAACTCGAGCAAATACCCGAGCCGCTGCGCCCACGGCGATGGCCGGTCTCGGCGTTTCGACGATGGTTCCCCGCGCCGAGTCCTCCGCCGTTCGCCGCTCGGGCTGAGGGAGCGGAGCTGACCGAAATCCAAGCGGCGGCGCGGCGTCAGCCAGCGGCCACCCCGCCCTGTCCTGCTTGAAGCCGCGACGCCAGGGGTCCGGTGCCGGCTTCCACGTCGACCGCGACTGCTGCTCGGCCTTCGCAGGTCCACGCGCAGCGCACTTTTTGCCGTCCTCCACCGGCAGAGCGGATCCTCGCCCTCGGCGAGCAGCCGCACCGCAAGCTCCCGGCCGTCGCGCAGCCGGCAGAATCGCGTGCCGCCCGGGAGGCAGTGCGCGAACGTAGATGCGGCGGTCCGTCCGGCGATCAGCGCCGGAGCGTTCGGGCGTGTCAGCAATGGCGAACCCAATGGGAGACCTGGCTTCCACGATTCGGGCGGCCGGATTCTGGAACACCATGTGCCTGCGGCGTTCGGCTCTTATGCGTCAGATCTAAGAGCGAGATCTCGGATGATCGCCAAGAATCTACGACATCACCGAGACTTCAAATACGGTATCGGAAGCGGTCAGCTTCCATGCCGGGGCCGCCGATAGGGGATGGAACTCATGTCAGAAGCGTCGGTCCAATGTTCGCACGACGCGGAGGAAGAGGAGTCCTTGGGTAGTGTGGAGAGCCTTGTTGCTTGTGGCCTCAGCGGCAACGCCGGGAGCCGCCCAGGAGACGGCGGATCCGCGACCGCCTTCCAATGATCGCGTCGTGGAAGAGATCCTGGTCCTGGGAGAGATCCCGGGGCCGCCCATTTGGAAGGTCACCAACGATGACCATGTCTTGTGGATGCTTGGCTATCCGGATTGGGTGCCGGACAGTCTCTTCTGGCAGCGATCCGACTTCGTCGAATTCGTCGAACATATGCTGGCCAACTCCGACGAGTACCTGACGTCGGTAGGCGTGCGGGTCACGACGGCGAACCCGTTTAGACAAAGGCAGTTCAGGCGCATGCAACGAATCCCGGACCGAGGACCTTTACCAGCTCTACTTGGAAACCCAACTCAGATACGCGCCGACGCGAGACGACATCGAGCGATTGACGCCTGGCTTCGCGGCAAAGGAACTCTTCGATTCTGCGGCGCAATCCGCAGGCTTCGAGAGAGGGAGCCGTACGATTCGCCGGGCCATGGAGAAGAGAGCCAGGAAGCACGGCCTCAAGGAGTTGACGGCGGTGATCTCCCAGCGCCCGCAGGAACTCCTCGACTCGATTGAGGGGATGTCGGCCGATGCGGGGCAAACCTGTCTGCAGGCACGTCTTCAAGGTCTGGATGCGCAGCTCGAGGCGCTCGCGCGTCTTGCAACTGCCTGGGCCGAAGGCGATCTAGCCACGCTTAGGTCCCATCCAGGTGACTCGGCCGCAGGGGCGTGCGATCCCCGGCGACTCGCCTCCGATCCAGAGGAGCTGATCCAGGCGAAGTCGCTTAGCTGGGCGCTCTGGCACGATAACGCCGATCACGCATTGAGCAACAACGCCTCCACTTTCGCCATCGTGCCCCTTAGGGATTTGCTCCGCCGCGACGGACACCTGTCGCGGCTCCGACAGAGCGGCTACGAAATTCGAGTCTTGTGAACTCGAACTGCAACCAGGAGTGCATCACGGGGCAGCAGACAACCTATCGTTCCCACAGACGTTGTGGGTCTTCTTGCTGGAATTGAGCGGTTTCTTGCCGTTGGAGCCCATGAGCAGACCTCGCTTACCTGTCGCACTCCCGGCCACGCGCGCCGATCGATAGGCATCGGAATGTCGACTAGAATCGCTGCTTCTCATCGGTGTCGAGCAAGCGCCGTAGATCCACGACCAAGTCTGAACTGAACCCGCCAGAGGGCAGGGTCTGACGAAGCGGTTGGAGTGGTGCCGCCGGGACCGTCTCCTGGACGGATCCCAAAGAGGAGTTGGCCGTGGCAATCATGGTTCAGCAAGTCACGAAAGACCTGCCGTTCAAAGATTGCAGAGGCGATTGGGGCAGCCATGGACGACTGACGAATTGGCGGGGGTCAGGGTAAGTGCCGGAGCGGGCTACCCGGTCCGTGGTCGAACACGAGGCAAGGTGCCGAGCGGTTGGCCTTGTAGCTGCCGCAGGCAGACCGCCTCAGCTCTCGATCACCGGTCGGCGAATCCGGACCCTTCCCGGGGAGATAACGCTGAACACGGACAGAAGTTCGTCGCGTCGGTCTGCCTTCGCTTCGGAAGACAGCCCCGCTAGGCGAATAAGCACCACGCCGGCGTGTATGCGGCCTAGGCGGAAAACGAGCTCACCAAAATCCCTATCGGCAGTGACCAGCAACGCGCCGCTCTGATTCGCCCGGTATAGCACGGCGTCGTCGCGTCGATACCGGGATCAAGTTCAGCGACGTACTGAACGGAATGAGCATCCGACCTCAAGCGGTCAACGACTCCTCGATCTACGCTCTCATCGGCCAAGAGGTTCACGCGCATCCTGTCCTGTCGTCGGGTAGACGACATCAGCTCGTAGAGTTTCGGCCGCGAACCTAAGGGCGGCGAAAACCCCTTCGCTGGTCAGACGGGGGTGAGACTTGAGCAGTTGGTCAACGGACTCGCCTGCAGAGAGCTTTTCCAGAATCAGCTCCACCGTAATGCGCGTTCCCGAGACTACGGGCTTGCCCATCAGAATCGCGGGATCCGATTCGATAAGGTTGGCATTCATGTTCACTCCCTTACGCGTTGAATTCTCAGTGGAACGACCCGTTCAGCCCGACGCTCGTTTGCCAGATCGCAAAGCGCGCCACATCCTGTTGACAAGCTTTAGGAACGCCGAACCATACACCGATGTGGGGCAACGGGGCCATTCCCTGCGTGGAAGGGGTGCACGACAGATCTTTGGTAGTGCGGACCGAACGGCGTCACGCGGCCAACCGCAAGCGGTCGCTCCAGTAGTCGTCGAAGTAGCCGCTCAGGAGCGCGCAGCGGACCCAGAGCACGGTTCGCGCCGGCGACCGACCAGCGCGTGCCGGTGCAATTCACGCGCCGGCCGGCGCCGCGGGCGTTCTGGCACGCCGCGCGGACCAAGTTCGCGATCCACTTCGGCGAGCGCTTCGCGCTGGAGGCGTCGTGAGTCCGGTGCCGGAATTCGCTCCCGCGCGGCGAGTCGCCGCCGAACTCGAAAGGACCGCCGAAGGCTCGCCGTCCCGCATCTCGGTCGGCGGGTCTGCATCTCGCTCGCGCTCTTAATCAAAATAGCCGCGGCTTATATGACGCTATCGCGTCCCGTATCGCGCCAAGTTCGACGGCGATCCACAGGAGTAGCAGGAGGGCGGCAAGAACGGCGAAGGCGAGTCCATGGCGGCACAGCCATCGCCAAGCGCCGCGAACGCGCTTCACAAACCCATCCGCGCCAAGCGGTCCTTGGCGTTGCGGACTCGCTTTCTCGGCTCCGCGAGATCCCGCATCAGTTCGCGCAGAACATCCGCACCAGACCAGTTGCGGAGGTCGCGGGACGACACCGCCCCGGAGTCCAAGCCTTCGGCGGAGCATCGACGCACGATGTCCGCGATGGTGTGGGCCGCGCCGTCCAGCAGGCGATCCGTCCGGGCGTCCAAGCAGCGGAACTGGGCATCGCGTTCCTGCACGTCGCGCCTCCACCATGTTATGAAAATCCCCATTTTCAATTCATCTCCGCCAAAACCAATCATACCGGGAGGGGCGTTCAGGCCGCTATTCCGGCCCGTCGTATCGGACAGACCCAGCTTCGCGTCATAGCCCGCTCGCTAGGAGTCACCCCCGACAAGAAGTGGGGGTCGATCAAGCTCCTGACCGAATGTCTCGAACACGCAGGCCGGGCCGCAATACAGCCCCTGCGGGACCTTCACCGCCTACGCACCGTCACCAAAGGCCACGCCGCCAAGGACGAGAAGTCCAATGCCGCCAGCCATGCGCTGCGCGAACACGGCACCTTCCGCGCGCACTTCGAGAGCTTGGCAGCCGGATGCGACAACGCCCTGGAGACCATCCTTGAAACGCTCGACCCGAGTCCGGCTTAGCAACCGGCCGTCTCGCCTACTAGGTTCGTTGAGCAGGGCCAACGTTAACGGTCGGTTGCATTTCACTGACGGGCGCTACGAGTCGCTCTTGGACGGCTCCCGAAGGGAGACGCGCTAGCTCTGCTACCGGACAATAGCTCTTGGTTACCCGCGCCAGGCCCCCAAAACCACGCCGGGCCATCGGC
>JAGWBN010000080.1:0-22160 GCA_021295875.1 Pseudomonadales bacterium
GATGTTCGGCTACTCCACGGATCTGCGCTCCGCCACCCAGGGACGCGCCACCTTCACCATGGAGTTCGCCCGCTACGCACAAGTCCCGGACAACATCGCCCAGGGGATCATCAGGAAGTCGTGACGAATCTCGTTGCCATCGGTCGCCCGATTCCACCGTGCTCGCATGACGTGTGAAAGAGCCTGAAAGAGTCAGTTTGTCCGATAAATTGGCGTTGAGGTAGTCGATCAACTCGCGTTAATGGAGCCTAACGCTGTCGTTTTGCGGAGTGCAAGCGCTCTCTGCAACTCTTTGCTCTTGGTGCCTCTTAGCCGGGCGACCGGACCCCTGGTTGCCTCCTGGCCGCGCACGTAGCGGCCGGGCATGGCAGGCGAGGAACTTCTGGACACACGCGATTGGCGTCCCACAAGCGACCTCACGGTGACGTCAACATTCGAGGCGCACAAGCGAACAGGTGGAGCGCACCGCGGAGGCTTTCGGCCGGGAGATCGCGGCCGCAGGAACTCCTGAGACGCGCGATCTGTAGCGCGTCGATCAGGATGAGAAGTCGTCTCATCCTGATTGTCGCGGAACACGCGATCAGCGTCCTACGAGGTGGAGGAGGAACTCAAGCGGGGACTCCAGGTCGCATGTGTCCCCGACGCTCCAACGTCAGCGGTTCAAACGGGCCTCGAGTTCCGCGATTCTCGCCAACGCCGCTTCGTGGGCTTTGCGTTCTTCGCTCCGGCGGCGCAAGGCGTCGTCCCGCTGGCGCAAGGCCTCCTCCCGCTGCCGCAGGGCGTCGTCCCGTTGGCGCAAGGCGTTGTGGACCAGCGGAATCCGTTCGCCGGTGCGAACGTCGCGGACGGCCATCTCGGTGCGGTCGTAGGAGATCTCGGCGTTGAGCACGTCGCTCCGGTAGATGCCCGGACGAGACGGCGCGATCCGCCGGTAGACGCCCCCGCTCCGCCGATGGCCGATGATCGCGTCGCGGAGCCGGCCGATCGGATCGAGTTGCCAGAACTCGCGCACGCCGAGGTCGCGGTACAACGCTGGCTTGATGTCCAGGTCCCGGCGCCAGGTCTTCTCCGACAGCCCTTCGACCACGAGGTCCGGCGGCTGGCCTTCGACCCAGAGCTTGTAGGAGTTCCTGTGGTGCCGGCCAGCGCGACCGTGATGTCCGGTTCGACCGCCGCGGTCGGGTTGCCCTGTTCAAAGAGGATCAGCAGGTTCTGCTGGACCATCGCGTCGGGTCGGTCGGCGAGCAGGGCGAAGGCGGCGTTCCTGAAGTAGTTCAGGATGTCGTCGTGGGTGGTGCTCTCCGACACGTTGCGGCTTTCAAAGGGATAGCCGTCGTCGTCATAGGCGACCGGGGGCAGGGGCCGCCACAGGGCTTCGGCGTGGATCGCGGACAGCGGCGGGGGGTGCCGTCGGCGCGTCTTTCCGGTGCGTGATCTACCATAGCGGGTTCCGATCGGGTGATCGTCGACAAGCATGATGCATACGGAACGGCGAGCGTTACGGACATCCGCCCGACCGTCCGTGGGAGATTCGCCCGACCTCGGATGCTCAAGGCGGTGCTACACGATCCGGCAACGGACCGGGTCAGCGTGGAGACGCTCGCCGAGGACGCGACTGGCATCGTTCGCTCATCTCGCCGCTCCGGGTGCTTCCCGAACACTTTCGCCGCCGAGATTCACGCCGAAATTCGCCGTTGTAACAAAATGGCTACATGCGTAGAATCCGCGCTCCGCTATGACGGCGGCGGGCTTCTGTGTACTCGGCTCTTTCTTGGAAGAGCGCCTTGGTTGGACGATAAAAGCCAAGAAAAACAAGAAGTTACCGATCTGTGGACATCGCGCGACATGCTGGTGTCTGCATGAAGAAAACGAGCAAAAAAGGACTCCAGGACAGACCGTGGATCAGAACCAACGCATTCGGATTTGCCTGAAGGCCTTCGATCACCGCCTGATCGACGTGTCGACGGAGGAGATCGTCGAAACGGCGAAGCGCACCGGGGCACAGGTGCGTGGCCCGATTCCGCTCCCGACCCGCAAGGAGCGCTACACCGTGTTGATCTCGCCGTTCGTCAACAAGGACGCACGTGACCAGTACGAGATCCGCACCCACAAGCGGTTGCTCGACATCGTCGAGCCGACCGAGAAGACCGTGGACGCGCTGATGAAGCTCGACCTCGCCTCGGGCGTGGACGTGCAGATCAGCGTGCCGAGGTCGGCCTGACCGGCGACCACGTTCGCCCGTTTCACCCAACCATGAACTTCCAGGCGAGCAACCGATGACCATCGGGGTCATAGGAACCAAGAGCGGCATGACGCGGGTGTTCACCGAGACCGGTGAGTCGATACCCGTCACCGTCATCGAAGCCGCCCCGAACCGGGTCACCCAGGTCAAGACCGAGGCGACCGACGGCTACAACGCCGTGCAGGTCACGGCGGGCCAGGTCGCGGCCAACCGCCTGAACCGTCCCGAGACCGGGCATTTCGCGAAGGCCCAGACCGCGGCCGGTCGCGGCCTGTGGGAGTTTCGCCTGGCCGATGCGCCCGGCGAGGAACTCATCCCGGGTGCCGAACTCGGTGTGGCGCAGTTCGAGAAGGGCCAGACCGTCGATGTCGCGGGCGTGAGCAAGGGCAAGGGCTTCGCCGGTGCCATCAAGCGCTGGAAATTCCGCAGCCAGGACGCCTCCCACGGCAACTCCGTGTCCCACCGGGCGCCAGGATCCATCGGCCAGTGCCAGACGCCGGGCAAGGTGTTCAAGGGCAAGAAGATGGCCGGTCACATGGGCAACCGCCGGGTCACGGTGCAGAACCTCACCGTCGTCGATGTTCATCCGGATCGCAACCTGCTGCTCGTCAAGGGAGCCGTGCCCGGGCCGGCGGGCGCGGACGTCTGCGTGCGACCTGCGGTCAAGGCGGGGCAGTCGTGACACTCGCGGTGGCGTCAACGAACGGCGAGCCGGTGGAAGTGTCGGAAGCCGCGTTCGGTCACGAGTTCAACGAGCCGTTGGTGCACCAGGCCGTCGTCGCTTGGCTCGCCGGTGCCCGGAGCGGCACCAGGGCTCAAAAATCGCGGTCGGATGCCCGTGGCGGTGGACGCAAGCCGTGGCGCCAGAAGCGTACCGGCAGGGCTCGTGCCGGTTCCATCCGCAGCCCCATCTGGGTCGGTGGCGGTCGCACCTTTGCAGGGCGCCCGCAGGACCATGCGCAGAAGCTGAACCGGAAAATGTACCGGGGCGCCATCCGCTGTATTTTTTCGGAACTCCTGCGCCAAGACCGCCTCCTCTCCACTCCCTCCTTCTCCCTCGATACCCACAAGACCAAAGACCTCGCAGCCAAGTTGAAGGCGCTCGACTTGACCGACGTGCTGATACTCACGACCGAATTGGATCCGAATCTCGCCCTGGCATCGCAGAATCTGCGCGGGGTCGAGGTCCGCGAGCCCGCGGCGATCGATCCCGTGACTCTCATCGCCTACGAGAAGGTGCTGGTGACCACGCCGGCCCTGAAAGCCATCGAGGAGCGCCTGGCATGAGCCCGGCAACCTCTCGTCTACGTTTCGGCCGCAAGGCGGACGCCCAGCAGGCGCCCACCGTGGCCGAGCCGCTCGCGCAGCTCACGCGCGAGGAGCGGCGCTACGCCGTGCTGATCGAGCCGCACGTCACGGAGAAGGTCAGCGACCTCGGCGACTCCAGCAACCAGGTCGCCTTCAAGGTGGCGAAGGACGCCACCAAGCGGGAAATCCGCTTGGCGGTCGAGAACCTGTTCGGCGTCAAGGTCGCCAATGTCACCACCTTGAACGTCAAGGGCAAGAGCAAACGCACGCTGCGCTACAAGCGGACCAAGCTCAAGGACTGGAAGAAAGCCTACGTCCGTCTGCAAGACGGCGAGAATCTCGACTTCACGGCGCTGGAGACGTAGTGTCGTGTCCCACGAGTTTCTAGTGCTTCAGCGTGCCCCACGGGTTCTGTGGCAAGACGCGTCCCGCAGGGAATGGCGGGTCATTGCCAAGGGGCGCAACACAGCCACAGGACCCGTGGGGCGCGCCCTCCGGGAGTTCGCCCTGCACGCCACTGCTGCGTTGTGGCCCTTGCCAATAACCCCGCTATTGCCTGCGGGACCACGCCTTGCATTGACGCGCAGGGCGAACTCTGAAGTACTAGAAACTCGTGGGACACGACACTAGATGCCCGTCGTCAAAACCAAGCCGACATCACCGGGCCGACGTTTCGTCGTCAAGGTCGTGGATCCAACCCTGCACAAGGGTACGCCGTACAAGCCGCTCACCGAGAAGCAGAGCCATACCGGCGGACGGGGTGCCACCGGTCGCATCACCACGCGGCACCGGGGCGGCGCGCACAAGCAGCACTACCGCAAGATCGACTTTCGCCGCGACAAGGACGGCGTCAAGGCGACCGTCGCCCGCCTGGAGTACGACCCCAACCGGACGGCGAACATCGCGCTGCTGAAGTATGCCGATGGCGAGTACCGCTACATCGTCGCCCCGCGGGGCCTGGCCGCCGGCGACGAACTGATGAGCGGCTCGACGGCCCCCATCCGGGCAGGTAATGCCATGGCCCTGCGCAACGTCCCCGTGGGCAGCGTCGTCCACTGCGTGGAAATGAAACCGGGCAAGGGCGCGCAGCTTGCGCGAAGCGCCGGGACGTCCTGTCAACTCGTCGCCCGCGAGGGCAGCTATGCGACTTTGCGGCTGCGCTCCGGCGAAACTCGGCGCGTGCTGGCCGAGTGCCGCGCCACCCTCGGCGAGGTGGGCAACAGCGAGCACAACCTGCGTTCGCTCGGCAAGGCCGGCGCCAAACGCTGGCGGGGTGTGCGCCCCACCGTTCGCGGCGTCGCCATGAATCCCGTCGACCATCCCCACGGCGGGGGCGAGGGCAAGTCATCCGGCGGTCGCGATCCGGTGTCGCCGACCGGTGTGCCGACCAAGGGCTACAAGACCCGCAAGAACAAGCGGACGGATCAACTCATCGTCCGCCGCCGCGGCCGAAGGTGAAGGTGAACGTGAACGTGCAAGTTAAGGTGAAGATAGGGCAGAGCGACTGATGCCGAGAGCGTTGAGAAAGGGCCCGTTCGTGGATCTGCACCTGATGCGCAAGGTGTCCGAGGCGGCGGCGAACAAGGACAGACGGCCGATTCGGACCTGGTCGCGGCGGTCGATGATCGTGCCGGACATGGTGGGCCTCACCATCGCCGTGCACAACGGTCGTCAGCACGTGCCGGTTTTCGTCTCCGAGGACATGGTGGGGCACAAGCTCGGCGAGTTCGCGCCGACGCGGACCTTCCGGGGCCACGCCGCCGACCGCAAGGCCACGAGACGGTGACGGCAATGGAAGTCAGTGCCACGGCAAGACGGCTCCGGATCGCGCCGCGCAAACTGCGCCTGGTGGTGGACCAGGTGCGCGGCCAGGACGTCGAGCGCGCCCTCGACATACTGGCGTTCAGCACCGGCAAGGCCGCACCGATGGTGCGCAAGGTCCTGGAGTCGGCGATCGCCAACGCCGAGAACAACGAGGGCGCGGACGTCGACGAACTCAAGGTGGCGACGATTCACGTCGACGAGGGCCGCACCATGAAACGCATCCGGCCAAGAGCCCGAGGCCGGGCGGATCGGATATTCAAACGCACGAGCCACGTCACCGTGACGGTCTCGGACGAGTGACGCGGCGAAGCGTCCAAGAGTTTTGAGGATGGTGGACTAATGGGTCAGAAAGTCAGCCCGACAGGCTTGCGCCTCGGCATCGTCAAG
The DNA here is from genome assembly GCA_021295875.1 of Pseudomonadales bacterium. Classification (GTDB taxonomy): domain Bacteria; phylum Pseudomonadota; class Gammaproteobacteria; order Pseudomonadales; family Azotimanducaceae; genus VXYL01. The sequence continues at coordinate 5,762 of JAGWBN010000080.1, forward strand.
GACCACAACTCGGTCTGGTACGCGACGAAGAAGGACTATGCCGACTATCTGCTGAACGACCTGGAGGTGCGCGACTACATCGCGAAGCATCTCTCCCAGGCGTCGGTCAGCCGGATCGAGATCGAGCGCCTGGCGCAGACGGCACGCATCACCGTGCACACGGCCCGTCCGGGCATCGTCATCGGCAAGAAGGGCGAGGATGTCGAGCGGTTGCGAGCCGAGATCACCCGCAAGATGGGCATCCCGGTGCACATCAACGTCGAGGAGATCCGCAAGCCGGAGGTCGACGCGCTGCTCGTCGCCCAGAACGTCGCCCAGCAACTGGAGCGACGGGTGCGCCACCAGCGCGCCATGCGCCGGGTGATGCAGAACGCCATGCGCCTTGGCGCCAAGGGCATCAAGGTGCGCGTCGCCGGGCGGCTGAATGGCAACGACATCGCGCGTTCCGAGACCTACGCCGATGGGCGGGTGCCGCTGCACACGCTGCGTGCCGACATCGACTACGCGACCGCGGAGGCGATGACCACCTACGGCATCATCGGCGTCAAGGTGTGGATATTCAAAGGCGAGATTCTCGGTCGCGAGGGTCAGTCGGAGGCCGCGGCCTAGAGGCCCCGACCGCCAGGGATCGTACGAGGGAGTCCGTCGCATGTTGCAGCCGAAGAGAACCAAGTTCCGCAAGCAGCACAAGGGTCGCAACCGCGGCCTCGCGCTGCGCGGCAAGTACGGTTTGAAGGCCGTGGGTCGGGGGCGCCTGACGGCGCGCCAGATCGAGGCCGGCCGGCGGGCGATGACCCGCCACGTACGCCGGGGCGGCAAGGTCTGGATCCGGGTCTTTCCGGACAAGCCGATCACCAAGAAACCCCTTGAAGTGCGTCAGGGCAAGGGCAAGGGCAGCGTCGAGTACTGGGTGGCTCTCGTCCAGCCGGGCCGCGTGCTCTACGAGATGGAAGGTGTTGGCGAGGACGTCGCCCGGGAAGCGCTGGCGCTGGCCGCCGCGAAGCTGCCGTTTCCCACGGCGTTCGTTAAGCGCTCGTTGGTTTGACGGGAACGGGACGGGACGACAGAAAATGGACGCGACGGATAAAGCGGACCTCCGCGGCAAGACGGCGGACGAACTCGCCAGCGACCTCGTGCGCCTGCGCAAGGAGCAGTTCAATCTGCGCATGCAGCGTGCCAGCGAACTGCTTCCGCAGACACATCTAATCACCAAGACGCGGCGCGATATCGCCCGCATCAAGACGCTGATCCGGGAGAAGGCAAGTGCCTGACGAAGAGCCTGAACAACAACAAAGCTCACAGGCGGCGGAAGTCCCGGAACAGGTGGTTCCCGAGGCAGCGCAAGCCCCTCCCCCGTCGGCGCGCGCGAGTACCGGCGTGGTGACCTCCAACAAGGCGGACAAGACCATCACCGTGCGGATCGAGCGCCGGGTGAAACATCCCGTTTACGGCAAGTTCATGCGCCGCTCGACACGCATCGCGGCCCACGACGAGGGCAACGAGTGCCAAGAGGGCGATGTGGTGACCATCGTCGAGTCGCGGCCGGTGTCGAAGACGAAGTCGTGGCGGCTGCTCGGCATCGTCGAACGGGCAAGGGACCGTGGCGCCGATTCGGCACCCACGCCCAGGGCGCCCGCGCCCGGCTAGGAGAGCAAGGTGATTCAAGCGGAGTCGATGCTCGACGTCGCCGACAACAGCGGCGCACGGCGTGTGCAGTGCATCAAGGTGCTCGGTGGCTCGCGCAGGCGCTACGCGGGCATCGGCGACGTGGTCAAGGTGACCATCAAGGAAGCCATGCCGCGCGGCCGTGTGCGCAAGGGCCAGGTCATGAACGCGGTGGTGGTGCGCACGAAGAAGGGCGTGCGCCGCGCCGACGGGTCGCTGATCCGTTTCGACCAGAATGCGGCGGTGCTGTTGACCGCCGCGATGCAGCCGGTGGGGACGCGGATTTTCGGGCCCGTAACCCGGGAACTGCGCACCGAACACTTCATGCGCATCACGTCACTCGCCCCCGAAGTCCTGTGAACCCCGAACGGTCGATTCCATGAGAAAGATCCAAACAGACGACGAGGTCGTGGTCATCGCCGGACGAGACCGGGGCAAGCGCGGCGCTGTCACCCGGATCGTATCCGCCGACAGGGTGCTGGTCTCGGGTATCAACCTGGTCAAGAAGCATATGAAGCCCAATCCGATGACCAACGAGACGGGTGGTATCAAGGACATCGAAGCACCGATCGCGGTGTCGAACATCGCCTTGTTCAATCCCGAGGACGACCGTGCCGACCGGGTGGGCATCCGCGTCGAGGACGGCAAGCGCGTGCGGTTTTTCAAGCGCACGGGAACCCTGGTCGACGAATAGGTCGACGAACTTGAGACGAGTGGAGATGTCGGACCTGCAAGCCAGATACCTCGCCGAGATTCGTCCGGCGCTGGTCGATCGGTTCAACTACCGGTCGGTCATGGAGGCGCCGCGGATCGACAAGGTGACGCTGAACATGGGCGTCGGCGAGGCCGTGGGCGACCGTAAGATACTCGACAATGCCATGGCCGACCTCGCGTTGATCGCGGGCCAGCAGCCCGTCGCCACGAAGGCGCGCAAGTCGGAGGCCGGATTCAAGATCCGCGAAGGCTTTCCCATCGGCTGCAAGGTCACCCTGCGCCGAACGCGAATGTACGAGTTCGTTGAACGGCTGATCGGCATCGCCATCCCCCGCATGCGGGACTTCCGCGGCTTGAATCCGCGCTCGTTCGACGGCCGCGGCAACTTCTCCATGGGAATCTCGGAGCAGATCGTGTTTCCCGAGATCGACTACGACCGGATCGACAAGATCCGCGGCCTCGACGTGGTGGTCACCACCACGGCGAAGACCGACGAAGAGGGTCTCGCGCTGCTGCGGGGCTTCGACTTTCCTTTCAGGAACTGACCCATATGCCAAAGATTTCCACCGTCGAGCGCGACAAGAAGCGCCAGAAGATCGTCGCCAAGTACGCTGACAAGCGCGCGGAGTTGAAGAAGATCGTGGGCGACCGCAGTGCCTCGGACGACGAGCGCTGGCAGGCGCAGATTCAGCTGCAGAAGCTGCCGCGCAACGCATCCCCGGTGCGCTTGAGACGGCGTTGCGGGCAGACCGGCCGGCCCCGGGGCGTCTACCGCAAGTTCGGCCTGGGCCGCAACAAGCTCCGCGAAGCGGCGACCCGTGGCGACGTGCCCGGGCTCGTCAAGGCGAGTTGGTGACCTAGATGAGCATGCAGGATCCCATCGCCGATCTGCTGACGCGGATCAGGAATGCCCAGATGGCGCATCACGACGCGGTGTCGTTGCCGAGTTCGAAGCAGAAGGTCGCCATCTGCGAGGTGCTTCGCGACGAGGGCTATATCGAGGGTTTCGAGGTGGGCGAGGGTGCCAAGCGCGAGCTGACCGTCAGCCTCCGCTACCACGAGGGCGAACCGGTAATCGCCGACGTCAACCGGGTCAGCAGACCCGGATTGCGCATCTACAAGGCGAAGGACGACCTGCCCGAGGTTCGGGGGGGTCTTGGTATCGCCGTCGTGAGCACCAATCTAGGTGTCATGACGGATCGAGCCGCGCGTCGCCAAGGCGTGGGCGGCGAAGTCCTCTGCACGGTTTTCTAGGTTCCGGAACATGTCCCGAGTAGCCAACAGCCCCATACGTCTTCCGAACGGCGTCGATGTCGCGGTGGAGACCGGCGATACGACGGTCGTCAAGGCGAAAGGCGCCAAGGGCAGCCTGTCCCTGGGCATTTCGCCGGAGGTCGACGTCCGCCAGGAGGACGGTGTGTTGGTGTTCGCGCCGCGGTCGGAATCGCGATCGGCTCGCGCGCTTGCGGGCACGACGCGTTCTCTGGTCAACAACATGGTGGTGGGCGTCTCGGAGGGCTTCGAGAAGCACCTCCGCCTGGAAGGCGTGGGCTATCGAGCCCAAGCCCGGGGGCGCCAGTTGAACTTGCAGCTCGGGTTCTCGCATCCCGTGGACTACGAGCTTCCCGAAGGCATCGAGGTGCAGACCGCGAGCCCGACCGAGATCGTCGTCAAGGGCATCGACAAGCAACTCGTGGGTCAGGTGTCGGCGGAGATCCGCGGCTTCCGGCCACCGGAACCGTACAAGGGCAAGGGCGTGCGCTACGCCGACGAACGGGTGCGCCGCAAGGAAGGCAAGAAGAAGTAATGGCAGGACCGGAAGCGAACAAGAAGGCCGGCCGGTTGAGGCGGGCCAAGCGGACGCGGATGAAGATCCGCGAACTCCATGCGCTGCGCCTCTGCGTACACCGCACGCCGCGGCACATCTACGCCCAGGTGATCCAGGGCGAAAGGGGCCGCGACCGCGTGCTGGTGCAGGCATCGACCCTCGAAAAGTCGTTGCGCAACGGCACCGCCGGCGTCGCCGCGGCCACGGCGGTGGGGCAGTTGATCGCCGAACGGGCCACGGCGGCGGGGATCGAGACGGTGGCGTTCGACCGCTCGGGCTACAAGTACCACGGCCGGGTGAAGGCGCTTGCCGAGGCGGCGCGCGCCGGCGGACTGAAATTCTGATTGGATTGAGCCATGGCGTATTCGGAAACCATAGAAGAAGAGGGCATCGTCGAGAAGGTTGTCCACATCAACTTCGTCGTCAAGGTCGTCAAAGGCGGTCGCCAGCGCGGCGTCACGGCGCTGGTCGTGGTTGGTGACACCGAAGGACGCGTAGGGTTCGGACGCGGCAAGGCGCGGGAGACGCCCATGGCGATCCAGAAAGCCAACGAGGCCGCCCGGCGCAACATGATGGACGTCGAGTTGAACGGCACCACCATCTGGTACCCCATCAAGGAGAGCTTCGGCGCGTCCACCGTCTACATGCAGCCGGCATCCGAAGGCACGGGCATCATCGCCGGCGAGAAGATGCGTGCCGTGCTCGAGTGCGCCGGGGTTCGCAACGTCCTCGCCAAGTGCTACGGCTCGACCAATCCGGTCAATGTCGTGACGGCGACTTTCCGGGCGCTCACCCGTATGCGCTCGCCGCAGATGGTCGCCGCGAAGCGCGGCATGACCGTGGAGCAGTTGACGGCCTGATGGCGAACAAGACCCTCAAAGTGAAACTGGTCAAGTCGCCCCACGGGCGGCTGCCGAAACACCGCGCCTGTGTGGTGGGCCTGGGACTGCGCCGCGTGGGTTCGGTCCGCGAGCTGGAGGACACCCCGGCGGTACGCGGCATGGTGGCGAAGGTCGCGTACCTCCTCGAGGTCGAGAACGGCGGGGACCCGGCATGACCGACGCACCAACGACGGACGACGCACCGGAGAGCGGAACCGAGTCCATGTCGGCCCGATTGAACACGCTTGCGCCGGCCCCGGGAAGCCGGCAAGCGAAGAAGCGCGTGGGCCGCGGCATCGCGGCCGGCGGCGGCAAGACGGCGGGCCGTGGCCACAAGGGGCAGCGATCGCGATCCGGCGGCAACGTGCGACCGGGCTTCGAAGGCGGTCAGCTGCCGCTGCAGAAGCGTGTGCCGGCGTTCGGCTTCCGGTCGCGCATCGGCACCAAGACCGCCGAGGTGCGCACCTCCGAACTGGCCGGGGCGGCCGGGGCCGGAGACGGCGTGGTGGACCTCGACGCCCTGAAGGCGTCGAACGTCGTCGCCAAGAACATCACCCGAGCCCGGGTGTTCCACTCCGGCGCGGTGACGGCGGCCGTCACGGTCAGGGGACTCGGCGTCAGCAAGGGCGCGCGGGCGGCCATCGAAAAGGCGGGCGGAAGGGTCGAGGAATGACCGTCGCGGCACCTACCATGTTGGGAACCCGGACCGGCGGCCTGTCCGAGCTGCGTCGGCGCCTGCTATTCGTCCTGTTCGCGCTTCTCGTATACCGCATCGGCACGCACATTCCGGTTCCGGGGATCAACCCCGACCAACTACGCAACCTGTTCGATGCCAACCAGGGCGGCATCCTCGACGTCTTCAACATGTTCTCCGGCGGCGCCTTGGAGCGGATGAGCATCCTCGCCCTGGGCGTCATGCCCTACATCACCTCCAGCATCATCATGAACCTGCTGACGATGATGTACCCGACGCTGAATCAGCTGCGCAAGGAAGGCCAGGCCGGTCGGCGCAAGATCACCAAGTACACGCGCTACGGGACGCTGCTTATCGCCTGCATCCAGGGCACCGCGCTGACCGGGACGCTCGCCGGCCAGGGATTGGCCTTCAACGCCGGCTGGGACTTCTATTTCGCCGCCATCGTGACCCTTGTCACGGGTGCACTGTTCATGATGTGGCTCGGCGAGCAGATCAATGAACGCGGTGTGGGCAACGGCATATCGCTGTTGATCTTCTCCGGCATCGTGTCCGGGTTCCCCGGGGCCGTGGGCCAGTCGATCGAGGCGGCGCGCCAGGGCGACATCAACATCGTCGCGCTGATCGCCGTGGCGGCGATCGGCATCGCCATCGTCGGCTTCGTGGTCTTCGTGGAGAGCGGCCAGCGGCGCATCATGATCAACTACGCGAAGCGTCAGCAGGGGCGACGGATGTACCAGCCGCAGAGCCACCCGCTGCCGTTCAAGATCAACATGGCAGGTGTCATTCCGGCCATTTTCGCCTCGAGCCTGCTGCTGGCGCCCGCGTCGATGGCGCAGTGGTTCGGCCAGGCCCCGGGAATGACCTGGCTGCAGGACATCGCCCTGGTGTTGTCGCCCGGCCAGCCGCTCTACATTCTGCTGTTCGCCGCCGGGATCATTTTCTTCAGCTTCTTCTACACGGCGCTGATGCGCGATCCCAAGGAGATCGCCGATGACCTGAAGCGCCAGGGAGCGTATATTCCCGGCATCCGGCCCGGGCGGCAGACCGCCGACTATCTCGACGATGTGATCACCCGGCTGACGTTCTTCGGCTCGATCTACGTAACCGTGGTCTGCCTGCTGCCGGAATTCATGGTGGTGTTCTTCAACGTCACGATGCAACTTGGCGGCACGGCACTGTTGATCGTGGTGGTGGTTTCCATGGACTTCATGTCGCAGGTCCAGGAACACATGATGTCGAGCCAGTACGCCAAGTTGATGGAGAAGTCCAACCTGCGCTCCTACGGGCGCGGGGGACGGTCGACGGCCGGGGGACGGCGTGGACGGGGCGTAAATGCGCCCCGTCGGCGTTGATTCGGACAGGGACAGGAGACAGCGATGAAGGTCAGGGCATCCGTCAAGAAGATGTGCCGCAACTGCAAGGTGGTACGGCGCAAGGGCGTGGTGCGCGTGATCTGTCGCGTCGAACCACGGCACAAGCAGCGCCAGGGCTGAGACGCTGGCTTGGCTGGCTCAAACGGTAACCAAGGAGTCACAGTGGCACGAATCGCGGGGGTCAACATTCCCGACAACAAGCACGCGGGCATCTCGCTCACGTACATCTTCGGCGTCGGCCGCTCGAGCGCACGCATCCTGTGCGACGCTGCGGGCGTGGACCCGGACGCCAAGCTCGGCGAACTCGGCGAGGACCGACTCGACGCGTTGCGCGCCGAAGTGACGAAGATGAACATCGAAGGCGACCTGCGCCGCGAAGTGCAGTTGAACATCAAACGCTTGATGGATCTCGGCTGCTACCGCGGCATGAGACACCGCCGCGGGTTGCCGGTGAACGGGCAACGTACCCACACCAACGCCCGGACGCGCAAGGGCCCGCCGCGGCTCGTCAGGAAGTAGCGGGGGAGAACGCAATGGCAGAAGCAGCCACGCCGACGCGCCGCAAGGGCCGACGCGTCGTGATCGACGGCGTCGCCCACGTGCACGCGTCGTTCAACAACACGATCATCACCATCACCGACCGCCAGGGCAATGCGCTGTGCTGGGCGACCGCCGGCGGCTCGGGCTACCGCGGCTCGCGCAAGAGCACGCCCTTCGCTGCCCAGGTGGCGAGCGAACGGGCCGCGACCAACGCCATGGAGCAGTACGGCATGAAGAGCGTGGACGTCTACGTCAAGGGTCCGGGCTCCGGTCGCGAGTCCGCGGTCCGGGCGATGAACGCCGCGGGGCTGAAGATCAACAGCATCTCGGACGTGACACCCATTCCCCACAATGGCTGCCGGCCGCCGAAACGAAGAAGGGTCTGATCATCATGGCCAGGTATCTAGGACCAAAGCTGAAGCTGTCCCGACGGGAGGGCACGGACCTGCTGCTCAAGAGCGGCATCCGGCCGCTGGACTCGAAGTGCCGAGCCGATGCGATTCCGGGCCAGCACGGTTCCGCACGCCGCGGCAAGGTCAAGGATTTTGCCGTGCAGCTGCGCGAGAAGCAGAAGGTTCGCCGCTTCTACGGTGTGCTGGAGAAGCAATTCCGCACGTACTACAAGAAAGCGGACCAGCAGAAGGGTGCGACAGGCGAGAATCTCCTGCGGATCCTGGAGCGTCGTCTCGACAACGTCGTGTACCGCATGGGATACGGCTGCACGCGCGCCGAGAGCCGTCAACTCGTCTCGCACCGGGCCATCCAGGTCAACGGCAGGGTCGTCAACATCCCGTCCTACCAGGTCACGCCGGACGACGCCGTGGCCGTGCGCGAGTCGAAGCGCGGTCAACTGCGGATTCGCCAAGCCCTGGATCTCGCCAGCCAGCGCGGCGCGGTGGAGTGGATCGACGTCGATCCGGAAAAGATGGAAGGCACCTACAAGCGCGATCCGGACCGCGCGGAACTGCCGAATGAAATCAACGAGAACCTCATCGTCGAGTTGTACTCCAAGTGATCGGCATGATCACCGTGATCGCCACGAATTGCGCCGTCGAAGACGGCCGAGAATTCGCTTCGCGAATTCTCCAACGCCCCCGCATGGGCGCGCCCCATCGGAGGAGTCGAATCCCACAGACGGCAACTGAATTTCTTATCGACGAACTGAGCCAGACGCACGCGCGGGTGACGTTGGAACCGCTCGAGCGGGGTTTCGGACACACGCTGGGCAACACCTTGAGACGCATCCTGTTGTCGTCCATGCCGGGTGCCGCCATCACCGAAGTGCAGATCTCGGGGGTGGAGCACGAGTACACGTCCATGGATGGCGTACAGGAAGACGTCATCGACATCCTGCTGAATCTCAAGGGCGTTGCGGTCCGCCTGCACAGCGGCGATTCGACGACCATTCGGCTGAAGCGGGAAGGTCCCGGCGTGGTCACGGCGGCGGACTTCCAACTTACGGCGGACGTCGAGGTCGCCAACCCGGAGCACGTCATCTGCACCCTGAACGAGAAGGGCGGGATTGACCTCGAGGCCAGGGTCACGAGCGGTCGCGGCTACCAGCCGGTGGACTATACCCACGAAGAGGAGGAGACGAGGCTGATCGGCATGCTGCGCCTCGACGCCAGCTACAGCCCCATGCGCCGTGTCTCCTACGATGTCGAAAGCGCTCGGGTGGAGCAGCGCACGGACCTCGACAAGCTGATCCTCGATATCGAGTCCAACGGCACGATCAGTCCGGAACAGGCCATCCGGCGCGCGGCCACCATTCTGCAGCAGCAGTTGGCGGTGTTCGTCGACTTCGACAAGGAGGGCGAGGCCGTGGTCGAGGAGAAGGAAGAGGAGGTCGATCCGATCCTGCTGCGCCCGGTGGACGACCTGGAGTTGACGGTTCGCTCCGCCAACTGCCTCAAGGCGGAGCACATCTACTACATCGGCGACCTGATCCAGCGCTCCGAGGTGGAGCTGCTCAAGACGCCGAACCTCGGCAAGAAGTCGCTGACGGAGATCAAGGACGTCCTGGCATCGCGGGGCCTTAGCCTCGGCATGCGCCTCGAGAAGTGGCCGCCGGCCAGCCTGCGCGACGCCTGACCCGTACGTCGATCCCGAGAAGCCGATCCGAGAAGGAATCCCGTCGTGAGACACAGAAAGAGCGGTCGCCACCTGAACCGCACCAGCTCGCACCGCAAGGCCATGTTCGCGAACATGGCGACGTCATTGATCGAGCACGAGATCATCAAGACGACGGTGCCCAAGGCGAAGGAACTGCGCCGCGTCGCGGAACCGCTGATCACGTTGGCGAAGACCGACAGCGTCGCCAATCGCCGGCTGGCGTTCAGTCGTCTGCGCAGCAAGGCGGCAGTGGGCAAGCTGTTCACGGAACTCGGCCCCCGGTACGAGGAACGTCCCGGCGGCTACACGCGCATTCTCAAGGCCGGCTACCGCAAGGGTGACGCCGCGCCCGTGGCCTACATCGAACTGGTGGGGCGCGAGATGGCCGAAGACGAGGAAGACCTCGAGGACGAAACGTAGGGGCAGGCTTGTCCTCGCCCGTGTTCGTCCAGTGACCGGCTTCGGCCGGTCGGCGCGGGCGACCACAACCTCCGAAAGGGCGCGCGGTCGCCGCTACGGCAATCGAGCGGCGTGGACGATGGAACATCGCCGATGTCCCTTGGACGACAACGCCGTGCTGCGCCCCGTGGACCGCTAGCGGCTCGACTCAGCCAGGACCCGCGTAGGGTTCGAACTCGTACCGGCAGGGCTGCTCCATCAACCGCGGGTCGTCCTGTTCCTCGAGGATCTTCAGGAGGCGGGCTTCCATCTGCCCGCGGACATTGGCGTAGGCCGGATCGCCTGCGACGTTCACCAGGTAGTCGGGATCTTCGCTGAGGTCGTAGAGTTCCTCCCGGGGTCGTTTGCCGAACGCCAGGTCGTAGAGCGGCTCCACATCGCGGTCCTCGCGGTGGTGGATCATCCACGCCTTGGTCGGACTGGCGTCGAGATCCGGGTACGCGGCGAAGGTGTTGGACGCCAGGGTCTCGTAGTCCGGCGGGACGGTATCGGGATCGTCCAGACCCTTGGGATCGCCCATGGGCCAGCGGTCGGGTTCGAAGTTGACGATGTAGATGAAGTCGCGGGTGCGCAGCGACCGCTGCGGGTAGGGTAGGTACTGCTCCCGCGCGAAGGCCACGTGGCGCTCGCGGCCGGTGACGACATGGTCGCGGGTCGGGTCGATCTGGCCGCTGCCCGGGGCTTCCAAGACCCGCATCAGGCTCTTGCCGGTCATGCTCCCGGGTACGGGGATTCGGCCCGCTTCGCAGAAGGTCGGCCCCAGGTCCATGAGGTTCACGAAGTCCTCGACCACGCGCCCCGGGACGATGCGGCCGGGCCATCGGGCGGCGAGCGCGACCTCGCAGCCGATGTCGTAGAGGTTGCACTTCGCCCGCGGCATCCCGGGAATGCCGTGGTCGCCACTGACGACGATCAGCGTATCGTCGAGTTCGCCGGCGGCTGCGAGTTCCTCGTAGAGGATGCCGAGGCCGGCATCCACGGCCAGGCACTCGCCGAGGTAGTCCGCCGCGTCCTCGCGAATCTCGGCAACGTCCGGCAGAAACCCGGGAAGTCGCCCCTCGAGGTGATCGGGCCGAATCCCCCATAGGGCAAGGCCCGAGCCGCGTTCCCAGGTGCGGTGCGTGTTGGTCGGCCCCCACCAGTAGCAGAACGGCTTGTCGGGCGGCCTCGCGTCGAGGAATGCGCGGAAGTTGTGCCGCGTCTCGGCATACAACGCGTTCTTGGCGCCTTCGACCCCGAGTTCAGGCGCATTGGCCGTGACCCAGTGGGAGAACTGGTTGAAGTTTCGGCCGGCGGGCTCGAAGCGGGTGCGGGCCGCTCCGATGGGCGCGTTCAGCGTCCGGCCCGGGCTCCACACCTTGTACTGGTAGCCGATGCTGTAGCCGGCCTTCTCAAGTTCGAGCGGAAACGTCGGTATGGACTCGTCCCAGACCGCGCCTTGGAGGATTGCGCCGAGACCGGTCTGCCAGAAGTACTGCCCGGCGAGGATCGAACTTCGGCAGGGCGTGCAGGACGGCGCCGGCACCAGGGCGTTCAGGAACAGCGCACCTTCGTGGGCGATCCGGTCGAAGTTGGGCGTGCGGATGAGAGCGTTGAGCGACGCGGCCCCCTCGTGCTCGGCGTAGGCGTGGGCGTAGCGGCCCCAGTCGTCGGCGAAGGCGAACAGGATGTTGGGCCGCTTCACTGGATGACCTCCTGGAAACCGTAGTGCCGGGCAAGCTCTTCGACCAGGAGCGGAGTCACCTCGTCGATCGAGCAACGGCCTGTCAGGGTCGCCATGCTGGTCATCCCCGTGCCCGCAAGACCACAGGCGACGATACGCTGGTACGGCGCGAGGTCCATGTCCACGTTGAGACTGAGACCGTGGTAGCTGTAGCCCCGACGCACCCGTAGGCCCAGTGCCGCGATCTTGTCCCGGCCGACGTAGACGCCGGGCGCGTTACCGCGCGTGGCACCTTCGATGCCGTACCGATCCAGCACCGCGACGATGCTGCGTTCGATGCCGCCCACGAGGGTGCGCACGGTCAGACCGAGCCGCCGCAGGTCGAACATCAGGTAGCCGACGATCTGGCCGGGACCGTGGAACGTGACCTGGCCGCCGCGGTCGCTCCGCACCACGGGAATGTCGCCTGGATCGAGCAGGAACTCGGCCTTGCCGGCCTGCCCCTGGGTGAACACGGCGGCATGCTCGGTCAGCCACAGTTCGTCCGGGGTGGGGTCGGAACGCGCATCGGTAAAGGAGCGCATGGCCCGGAAGACCGTGTCGTAGTCGGTGTTCCTGCCGAGGTCCTTGACGACGAGAGCCGTCACTGCGGCGCGGGCTGCCCCTCGTCGGCGGGCGGTTGAACTTCCGGGCTGTCGCCGCCGAAGAGGTCCTTGACCATGAGCTCCACGCCGTCCCAGAGCTTGGCGAAGAACCCGGCCTCCGGAACCTCGGTTCGCGCCAGCAGGGGCCGTTCGAGCAGCACCTCGCCATCCAAGGCGACGCGGAGGGTACCGACCGCATCACCCGGGGCGATGGGCGCTTCGAGATCCTGGGGCAGGTCGATCACTGCCGCGACCTTGGCGGCATGGCCGCGCGGCACCGTGACGCGGACCGGTTCGCGTACCGTGACGTCCACCGAGTCCACCGTGCCGTACCACACCGGCGGCGATGCCACGAGTTCGTCGGCGGCGAACAGTTCGCGGGTCTGGAAGTAGCGGAATCCGTAGGCCAGCAGTTTCTGGGCGTCACGGGTCCGCTGTTCATCGCTCTCGGCGCCCATGACGACGGCGATCAAGCGCGTGCCCTCGCGCAATGCGGAGGCGACCAGGCAGTAGCCGGCCGCTTCGGTGAGGCCGGTCTTGACGCCGTCGACGGACTTGTCGCGCCACAGCAGCTTGTTGCGGTTGTATTGCGGGCGTTCGATCTCACCGTATTGGAACGACTTCTCGGCGTAGAGCCGATAGTGGTCGGGGAAACGCTTGATGAGCGCCGCCGAGAGAATGGCCATGTCCCGTGCCGAGGAATGGTGCCCGTCGTCGGGCAATCCGGTGGCGTTGACGAAACGCGTCGACGTCAGGTCGAGAACTCGGGCCTCGTGGTTCATCATGTCGGCGAAGGCATCCTCGCCGCCGCCGATGTATTCGGCCACGGCAACGCTGGCATCGTTGCCCGATTGGACGACGATGCCGCGCAGCAGGTCGCTGAGTTTGACCGTCGTCCCCACGCGCACGAACATCTTCGATCCGCCGGTGCGCCACGCCTTCTCGCTGATGGGTACGTCGTCGTCGGTGGCGATCCGACCGCTCGCCAGCTCGGAGGCTGCGATGTAGCTGGTCATGATCTTGGTGAGGCTCGCCGGTGGCAGGGGGGCGTCGGCGTCGTTTTCCGCCATCACGTAGAGCGTCTCGGCGTCCATCAGGATGTGGCTCTTGGATGCGATCGACGGTGGATCCGGAATGACTCCGGTGGCGGCTAGCGTGGAGGTGGCACCAACCGCTCCCGCCAATGCCGCCGACGCAATCAAATGACGCATGACCTGCTCCTCCTATCGACGACGCCTCGGTGGGTCGACATGTTCATGGCTCGGCGTCGAAGCGACGCCGTATCTCCTGGCTCAACTGCAACACGGCAAGAGCGTACATCGCACTATGGTTGTAGCGGGTGATGACGTAAAAATCGTTGAGGCCCAGCCAGTATTCGGTGCCGTCGTCGGCTTCCATCCTGAACAGCGCTGCGGCTGTCCCGTCGTTCAGGTCTTCGCCGATCAGCGCGCCGCGCTCGCGGAGTTCACCCACCGTGTGGTTGAGATCGAGACCGGTTTGCACGAGTTCGAGGACGCCGTCGTCGGTCGCGTCGACGGCAACGGCCGCAGGGCCGTGCCCGCGCCAGCCGTGTCGCGAAAGGTAGTTGGCGACACTGCCCACGGCGTCGGTTCGATTCGTCCAGATGTCGCGTTTGCCGTCGCCGTCGAAGTCGATCGCGTAGTGCCGGTAGCTCGACGAGATGAACTGCCCGTAGCCCATCGCGCCGGCGTAGGATCCCATGGGCCCGAACGGGTCCTTGCGCTCCTCGCGCACGAGAAGCAGGAACTGGGTCAGTTCGCGCTTGAAGAACGCCGAGCGCCGCGGATAGTCGAAGGCGAGCGTCGCCAGCGCATCGATTACCCGGTGGCTTCCGAGATAGCGTCCGTAGAGGGTCTCGACCCCGATGATCGCGACCACGACCTCGCCCGCGACGCCGAACCTGCGTTCGGCCTCGGCGATGGCAGCGGCGTTCTCCTTCCAGAAGGTGACGCCGCCGTCGATGCGCTTGTCGGTGAGGAAGATCGCGCGGTACTCGTGCCAGGCGAGAACCTTCTCCGCCGGTCGGGAAATGCTCTCGATGACCGACTCGCTCTTCGTCGTCCCGGCGAACACCTCCTCGAGCCATGTGCGGTCGAACCCATGTTCGGTGACGAGGCCGTCGATGTACTCCAGCACCTCGGGACGTGCCGAGTATTCCCCTTCGGCGGCCAAGGCCCAAAGGGCGGAACCAGCGATCAAACCGATGGCCAGGTGAGTCCGTTCCACGAGGCGATGTGCTTCCATGCGTTCCCTACGTGCGTCGGTGAGTGTGAATGGACATCACGATACCAAAACCGACCAGCAATGTGATCGCCGAAGTGCCGCCGTAGCTAACGAGCGGCAGCGGCACGCCGACCACGGGCAGGAGGCCGGAGACCATGCCGATGTTGACGAACACGTAGCCGAAGAACACCAGCGTGAGACTGCTGGCGGCTAGCCGCCCGAAGGTGTCCGTTGCCCGAGTGGCCACGAACAGCGCGCGCGCGACCACGACCAGATAGAGCAGCAGAAGCACCGCCATGCCGCGCAGACCGAGTTCCTCGCCGATCACGGCAAGGATGAAGTCGGTGTGGCTTTCGGGTAGGAAGTCGAGGCGGCTCTGGGTGCCGTTGAACAGGCCCTTGCCCTCGACACCGCCGGAGCCGATGGCGATCTTCGACTGAATGATGTTCCAGCCAGCCCCCTGGGTGTCCTGCTCCGGGTTGAGGAAGGTCAGCACGCGGCGCTTCTGGTAGTCGTGCATGACGAACCATAGGGCCGGTGCCGCCAGCGCCATGAGACCGAAGGCGGCAGCGATGAACCGCCAACGAAGTCCCGACATCACGATGACGGCGAGACCGCCGAAGGCAACCATGAAGCATGTGCCGAGGTCCGGTTGCAGGGCGATGAGTCCGGCCGGCAGGCCGAGAAGCACGGCCGCCATGATGAGGTGTTTCGGTCTTGGTGGCAGCCGGCGTTCGTGGAGGTACCAGGCGATTGCGAGCGGCACGGCGAGCTTCATGATCTCGGACGGCTGGAATCGGGGCAGTCCCGGCAGGTCGAGCCAGCGCTGGGATCCCCTCGCAATTGTCCCGACGACCAGTACGACCACGAGCAGCACGATGCCGACCACGTAGAGTGCCGGTGCCCAACGGAGGTACGTGCGGGGCTCGACCTGGGCGGCAATGAGCATGGCGATCAGTGCGATGCCGATGCGCAGTGCCTGGTCGGTCAGGACCGCGGAGTCCTCGTGGGCGGCGCTATTCAGCACCATCAGGCCGAACGCGAGGATGGCGCAGAGCGTGAACAGCAGCCAGGGATCCACCTGCAACCGGAACAGTCGAGTCCGTTCGCCGACTTGGCCGCGGACGGCATCGAGCATGGTACGCGGGGACAGCATCTCAAATACCCGCGTGAATCCCCGTACCGGCGATGTCCGTGCCGGCGGTGCTGACCGGTCCACGGCGGGTGCCGGCCAGTATCGGCAACAGGTAGGCGTCGATCACTTCGCGGGCGACGGGGCCGGCCACCTGGCTGCCGCTGCCGCCGTTCTCCACTAGGACGGCGACGGCGATTCGGGGGTCGTCGGCGGGCGCGAAGGCCACGAACCAGGCATGTTTGCGCAGGTGTTCGGCCAGTTCCTCCTCGTCGTACTCTTCGTCCTGGGCGATTGCAACGACCTGGGCCGTGCCCGACTTGGCCGCCATGCGATAGCTCAGGTTGCGACCGATGTACGCCCAGGCCGTGCCGTTCTGGCGGTAGCCCTGGTTGCCGCGATGGACGACGTCTTCCATGGCATCGACCAGCCGTTCCCAGTCCTCGG
>JAGWBN010000080.1:22178-27562 GCA_021295875.1 Pseudomonadales bacterium
CATCGAGGCGGGTCAGCAGATTCGGATCGCTTGACAGCAGCATGCGTGGGCGCACGAACCGTCCTCGGTTGGCGATGATCGAGGCCGCCGTGGCGAGCTGCAGCGGCGTGACCAGTATGTAGCCCTGACCAATCGAGAGGTTGACGTTGTCGCCCGGATACCAAGGTTCACCCTGGGTGCCCGCCTTCCACTCGGCTGTCGGTAGGGTGCCGGGATCGGCGTCGGCCACGTCGAGCGACGTCACCTGCCCGAAGCCGAACTGGGCGGCGAAATGGGGCAGCGCGTCTACGTCGAGCTTGGCGCCGAGATGGTAGAAGTAGATGTTCGACGAGCGGTAGATCGCCCGGTACAGGTCCACGACGCCTTGGCCTCCGGCGCCACTCTTCGTCCAGTTCCAATCCCGGTAGGCACGACTCTGATTGGACAACCGGAACTCGCCGTTGGTGTCGTTGATCGTTAGCTCCCAATCGGTGATGCCGGCACTCAAGGCCGCGAGTCCGACGATGGGTTTGAAGGTCGACCCGGGTGCGTAGAGGCCGTTGGTCGCCCGGTTGAACAGGGGCTTGGTGGGCGACTCGGTCGTCTCGCGATAAAGTGCATCGTCCATGCCGGTGACGAACAGGTTGGGGTCGTATCCGGGAATGCTGACCATGGCCAGGACGCCTCCCGAACGGGGGTCGATGGCCACGACGGCGCCACGCCGCTGACCCAGTGCGGCGGCGGCGGCGATCTGCAGGCGGCTGTCGAGGTGCAGCACGATGTTCTTGCCGGGCTGGGGTTCGTACTCCGAGAGATCCGGATCGTCGCCGTGCCCACGACCGTATATCTGGCCGTGGGCATCCACCTCGACGCGACTCAAGCCGGCTCTGCCGTGCAGGGAATCCTCGTAGAACGCCTCCACACCGCGCTTGCCGATGAACTGCGTCGCGCCGGTGTAGCGGTTCGGATCCAGGCGTTGGAGGTCCTCTTCGGTAATGCGTCTCACGGATCCGACGGCATGGGACATCACCGCACCGAAGGGATAGTGTCGAACGGTGTCGGAGGTTACGTGGATGCCTTGCAGACGATGGCGGTTGACCTCGATGACAGCGCGTTCCTCCGGACTGATGTCCAACTTCACGGGGATTCGCGAGTGCGGGCGCCGCTTGCGCGCCAGGCGGGCGTGGAAGGCCTCCGGTTCTCCGTTGCTGAGGTCGATGAGCGTGCCGATCTCGGCGAGCGCCGCCTCGACGTCCCCGACATCCTCCGGCACCATCACGATGGAGAACGCGGGTCTATTGTCGGCGAGGAGTTCGCCGTGGCGGTCGTAGATGCGCCCGCGCGTCGCCGCGACGTCGATGTCCTGGATCCGGTTGTCCTCCGAAATCGTGTGGAATTCGTCGTGCTTGAACACCGTCAACCACACCAGCCGCGCGATCAGCATGGCGAACAGCAAGGCGACCACCAGCAGCACCACGAAGGTTCGCGACATGAAGGCGCGCGACTCCTGCTGGGCGCTCTTCAGGACGTGATCGGTGCCGCCGCCGCCCGGTTGCCTGTTTAGCGCGAAGCTGAATCGACCCAGTGGCATGCCGAATGTCACCGGTGGTAGGGATGGCCGGCCAGGATCGACCAGGCCCGGTAGACCTGCTCGGCGATGAGGACGCGCACCAGCAGATGCGGGAAGGTCAGCGGCGACAAGGAAATCACGTGCTCGGCTTTGTCCCGAATCCGTGCCGCGAAGCCGTCAGCGCCGCCGATCAGGATGGCGATGTCGCGGCCGTCCATGCGCCAATCGGCGAGCAGGCTCGCGAGTCCCTCGCTGGACAACGGGCGCCCACCCCGATCCAGTACCACCGTGACCTCCCGGGCGCGTACCGCGGCGAGCAGGCGCTCGCCTTCGCTCTGCCCGGCGCGTCCAGACACCACGACGAGCTCGAGGGCGTTGTCCGGGGGCAGACGTTGCGCGTAGCTGTGAAAGCCCTCGTCGATCCAGGCAGGCGCCTTGCCCACGGCCAGCACCCTGAGCCTCATGCGCCGCTCTGTCGGCCCTGCTGCGGGGTGCTCACGCCGTTCCGGTGGGTGTCAGGCCGTCCCGGGCGGCGTCGCCGCAGGGACATCGCGTGCCACGCCGGGTTGTTCCCACAGCCGCTCCAGGTCGTAGAACGCGCGTGCCTCGGCACGCATGACGTGGACAACAACGTCCGCCAGATCGATCAACACCCATTGGTTCTGTTCGCGGCCCTCGACCCCCAGCACCTCGATGCCGCGGGCCTTGGTCACTTCCAGGACGTTGTCCACGATGGCCTTGACGTGACGGTTCGAGGTGCCGCCGACGATGACCATGGTGTCGGTGATGTCCGTCAGTGCCGTCACGTCGAGCGCCAGCGGCTCGACGCCCTTGCGGTCCTCGACGGATTCCAGGACGAGATCCGTCAGCGAATTCAAGCTACCGGTGTTGACGGGGTTGCCTCCTGCTCTCAAGACTTCTGTGCGTAGAGTCCGTGCGCCCTAATATATGACCACACTTCATCGGTTAGCAATGTACTGGCGTCCTGGCCCCTGGCGATCATCCGGCGCACTTGGCTTGCGGAAACATCGAGCATCGGATCGCTGAGCCAGGCGAGGCTGGCGCACGAACGGGCGGCAAGCTGCCCGGCGTCGTCCACGAGGTCGAAACCGCGCGGTGCGTCGGGCCGAGGACGGCCTTCGCCCGGACGGTCGAGGACGAGGAGATGGCAAAGCGACGCCAGACGTGCGACGTCGTGCCACGAATCGATGTCCGCCAAGGCATCGCGGCCGATCAGCCAGACCAGCGGGCTTCCACCAACCATGTCGGCAAGGGTATCCACGGTGTAGGACGGCCCCGGTCGTGAGACTTGGAGATCGGAGGGCACGAGCGTTGGCTCGGCCTCGGCAACCAGCTCGAGCATGCGCCAGCGGTGTTGGACGCTCGCCTGGGCCGAACGGTGGGGTGGCCGCGCCGCCAGCAGCAGGGCGACGGACGGCGTGCCCAGGGCGTCCCGCGCAGCCCGCGCCGCGTGGATGTGACCGGCGTGGACGGGATCGAAGGTGCCGCCCAGAATCGCAACGACACCGGCCCGGCCGGGGCTGTGGGGGGTCATCCTTTGAGTTTCGACACCAGGCGCTGGATCTCCACCAGCCGTTCATTCGGTAGCTGCATCTGCAGCAGGCTCTGCTTCGTTTCGGGTTCCAGGGGGAGCAGTTCCGCCAGCCGCCAACTGACCGAGCGCGCGTCCTGGTAGTCGATGTCCAGGTTCAGCCGCCGGATCATCGGGTGCTTGGCGAGCACGTGCAGCGTATCGACCAGGGACTGGAACTCGCCGGCCACTGCGCTTGGCCTTTCGTCGTCGAGGAACTCGACCTGGGACATCACCAGGTGGTCGGGCGCCTCCCAGGATCGGTGGATGCGGAATTTCGTGCCGCCGGCGCAGACGATCCCCAGGAGGCCGTTGGCCAGCTGGTTGAAGTCGATGATCTTCGCGTAGGTGCCGATGTCGAACAACGCCGGCGGCCCGTGCCCTTCGAAGGTCTCCCGGCCTTCCCGGATCAGCACCACGCCGAATCCGGAGTCGTCCTTCATGCAACGACCGACCAGGTCCAGGTAGCGGGGTTCGAAAATCTGCAGTGGCAACCGGCCGCCGGTGAACAGCACGTTGCCGAGGGGGAACAGCGGGATTTCTTGCCGTTCGGCCATGGGACGAACCTTAACACCCCGGCAGGCCGCCCATTGATGGGCCGGTGTTCGTAGAATGCCCGCACACGTTGCCGGCCGACCACCTACTCACGCCATGGAACCAAGCCTGCTGCAGATCGTCGTCCTGGCGCTGATCCAGGGTGTCACCGAGTTCCTGCCGGTGTCGAGTTCCGCCCATCTGATCCTGCCCGCGGCGCTAACCGACTGGCCGGATCAGGGGCTGGCCTTCGACGCCGCGGTGCACCTCGGGACACTCGTCGCGGTGATGGCCTATTTCCGCCGCGACCTCACCGGATTCGCGACGAGCGGTCTGGCCTTCGCACGACATCGTGCTTGGGACGGCAATCTCGATCTGGGGGTCAAGGTTGTCGTTGCCACCATTCCCGTGGTCGTGGCCGGCGTGGCATTCAAGTCCCAGATCGAGACACACCTGCGATCCACAACCGTCATCGCCCTCGCGACCATCGTCTTCGGCGTCGCCCTTTGGCTCGCCGATCGCCGACGCGGCACCGAGTGCGACGACCAGCCGAGCTACACGCAGGCCGTGCTGATCGGATTCGCGCAGGCGTTGGCGCTCGTTCCCGGCACGTCGCGTTCGGGCATCACCATCGCCGCCGCGCTGGCGCTGGGGCTCGGGCGGCACGGGGCGGCGCGGTTCTCCTTCATGCTGGCCATCCCGGCGATCATCGGTGCGTGCGTGTACACCCTTGTCAATGTCGACGACCCGGCGGGTTTGCCGTGGATCGATCTGGGCGTCGGCTTCGGCATCGCGGCGCTCAGCGCATTCGCCTGCGTCTCGGCGTTTCTGCGCTTCGTCGAGCGCACGGGCATGACGCCGTACGTCGTCTACCGCGTCCTGCTGGGGGTCGTGCTGTTGACGTTCTTTGCGTAGGGCGACCGCGCGTCCTTCGGGCGCGATGTGGTCGCCCGCGGCGGCCAATCCGGGGAGTGCCCCGTAGGCACCGTCGTTGACCGAGGACGGGCGACCACACGGCATAAGGGTCAGAAAGGAATGTCGTCCTCGAAGTCGTCGGGCTCCTGCGGCGGGCTCGAAGACGCCGGTGCCGCGGACGGGCCTCCACGGGATGGTTGGTCGCGGTGTCCGCCCCGGTCTGGAGGGCCACCGCGGTCGTCGTCGGGGCCACCGAAACCACCACCGCCACCCCGACTGTCGAGCATCTGCATGTTCCGGGCCACGACCTCCGTCATGTAGCGCGTCTGGCCGTCCTGTTCCCAGGAACGGGTCTGCAGTTGACCTTCGATATAGACCTTGGACCCCTTGTGCAGGTACTCGCCGCAGATCTCCGCCAAGCGACGGAAGCACACCACACGGTGCCACTCCGTACGTTCGCGCCGTTCGTTGGTGTTCCGGTCGGTCCACTGTTCGCTGGTTGCCACGGAGAAGGTTGCCACCGCATTCTGATCCTGGGTGTAGCGCATCTCGGGATCGCGCCCGAGGTTGCCGATGAGAATGACCTTGTTGATGCCCGCCATGTCCGCTCCGATCAGGTAAGTCTGCGAGCAGGTGAGTTTAAGCCTAGCCGACCCCTGAACATAGCGAGATCGACGCACCGTCGTGTAGGTGATTGCCCTGGCTGGCCGGTCCGCCGAGCCGACGCAGTTCGTGCGGGCGCTGCGGACGCTGGACGTCGAGTCGATCCACTCCGGCAGCCCGCAGGCGAAGGGC
>JAGWBN010000081.1 GCA_021295875.1 Pseudomonadales bacterium
AGCATGGTCTGGAGCGGCGGCAGATCAATCAACGGCAAAAATTCGTCGCAAAATTCGCGCCTATGTCGAGTGTCGGCTTGGCTCACGCCGCTGATCGGGGGTTCGGCCGCCGGACCCTAGTCGATCACCGAAGCCGCCACCGGCACTGCCCGACGTGGCGCTACAATGCGGCCGAGACAACGCAGAACGTTTGGCGGATATGACCGTCATGGCCACCGAATTGGACGACTCGACCGAGCGGCTGGCCGAGAAGACGGCGGCGCAGCGTTCGCGTCCGGGCTTCGCGATGGACGCGTACTTCTACCGCTCGCATCGGGTCTACCGCAAGGAACTCGACGAGATCCTGTTCAAGAGTTGGCTCTACGCGGGCCATGTGAGCGAAGTCGCCAATGTCGGCGACTACTTCCTTTTCGACCTCGGTGAAGACTCCATCGTCGTGGTGCGCGGCGCCGACGGTGAAGTCCGAGCCCTCGCGAACGTTTGCCGGCACCGGGGATCACGCATCTGCTCCGCTCCGGAGGGATCGTGCCAAGCCTTCGTCTGCCCGTATCACGGCTGGGCCTACGAACTCGACGGCAGGCTGAAGGCCGCACGCTCGATGGAGTTGTGTCCCGGGTTCGATCCCTCGGCGTACTCGCTCAAGTCCTGCCGCTGCACGGTGTTCGAGGGCCTGATCTTCGTCAACTGCGACCCCGCCGCGGCGCCGTTCGAGAAGGCACTACGGTCGATTGAACCGGCGCTGCGTCCCTACGACCTGCCCACGGCGAGGATTGCGCACCGCCGAAACTACGCGGTGGCTGCCAACTGGAAGCTGGCGCTGGAGAACTACTTGGAGTGCTACCACTGCGCGACCGCACACCGGGCGTACGCGAAGCTGCACACGTTGGAGGCCCCTGGTCAGGAGGTGGAGCGCAACAACGCCGAGATGCTTGACCGCGCCGAGAACGAGACCGGCGTGGCCGGGATCACTCTCCGTCACTCGGCGGTCTACCGTGCTGCGCCGGACTTCGGTTGCTGCGTGCATACCATGCGCTATGCGCTCTACGACGACTTCAAGACCGGAAGCCGGCACGGTCGTCCGGTGGCGCCCCTGATGGGCGAGTTCGAGGGCTACGACGGCGGCGCGGGCGACTTCCAGCTCGGCCCGCTCGCGTTCATGCTCAACTACCCCGACTACTGTGTCCTGTATCGATTCATCCCGCGGGGCATGAACCGCACCGACATGGAGCTTGTTTGGTTCGTGCGCGGCGACGCGAAGGAGGGACGGGACTACCAGCGGGATGCGCTTACCTGGCTATGGGACCGCACGACCCGGGAGGACCAGTCCCTCATCATGCGCAACAGCGAGGGCGTGCACTCGCGGTTCTTCGAGCCGGGTCCGTACCACCCGGAGCACGAAAGATTGTGCATCGAGTTCGCCGACTGGTACCTCGAAGCGCTGCAACGCCCGGACCCGTAGATCCCGGGGCTCGCTTCGCCGTAGCCGGCCTCGACAACTCGACAACCGGCAATCTCGCACACACCGTATCGCTGATTTCCCAACAGCCCGGTGGCTCTTGGCTGATACCGCCGCATCGGTCGCGTCGATAGCTTCAATCGCATCGACAACCGATGGAGTCAGCAATGGCACACCCCTACGAATCCCTCTTCGCCCTGCCGTCGATGGTCAGGAACCTGATGCACGGCTACATCCTGCGCGACACCCCGGATGCGGACAGCCTCGACTACGAGCGCATGGCCCGCGTACCCGACGATTGGGTCCCGGCAGGGCCGCGTTACGCCGACCTGGTCTGGTGCATTCCCTTTCGCGTGGAGACGGAGGATGCGCCGCCTGGTCCCACCCATCTGATCGTGGTCCTGAAGTTCGTCGACGAAGTGGTCGAGGACATCGGCGAGCGTCTGAGTCGGCATGCCGCGTCGCTGCAGCGGGAGGTCGTCCGGCGCCGTGCTTTCGGGGCACCGGACACCCCGCCGGTCGTCGCCCCGATCGTGGTGTACAACGGCCCGGAACCGTGGGATGCGCCCGGCGGGGTACGGGTTTGAAGCGAGGGGTCGCGGGCCGACACCTTCAGTAAGGCGCGACCAGCGGCAGATCGATGGCTTCGAAGTCGCGCGCGTTCAATGTGGCCAGCGAGAGGTCGTTCGACTTCGCGACCCCGGCGATTTGCGCGTCCGCCAGGCTCATGGACCGTCCGATCCGTTGCCGGTGCGCGCGTAACCTCGCACTCTCCCTTGCGGCGGTGGCATCGAGGGCCAGGATCCGTCCAGCGAACGCGTCGGTGATGTCGGAGAACACACCCCGCAGGTGGTCTCTGCGTCGGCCAGACGGCAATGCCTCGATTCCGAAGACGATCTCATCCACGCTCACCGCGGAGAGGAACAGGCTGGACGCGCGCTGCCGATCCATCCAGTCGATCAGTCGCGTGTCCGGTTCAACACGCATCGACCCCGAGACGATGTTCGTGTCCAGGAGAATCATCGGTCCGGGAGGTAGTCGTCGGACGCGAAGTCGATGGGGGCAGCCGTCTCACGCTTGGGCAGGTCGAGGTCGAGACCTTTGCCGACGATGCGTCGGATCAGCGTGCCGAGTGGCTCTTCGTCAACGACGGCCGAGCGCAGAGTGCGCCGAACGGTCTCTTCCAACGAGATGCCTTCGCGCTCGGCGCGCACCCTCAATCTCCTCACTGTTTCCTCGTCCAGGCGACGGATGCTTAGGTTGGCCATCGCTCCAGGCAACCGATTCGATCGACCGATGCTAGCAATTTTGGAGCATTGCTAGCAATCCTGGGGACGGGGGCTTGTACTCCAGGGCGATTCTGGACTGCGCGCGTCTTCCGGTGCCTGTCGCTGGCGATTTGCGCACAGCTGGATCAGTGCTAGTCCATTGATGACATCACTTTGGTCACAGATCTGACAGCGCGGACCGGTCGGATCTCCGAACTCAACGTCTGGATCGGCATGTCGTCGCCCCAGCGTGGCCAGGCCGGCGACTCGTCGTGATTGGGATTGCCCGTGGCGGCGAAGCTGAGCCAATAGCCCATCATGCGACGCGTGAGTCGACGGTCGTCCTCGTCCGTCGGCAACCACGCGTCGTGGCTGTCGAAGACGTACGGAATCTCGGCCCCGTGGTAGGCGCCGATGCCGTGTTCGCCCGGCCGGATCCGATCGAAGCGGTACACGTAGGTGGGCGCGCCGGCGGCGGCGAAACCATCGGCCAGGGCGATGCTGGGACAGGTGAATTGTCCGCCCGATGCCAGTTCGTCCAAACGTTCTGGAATCGACAACCCGCTGAGCAGTTCGTCGACAGCATCCGCACGGGGTACTTCCGCCAATGCTTGCTGCCAACGCTCGGCAGTTGGGGTCACGTACATCAGCATCTCGTCGGCGTTGAAACCGAGCATCACCGGGCGCGACTCGAACGCCTTGCGGGCGAGAAGGTCCGCCGGAGGCGCGGGTAGCAGCCAGCCGTCCACCGGCGGGTCGTCGTAGCCACGCTTGAAATGCTCGTCGGCGAGGTCCAGCAGCGACGCGGCTGGAAGCGCGCGCAACTCGGCCACGTTCGAAACCCCCGCACGTTCGAGAAAGTCGACGCCTTGGGCCTCGTTCTCGGCAAGCGTTCGTCGTTGGTCGGCGGGCCAGCCGCCGCTTTGGGAGATGGCCCGGTGGAAAACCCCGTCGGCGAGCGGCGACAGCAACAGGTACGCGATGTCTCCGGCCCCGGCGGACTCGCCGAACACCGTGACGTTGCCGGGGTCGCCGCCGAACCGCGCTATGTTGGCTCGAACCCAACGCAGGGCTTCGATCTGGTCGAGAATGCCGTAGTTCCCCGACGAGCCGTGGGCTGACTCGGCGCCGAGAGCGGCGTGGGCGAGGAAGCCGAACACACCGAGGCGGTACTGAATCGAGACGACCACGGCGCCCATGGCCGCCAGTTCCCGGCCTCGGTAGTTGGGCTCGAACGACCAGCCGTTGACGTTGGCACCGCCGTGGATCCAGACCATGACCGGCAGCCGCGCCTCGGTGTCCGGTGTCCACACGTTGAGGAACAGGCAGTCCTCGGTGGTCTCGGGCAGCGAGGGCGCGACATCCGGAGACTGGCCGAAGGCCGCGGCGACGCCCTGGTACCACTCGACGTTGCCGTCGTCCTGCATGCACGCGGGTGGCCAATTCGTCGCATCGACCGGAACGTCCGAATCGGTGCGGGCCACCGGTCGCGGTGCCCGCCAACGCCACTCGCCAACGGGTGCCTCGGCGAATCGAATGCCGCTGAAGCGCAGCACCTCGGTGCCGTCCTCTGCGGATACCGGCGTCCCCGTGTAGTTGGTGCGTTCGGTGCCCGAGGCGGCGACGGTCGCGACGAGCAGGACAGCGACCGTAGAGGCGACGCTTGTCGTCGCCCGTCTCGACGAACCTACGTCTGGCAAACCGACGTCGTACGGTTGGCAGCCTGGGCGACCACAACCCGCGTGTTAAGGCTCGCGGTCGCCCTACGGCTTGTTCAGAGTTCGCCTAGCCCGCCGGCTCGACGATGGCGTCGTAGGTCAGCTTCTTGCTCTGGACGCGGATCGCCTTCGACCCCGGAACGCCGAACTTCTGGATCAGCCCGACGATGAACAGGTCCTGGATCGGGTTGATGCCGAACCAGGTGCCGCCGGCGCCGTACCACCAGTACTCACCCTTGCCGAGCGGATGGTCGTTCGCCCCGTCAGGCTGTTCGACGATGGCGAAGTCGATGCCGAACGTATTGCCCGGGTTGCCGATCATGGGACTGATGAAGTCGATGTTCTCCGGCAGTTGGTTGGTGTGCATCAGCTTCACCGTCTCCGGCTTCAGGATGCGGACACCGTCGAGTTCGCCGCCGTTCAGCAGCATCTGGCAGAAGCGGGCGTAGTCCATGGCCGTGGACACCAGCCCGCCGCCGCCGGAGAAGTGCGCCGGCTTCGTGAAGTACTCGTCGGACGGCATGGGCGTGAGGTCGCCGCCCGGCCGCTGCTGGTACATGGAGGCGGTGCGCGCCTTCTTGTCGGGCGGTACCCAGAAGCCCGTGTCCGGCATGCCGAGCGGGTCGAAGATGCGCTCCTGCAGGACTTCGTCGAAGGGCTTGCCGGCCAGCACTTCGACGAGGTAGCCCTGGACATCCACGGCGACGCTGTAGTGCCAGGCCGAGCCGGGCTGTTGGCGCAGCGGAATCCGGGCGAGCTTGTCGATCATGTCCTTCAAGGTCGAGTTGCGGTCCAGCACGTTGGCCCGCACGTAGAGGGAATCCACCTGGGAGCGGGAGAAGAATCCGTAGGTGAAACCGGCGGTATGGCTGACGAGTTCGCGGATCGTCATCTTGTGCACGGGGTCCTCGACCTCGGGCATGCCGTCGGGCCCGGGCCCCTTGGCGACCTTGAGGTTGGCGAACTCCGGAATGAACTTCTCCACCGGATCGTCGAGCGTGAACCGGCCCTCCTCGAAGAACGTCATCAGGGCGACGCCGGCGATGGGCTTGGTCATCGAGTAGATGCGGAAGATGGTGTCCTTGGCCATCGGCACGTCGGTCGCGATGTCCTGTTTGCCGTACGCCGCGAAGTGCGCGATCTTGCCGTGCCGCGCCACCATCGTGACCACCCCGGAGAGAGCGCCGCCGTCGACGTGACCTCGCATGGCGGCGGCGAGCCTGTCCAGACCCTCGGCACTCATGCCCGCGGCGGCGGGCTCGGCGACTTCGAGCGCGCGGTCCTCGGCGATGGCCGCGAAGCCGAAAGCGAAAGTCAGTGCGGCGAATGCCGCGCCACGCTGCATGCGGTTGGCGACCGCAACAGCCAGATCGTATCGACTCATTGGTATTCCTCCATCTCCCCTTGTGGTGCGGTAGCGAACTATCGTTCGTACTGAACTCTGGCACCGTGGGAGTTTCACGCCAGCGAAACTCCCAACGCGAAGGTAGGGTCGCGCCAGCGCCAACGGACACTGTGCCATAATTCGCCGCCCGCGGGCGTCGTATAACGGTTATTACCCCAGCTTCCCAAGCTGGAGACGTGGGTTCGACTCCCATCGCCCGCTCCAGTCGCCGGTACGGGTCGTTGGGGTGACCCTGGGTCACAACTTCGTTGAGCTTCCGAATGGTTGAGTTGGCATGAACAGCACCGCTAAGCGAGGTTGTGCCGCGCTCGCGTCGATCCTGCTGGCCCTGCTGCTGCCCACCGGTCAGTTGCACGCCGCGCTGCCCGACGAAGTCGAAGGCCGGCCGTTGCCGACACTGGCACCGATGCTGGAGCGGACCACCGCCGCAGTGGTCAACGTGGCCATCCGGGTTCGCGTACAAAGACGCAACCCGTTGTGGGACGACCCCTTCTTCCGCCGCTTCTTCCAAGTTCCGGATACGCGTGTGCGACGCGTGCGGAGTGCCGGTTCCGGGGTGATCGTGGATGCCCAGGCCGGCCATATCGTCACCAACCATCACGTCGTGGAGCATGCCGACGAGATCCGCGTCACACTCTCGGACGGGCGCGAGTACCGGGCCAAGCTGGTTGGCGTGGACACCCAGGTCGACCTCGCCGTGTTGAAGATCGATGCGGACGAGCTTACCGAGTTGCCAATCGCCAACTCCGACAACCTGCGCGTGGGGGACTTCGTGGTGGCCATCGGCAACCCCTTCGGCCTCGAACAGACGGTGACGTCCGGCATCATCAGCGCCTTGGGCCGCAGCGGCCTCGGCATCGAGGGCTACGAGGACTTCATCCAGACCGACGCCTCCATCAATCCGGGCAACTCCGGCGGCGCGCTGGTCGACCTCAACGGCCGATTGGTGGGGATCAACGCTGCCATCGTCGCACCCTCGGGTGGCAACGTCGGCATCGGCTTCGCGATCCCGAGCAACCTCGTGGAGGCGATCACCGACGAACTCATCGAACACGGCGTGGTCCGGCGCGGCCGCATCGGCATGACCGTGGAGTTGCTGAACGCGCAGCGCGCCGGGAAATACGGCATCGACGCCACCCAAGGCGTCATCGTCGTCCGCGTCGACCCCGGCGGTGCCGCCGACGAGGCGGGCATCCGTGCTGGCGACATCCTGAGCAGCATCGACGGTCAGCCGGTCAGGCGTCCGGCGGACTACGACAGCCATGAAGCCGCCAGCATGGTCGGCGACACGCTGGTCGTCGAGGTGATCCGCGACGGCCGGAGCGAACAGTTCGAGGTCTCCATAGAGATCAACCGGTCGGTCGCCGGCGACCGCATCCACCGTCGTCTCGACGGTGCGAGGCTCACCGACCTGCACCAGAACGACCGCGTGAGTTCCAGCGCGGGCGTGCTCGTCAGCGGGATCGAACAGGGCACGCCGGCGTGGACCGCCGGATTCCGTTCGGGAGACATCGTGCTCGCCGTCAATGGCTACACGACGCCGGACATCCGCGAACTCGCCCGCCGGCTCGAGTCGGTCGAGCACGCGGTCGTGCGCGTCTACCGCAACGGGTTTTTCGACGACGTGCGGTTCTGACGGGACACTGGTTAGGAATCGAAGACGATCACGTTGCGCGCCACCTCCCCGGTCTCCAGCGCGCTCAATGCGTCGTTGACGTCCTCGAGCCGGATGCGGTTGGAGATCATCTCGTCCAGCCGCAACTTGCCCGCGAGGTAGAAGTCGACGAGCCAGGGCATGTCGACCCGGAACCGGTTAGACCCCATGCTGGAGCCCTGCAGCTTCTTCTCGCGCAGGAATTCCGGGCCGTGGATGTCGACCATGGTGCCCACCGGGATCATCCCGATCACGGTCGCGGTGCCGCCGTTCCTGATCATCTTGAACGCCTGTTCGGTGGTCACCTTGAGACCGATGGCCTCGAACGAGTAGTGCACGCCGCCGCCGGTTAGTTCGCGCACCATGCCGATGGGATCCTCTTCGGCGGCGTTGACCACGTCGGTGGCGCCGAAAGTGCGCGCGAGTTCGAGCTTCGAGGCGACGGTGTCGATGGCGATGATGCGCCCGGCGCCGGCGATCTCGGCACCGTTGATGCACGACAGGCCGACCCCGCCGCAGCCGATGACGGCGACGGTCGATCCCGGCTCGATACCCGCCGTGTGGATCACCGCGCCGACGCCGGTGGTGACGGCGCAGCCGATGAGCGCGGCCCGGTCGAGCGGCATGTCGTCGCGGATCTTCGCCAGCGCGTGTTCGTGGATCAGCATCTCCTCGGCGAACGACGACAGGTGGAGGAACTGGTTGATGGTTTCGCCGCCGGTGGAGAGCCTGGGGGGCTCGTCGATGTCCCGCGCCAGTTCGGGTTCGCTGCACAGCACCATGCGCCCGGTCAGACAGTATTCGCAGTGCCCGCAGAACGCCGACAGGCAGGTGATGACATGGTCTCCCGGTTTGACGTAGTGGACGTCGGAACCCACGGCCTCGACGACGCCGGCGGACTCGTGGCCGAGCACCGCCGGCAGCGGGTAGGGATAGGCACCGTTGTGGAAGTGCAGGTCGGAGTGGCACACGCCCGCGGCGGCAGTTCGAATGAGCACTTCCCGCGGCCCGGGATCGCCGGTGGCAACGTCCTCGATGACTAGGGGCTGGTTCACCTCGCGTAGGACGGCGGCTTTCATGGGCTTTCCTCGGGTGGGGCAAGAGCGGCAAGTGTACCCGCGCGCCGAGTTCGGGGGGAACGCGCGGGCGCTGCGCGGGCACCTGTTGATGTTGCGTTCGCCTACGCGGAGTGACAAGGTGTAGGCCGCGCCAAAAAAAGAGAGTTTCGAGCGCCTTGCCCCAACGAAGTGCATTCAGCGTTGTCGCGGTTGTCTGCGTGGTTGCCGCCTCGTTTTGTTCTTCCGCCGCCTTGGGGTACGAGGGCAATATCCACGAGCAGTTGACCTTCCTGGCCGCGCGCCAATACAACCGCTGCGCGGAAGAGACGCACCTGGCGACCCTGACGCCGTTGCAGGTGCGCTACGTCGCCATTGCCAACGCCAACCAGGCGGATGCGGCGTGGTGGCGCAGGATGTTCCGCTGGAACTACTACAACCGCGACGACCAGTCGACCGGGAAGATCATGTGGATGGTCGAAACGCGTATGCACAATCACTTTCGCGACACCCTGCAGCGACTCGAGGGGGCGCGGGATCTGAGTCGACGGTTCACCAACCTGGGGCGCGTCATCAACTATCTGCAGGATGCGACCACGCCGGCCGCCGTCGTGCCGGTTTACACGGCCCGTTGGTGGCGGTTCAGCGTCTCGGATCGGTTCAACGCGTTTTCCGTGGATACCGATGCCCTGACGGTGGCCCTCGGAGACGACTGCACGGCGGTCCGGCGGACCGATGCGGGATTCGACAACGTTCTGGTCGCGGCGGCGGAACGCACCATCGCTTCGATCACCGAGCCCATTCCGGGTCTGCCGGTGACCTGGGAAGCGTTCTGGGAACTCGACGACGATGCGGGCACCTTCGGGCGCTACGGCAATGCCGGCAACAACTTCGGTCGCGAGACGAGGTTTCATTGCGACGTGAACGAGAGACCTCGGCGCAGGAGCTGCGTGCTGGTGGACGACGATCCAATCTACCGGCAATACGCCCTGGCCCGTCACCTCGACGCGGTGCAGGTGACGATCACGGCCATGGCGATGATGCAGGACGTGATCGGACTCGGCCCACCCGACGATGTCGCGTTCATCCTTCCGCTGGAGCCGCCCACGGAGTTCGTCGATTCCCGGTAAGCCGCTGCACCTTGGCCTGACGCCGTGGCGGATATCGGGTCGGGTGGATGCCCACGCCTTGGCGCACCAGGCGGAACTGGCCGAGAACTGGGGATATCAGTCGTTCTGGCTGCCCGAGAACCACTTCGCCGGGGACGCGGCGATCCCCGATCCGCTGATGCTCCTCGCCGCGGTGTCGGCACGAACGCGGACCATCCGCCTCGCCACGACGTCCTACCTGCTCCCCCTGCGCCATCCGCTCCAGGCTGCGGAGCAGGTCGCCGTTCTGGACCGGCTGTCCGGCGGTCGGGTCACCCTCGGCGTCGGTCGCGGCTACCAGGCGTCCATGTTCGACGCCTTCGAAGTGTCGCGTAGGGACAAGCGGCGAATCTTCGAGTGGTGCCTGGCAACGATGATGCGCGCTTGGCAGGGACACCCGATCCCCAGCGGCGAAGGCGAGGTCGTGCTGTCGCCCCTGCCGATCCAGCAGCCGCATCCCCCCGTCTGGGTCGCCGCCTTCGGACCGAAGGCACTGGCGCAGGCCGGCGGTCTCGGCTTGCCGTACCTGGCATCGCCCATGGAGTCCGTCGAACGACTGCGCACCAACCACCGCCGCCACGCCGAAGCCTGCGACGCCGCAGGCGTCGAACGGCCCGCGGAAGTGCCGATCATGCGCACCCTGTTCGTCTCCCAGGACGCGAAACTCGTCGCCGAAATCCGCAGCCAGCTGGAACTCGCCGCAAGGCAACTCGCCGCCGCTCAACGCCCCGGCGTCTCCCTGGCCGCCGCCGACTGGGCCATCATCGGCGAACCACGCTACGTCCAGGACAAGGTCGCGGCCTACGTCGAAGAACTCGGCATGACCCACCTCATCGTCACCCGGCTCCGCATCGGCCGGGTGGAAACAACCGCCCTTGAACACTCCGTACGCACCGCCGCCGAAATGCTCGCGTAGCCGTCGTCCAAACTTCAGGCGTCCAAACTTCAGGCGTCCAAACTTCAGGGACACCCACCGTCGTCCAAACTTCAGGTCCAAACTTCAGGGACACCCACCGTAGGCACCGTTCAGGTAGGCACCGTTCAGGGACACCCACCGTGGCTTCACCGTGGCTTCCCGGCGCCGAGATTTGCCCCTCATCGAACGTATGCGTGCGATTTCGCGGACCGCGGACCGGCTTGGCCGCGAAGTTGCGGTCTATTCGGGCGCCGAGGCCGGCACGTCGGCAGGGGCGGGCCGCCGCCTACGCGGTGGACGGGGAGGCGCCGGGTCGTGTCAGGCGAGGGCGGGGACCCAGCGGGGCACGGACTGCCTGACGACGCGC
>JAGWBN010000082.1 GCA_021295875.1 Pseudomonadales bacterium
GACCCCGAGACCGAGGGCCACTGGGAAGGCTGCCTGTCGGTCCCGGGTCTGCGGGGTTTCGTCGAGCGGCCGCGCGGCATACGCGTGGCCTACACCAACCTCCGCGGAGAACGTGAGAGCGTCACCGCCGAGGGCTTCCTCGCGACGGTCTTCCAGCACGAGTTCGACCACCTGGACGGCAAGCTCTACGTCGATCACATCGCCGATCCGCACAAGCTCGTCTTCGAGGACGAATACGTCCGCTACATCCTTCCCCTGGAGGAGCCGTTGGAGGGGCCGCCGGCGAAGTGAGCGCTAACGTGACGCAGGATGAACTGAAACGGCTAGTTGCCGAGGCGGCCTTGGAGCGAGTATCGCCGCTGTTGAGTCCGGGCTGCGTGATCGGCGTCGGCACCGGTAGCACGACCAACCACTTCATCGACCTGCTCGCTGGCGTCAAGGCGCGGATCGGCGCGGCCGTGTCGAGCAGCGACGCCAGTTCCCAAAGGCTTGCCGGACACGGCATCGAGGTGATCGATCTGAACGAGGCGGACGCCATGGTCGCCTACGTCGACGGCGCGGACGAGGTCGCCCTCGACAACGCCCTGATCAAGGGCGGCGGCGGTGCCCACACCCGGGAGAAGATCGTCGCCGCCGCTGCCGGGCACTTCATCTGCATCGTCGACCAGAGCAAGTTGGTGGACACGCTGGGCGCCTTCCCGCTGCCGGTCGAAGTGATCGCCATGGCCCGCAGCTCGGTCGCCCGCCGTCTGCGCGAACTCGGGGGCGATCCACGCCAACGCCCGGGCTTCACCACCGACAACGGCAACGACATCCTCGACGTGCATGGCCTGGTTGTGGACGACCCGGCGACCTGGGAGGCGCTCATCAACAACATCCCCGGCGTCGTGGACAACGGCATCTTCGCGGCGAATCGACCGCAGACGGTCCTCGTGGGGACCGCATCCGGCGTGACGCTACGCGAGTAGCTTGCCCGGGTTCATGACGCCGTTGGGATCGAGCGCGTGTTTGACGGCACGCATGATGTCGATCTCGGCTTCGGTGCGCGAATAGCCCAGGAAATCGCGTTTCAACAGCCCCACGCCGTGTTCGGCGGAGATGCTGCCGCCACGGGCCTGGATCAACTCGAAGAGCCCCGGACTGATGGCGTGGCAACGTTCGTGGAACGCATCGATCGTGAGTTCCGGCGGCTTCAGGATGTTCAGGTGCAGGTTGCCGTCGCCGATGTGCCCGAACCAGCAGATCTCGAAGTCCGGATAGTGCTGGGCGACGAAACGGTCCACATCCTCAAGGAATCTGGGCACTTCCGAGATACGCACCGACAGGTCGTTCTTGTACGGTGTCTCAACCGCGATGCTCTCCGTGATGCCCTCGCGCAGGGCCCAGAGCGACCGCGCCTGGGCATCGGACTGGCTCATGACGCCGTCGCTCACCCACTCCTCGCCGACGGTGTCCTCGAAAGCCGCCAGCGCTTCCTGCTCGTGGGCGACAGGGAACTCCAACAGGGCGTAGAAAGCGGTCGGCGACGCCAACGGACGCGTCAGGCTGCGGTGCGCAGCCACCTTGGCGAGAGCGAGCTCCGAGAAGAACTCGAAGGCCGACAGCGTCACGTTCCGCTGGAAGCGCGTCAGGACCTCGAGGATGTCGGCGAAGCGGTCGAGGCCGATGACCATCACGCGCGACGGCGGCAGCGGGTCGGCCAGGAGCACCTGGGCTTCGACGATGAAGCCGAGGGTGCCTTCGGAACCGATGAACAGGTGCCTCAGATCGTAGCCGGTGGCGTTCTTGACCAAACCCCGGTTCAGGGCAAGCACCTCGCCGGTGCCGGTGACGACGGTGAGTCCCGCGATCCAATCCCGGGTCATGCCGTAGCGGATGACCCTGATGCCGCCGGCGTTGGTCGCGACGTTGCCGCCGATCTGGCTCGATCCGGAGGACGAGAAGTCCACGGGATAGGCGAGCCGACGCTCCTCGGCGAACTCGTGCAGTGCGGCCGTCACCACGCCCGCCTGGCAACGCACGGTGCGGTCGGCGGGTTCGAAACCCAGTATCCGGTTCATCCGGTCGAACGACACCACCACCTCGCCGCAGCTTGCGACGGCTCCGCCGGAAAGCCCGGTTCGTCCGCCCGAAGGCACCAGCGCTCCCCCCTCGGCGTTTGCCAACCGCGTGATGGCGACGACCTCGTCCACCGTTTCCGGGAACACCACGGCCGAGGGCGACCCCAGACCCCCAGGTCCGCCGCCGCCGTCGTCACCCGCGACGGCGGCAGCAGCCGGCGCAGTCCTTCGATCATTTGGAGCTCGACGCTGCGCTCTCGGTGAGCGCCGCCACGCCGGGCAGGGTCTCGCCAGCCACGACCTCGAGGAATGCACCGCCACCGGTCGACTGGTACGAAATGCCTTCGCCGACGCCGTACTTCTCGATCGCCGCCACACCGAGAACGCCGACGACGCGGCGACCGCCTCGGCGACCAACCGGGTTCCTTCGCCGAACTGGTCGAACTCGAAGACGCCCAGGGGGCCGTTCCAGATGATCGTGCGGGCATCGCGCACCACACTCTGTAGCCTTCTCGCGGTTTCCGGACCGATGTCCAGGATCAACTCGTCGCTCTGCACTTCGCCCCGCGGGCGAAGCCGGGCGGGCTGTGCGGCATGCAACGACGTCGCCGTCATAAGGTCGACGGGCATCGGCACCTCGACCTTGGCCATGATCCGCCGCGCCACGTCGACCTGCTCCGGCTCCGCCAGGGAAGCGCCGATGTCGTCGCCCGCGGCGAGCAGGAAGGTGTTGGCGATGCCGCCGCCGACGATCACGGCGTCGGCAATGGACGCCAACGACTCCAGCACGTCGAGCTTGGTCGACACCTTGGCGCCGCCGACGATGGCCAGCAAGGGCCGCGCCGGGTCGTCGAGTGCCCGGTCCAGGGCGTCGAGTTCGGCTTCCAGCAGCGGTCCCGCACACGCCACGCGGGCGGCCAGGGCGACGCCGGCGGTCGATGCATGGGCACGGTGCGCACTGCCGAAGGCATCCATGACGAAGATGTCGCAAAGCGCCGCCAAGCGGCGTGCCAGGGCCGGGTCGTTGGTCGTCTCGCCCGGCTCGAATCGAATGTTCTCCAGCAACACGACCTCGCCCGGAGCGACTTCGATGCCGTCGTGCCAGTCCGTCTCGAAACCGACCGCATGACCGAGCGCCTCGCCGAGGGCGTGGGCCACCGGCTCGAGGGACAGCGAGGGATCCCGCCGACCTTCCTCCGGGCGACCCAGGTGGGATGTCACCAGCACCGCTGCGCCCGCATCGAGGCATCGTCGCAGCGTGGGCAGTGCGGCGTGGATCCGTGCCATGCCGGTCACCCGGCCAGCCTCGATGGGCACGTTGAGATCTTCGCGCACCAGCACCCGCTTGCCGCGCAGTGTGGCGTCCGACAACGCCGAGAACGCCGAGAACGAAGGGATGCTCGCCATGGCCGCCAGCCTATCAGACTGCCAGCCGTGCACCGCCCAGAGCGCCAACGCGCCCATCGGCCGCCCATCGGACCTGGGTCCGCCCGCGCCTACCAGCGCGCGTCCGCTGCGGAACCGCCGGGGTACAATGCGCGCCCTTGCGAGCGGGGAAAGGGTCCCATGGCTGACTACTCGGCGTTCACTTCCGAGTCGGTATCGGAAGGTCATCCGGACAAGATGGCCGACCAGATCTCCGATGCCGTTCTCGACGCCATGCTCGCCGGGGACGCGGAATCCCGCGTCGCGTGCGAGGTGCTGCTCAAGGACAACCTGGTGGTGGTGGCCGGTGAGTTCCGCTCGAACACGGTCGTGGACATCGACCATCTGGCACGCACCGTCATCGACGACATCGGCTACGGCGACCCCGCCAGCGGCTACGACCTCGCCTCCGCCAAGGTCATCGACGCCTTGGGACAGCAGTCGGCGGAGATCGCCCACGGCGTCGACGAGCGGGCCGACCACGAGCAGGGGGCCGGCGACCAGGGACTCATGTTCGGCTACGCAACCGACGAGACCAACGTGCTGATGCCGGCGCCCATCACCTACGCCCACCGGCTGATGCAGCGCCACGCCGTCGTGCGCCGGACGGGCCTGGACTTCCTCCGCCCCGACGGCAAGAGCCAACTGTCCTTCCGCTACAACGGCGACGGCGAGCCGGTCGCCGTGGACGCCATTGTCCTCTCCACCCAGCACACCCCGTCGGTGGACAACGCCACGCTGCACGAGGCGGTCATGGAGGAGATCATCAAACCCGAGATTCCCGGCAACTGGATGGCGCCGGAGACCCGGGTGCTGATCAACCCCGCGGGCCGGTTCGAAGTCGGCGGGCCGGTTGCCGACTGCGGGCTCACGGGGCGCAAGATCATCGTCGACACCTACGGCGGCATGGCGCGCCACGGCGGCGGCGCTTTTTCCGGAAAGGATCCGTCCAAGGTGGACCGTTCGGCCGCCTACGCCGGACGCTACGTCGCCAAGAACATCGTCGCCGCCGGTCTCGCCAGGCGCTGCGAGATCCAGGTCAGTTATGCGATCGGAACCGCCGAGCCCACCTCCGTCAGCGTCGAAACCTTCGGTACGGGCACCGTGTCCGAGGCGAGAATCGTGCAACTCATCCGTGAGTGCTTCGACTTGAAGCCCCGCGGGCTCATCGACATGCTCGACCTCAAGCGGCCCATCTATCGCCCGACCGCGGCCTACGGGCACTTCGGCCGCGAGGAAGAGACCTTCACCTGGGAACGAACGGACAAAGCCGAGGAACTTCGCGCCCTGGCCGGAGGCGCCGCGGCGACCGCCTCGTAGCCCCTTGCGAGGCGACCAAAAACGAGTCGTGGCGCCCGTCGATGAAACCGACCGTGAACATCGGCGTCGGTCAGCGAATCTAGCCGGGCAATCAGTGGCCGAAGTCAGCTTCGAGTTCTTCCCACCGCGCACCCAACGCGGCCGGGACAATCTCGTGCGCACCGCACAGCGGCTCGCCCTCTTCCGCCCCACCTTCTACTCGGTGACCTACGGCGCCGGTGGTTCGACGCGCGATCGCACCTTCGCAACGGTGGCCGGTCTGCGCGGGGCCGGCATCAATGCCGTACCGCACCTCTCCTGGGGCAGCGACGACGGGGACACCGTCATCGCGCTGGTCAACGACTACCTCGATCTCGGCATCGACCGGATCGTGGCACTGCGCGGCGACGTGCCGTCGGGTGCCGGACTCGCCCGGTCGGTTCGGCACGCCGAGGATCTGGTGCGGCTGATCCGCGAACGCATCGAGGCACCGCTCGCCATCGAAGTCGGCGCCTATCCCGAAGTGCATCCCGATGCGGCAACGGCGGAAGCCGACATCAGCTTTCTCAAGCGCAAGGTCGATGCGGGCGCCGACGGCTGCATCACCCAGTACTTCTACAACGCCGAAGCCTTCTTCCACTTCCGCGACCGCTGTACGGCGCACGGCATCGACGTGCCGATCGTGCCCGGCGTGATGCCGATCACCAACTACGCGAACTTGGTGAAGTTCTCCGACAAGGCCGGCGTCGACATACCCCGCTGGATCCGCCTGCGGCTCGACGAACTCCATGGCGACGACGAGGCGCTGCGCACCTTCGGTTGCGAGGTCGTGACGACGCTGTGCCGGACACTCGTCGACGGCGGCGCGCCGGGCATTCACTTCTATACCATGAACAACGCCGCGCCGACCGCCGAGATCGCCCGCAACCTCGGGCTGTAGCCGGGGCCCATCGCAGCCGAAACGCGCACCGCGCCCGAAGGGTGCGCGGTCGCCCTACGGGCCCGACACCACGCTCCTCAAACGCTGGACCAGATCCGCCGTGGCGGCAAGACGTCGGGCAAGACGCTCGATCTCGTCCGGATCCGGGTCTCCGTCGGCCAGGGTCGCCAGCCGGTCGACTTGAAACCGAAGTCGGTCGGCCAGCGCCGCGAGTGCCGCCTGGATCGCCGGGGCAGGGGCGGTCGGCGTGGGGCTCGCGTCGAACGAACCAGGGGTCACGCGCACACCGTCGTGGCGAACCGTCAGCAACGGCGGATCCCCGGGATTGCGCTGCGATGGCGCGTCCGCTTCGATCGGCACCCCGGCAAGACCCGAGGCGAAGGCGTCGATCCGTTCCACGAGTGAGCCGAATCGCTCCGCGACCTCGGGTTCGATGTCGTCGTCGATCCCGGGGAGGCAGGACACCGCCTCGGCGACCAGGGACACGGCGTCGGGGGTCGGGTCCACCGTGCCGTCGTGCAGTCGGTCGAGCAGATTCGCCGCCGACCGGGCAAGTTGGTCGACGGCTTTGGAGCGGGAGTGTCCGGCGACGGCCTGCAGTACCAGGAACCCGGCGCGGACGCCCGCGATGGCGTCCTGATCGGCAGGATCGGCCCGCCAATCCTCGAGGGTCGGGCCAAGCGCCTCGTCCACAGGCTTCACCGCGTCTTGCGAAGACGCCTCAAGTTTACGTCACTCGTCAGCCGCGCATTCCGCGCGCCTGTACGTCCCTCGCGTCCTCGGCATCGCCTTGTCCGGAGTCACCATCCCGGCTACCGTTGACGGACCGAGCGGCGGTACCAAGTGGTAAGAGGACATGGTCCACATCGCCTTCGTGATGGATCCCATCGCGACGCTGAACGTCAACAAGGACTCCACCCTGGCCATGATCCGGGCGGCCCAGCGACGCGGCTGGCGGTTGTCCGTGCTCGGTGTCGGCGATCTTGCGCTGCAGCACGGTCAGGTCGTCGGCTGGACGCGCGACCTCGCTCTCGAAGCCGACGCCCTCGACGATCTCGACAGCATTTCCACTAGCCGCTACTACCGCCTCGGGCCCGAGGCGCGCACCGCCCTGGCCGACGTCGACATGGTGATGATGCGCAAGGATCCACCGTTCGACATGGAATACGTCTACGCGACCTACCTTCTCGAACGGGCACGCGACGAGGGCGCTGTCGTGGTCAACGACCCGTCGAGCCTTCGCGACTGCAACGAGAAGTTCTACGCGACCCGGTTCGCCGACGTCACGCCCCCGCTCATCGTCGCGACCCGCCGGGACCTGCTCCTGGACTTCCACGCGGAACACGGCGACGTGGTGTTCAAGAAGCTCGACGGCATGGGTGGCAAGAGCATCTTCCGCGTGCGCCGCGACGACCCCAACCTGCACGTGATCATCGAGACGCTCACGGCGGACGGTGGCAGTCCGGTGATGGCGCAGAAGTTCATCCCCGAAATCGAGGCGGGCGACAAGCGCATCCTGCTGATCGACGGCGAACCCATTCCCTACGCGCTCGCGCGCATTCCCAAGGCCGGCGAGAGTCGGGGCAACCTGGCCGCCGGCGGCGAGGGTGTCGGCCAGCCCCTGAGCGAACGCGACGCCTCCATCGCGGCCCACGTCGGGCCCGAACTACGTCGTCGAGGACTGCGTTTCGTCGGCATCGACGTGATCGGCGACTACCTGACCGAGATCAACGTCACCTGTCCGACCTGCATTCGCGAACTCGACCGGCAATTCGGTCTGGACATCGCCGCGGATCTGCTCGACAGGCTGGCGAGTGGATCCGGCAACGGACCATGAGCCAGCGACCCGGCATGGTTGAGGGCTCAGTCGTGTCGCTGCCGGCGTTTGCTCCTCGTCGGGGGCGGATGGCGCTGTGTGTCCTCGCCGCGGCCTCGATTCACCTCATCGCGGTCCTCAACATCGATCTGCCGAGAGGAACGCCGTCCGCACTCCCAGCCGTGATCGAACTCAAGCTCGCCGCCGCGCCGGCCCTTCCCGACCCGGTCGTCGAGGTACCGAACCGGCCGGAACCCGTCGCCGAGACGCTATCCGATCTGCCCCCGGCACCAGCCACGGTGAGCCCACCACGTCACCTCCCGACGGAGCCGCGCGAGTCGGTGGAGGCGGCGCAACCAGACGTTCCCCCCGACGCCTTGGCCGGAAGGACCGTGTCCGACCTTGCCCGGGAAATCGCATCCCTGGAGAGCGGACGTCGCGAGCCGACCGACAGCCGCACACGGCGCGTGGGCCATGTCGCACGGGCGGATACGGACCTCGCCTACTACCTCGAGTCCTGGCGGCGGAAGATCGAACGGATCGGCAGGATCAACTACCCGGCCGAGGCCCGCACCAAGGGCTTGACCGGCACACTCCTGCTGCTGGTGTCCATCGCCGCCGACGGTACCCTCGTGGACGTCCGCGTGCTCGAACCCAGCAGCCACGAGGTGCTCGACGAGGCCGCCGTGCGCATCGTCGAGTTGGGCGCACCCTACTCGCCCTTTCCGCCGCGCCTGCGCGAAAGCACCGACCTGCTGGAGATCGAACGCACCTGGCAGTTCCGCGGGGACCGCCTCTCATGGAAGTAGCCCCATCCACCACCTCCGACCGTTGCCTGCCCGGCGACCTTGATGGACTACGCGCGACGGCGACGCTTTCAATAGCCGTGTCCATGAAGCGGTTTCAGATTGCACTCGGCGCTTTGCTGCTCGCCGTCGCTTGCCAAAGCGACGGCGGTGTCGAATTCCATGAGCTGACCATCGACCAGGCGCTCCAGCGGGCCGACGTGGAAGACAAGCTGGTGTTCATCGACTTCTTCACGACCTGGTGCGTGCCTTGCCGGGAGATGGACGCCACCACGTTTCAGGATCCCGAGGTCGGCGCCTGGCTCGCTGAACACACGGTGGCACTGAAGGTGGACGCGGAGGCCAACGAGACGAACGAAGCGCTGGCGAAGCGTTTCGGGGTCCGGTCGTACCCGAACTACGTCTTCGT
Organism: Pseudomonadales bacterium; assembly: GCA_021295875.1. GTDB lineage: Bacteria > Pseudomonadota > Gammaproteobacteria > Pseudomonadales > Azotimanducaceae > VXYL01. Next base: position 8,756 of record JAGWBN010000082.1, read on the forward strand.
TTCGCCCGAGGGTGATCTGCTGGACCGCCTTGGCGGCAAGAGGGCAAGCGCACCGTTCCTGGCGTTTGGTGCAAGCGTCCTGCGCGGCGAAAACGCGATCGGACGCGCGAAGAAGGCGCTCGAAGAAGAAGGAACCAATGACCCGGACCTCCGGATGGACCTCGCCAGGGCCTACGCGGAGCTGGGACACGATGAAGCGGCCCTGCGGGAGTACCTGTGGTGTTTCGACGAGGGTGCCAAGCAGGACTCGTCCTACACCGGCGTTCGCGTGTCGTTTTGGCTGTCGGAGATAGCCGAGTTCGCGCGTCACTATCCACCGGCGATGGATGCCTTGGACGAACGTCGCAGCGCCGCCCAGGCGCGGATACTCGACGGCACCGCCGAATACGAAGACGTTTCCGTCTACACCAGCATCAATCAGTGGCTCGCGACCGAAGAAGCCACGCTGTCGCTGTACGACCAGGTCAAGCGAGAAGGAAGGCTCTCAGGCATTGCGCTGTTCGGATTCGAAGAGGACGTGGTTCGACTCCTGGTCGATGCGAAAGAGTACGCGCGAGTCGTGGAGGAGTTCGACATACCCGCGCGGGTGGCACGCGCCTTCGAGCAGTTCGAGGCGTCGGTGTTCACGGACGAGGAGCTCGCCGAGATGGATGACGCACTGCAAGCGCCGGTCGAGGAACTGGCGAGGACGGCAGGTCCGACCTTTCTTGAGGATACGCTGAAGGACCTGCTGCGTCGTGGCGTCGCTTCCTCCTACGAAGTGCTCCTCGGTGCCCGTCGTGACGAGGACGCCGCGCGACTAGCGGAACGCCTGATCAATACCCTCGACGACGCCGAGACGCGAAGGGCCCTGGCGTGGGCTGGCTACCTCACGGGCGACCCCGCCGAAGCGAACCTTACCCAGGCACACGAGGCGTTCGACATGACAGGCGGCGACGACATTGAGGTCGTCGACACCTTGGCGCGCGTGCTCGCCACCTACGGTTACCGCGACGAGGCCATCGAGGTCGCCCAAGCTGGCCTGGACAAGGCCGCGACGGAGCTTGAACGGCATACCATGAGCGCGTGCCTCCGCTACTGCCTGCAATCGCCTCAGAGGGTTGAGTCGCCGACGACGCGGCAATGACGACGTCCTTGTTCCGCAGTCGCTCCTATGGATCTTCGTCCGCCGCGAGGTCTCGGAATACTGCCGCTTTGCGTTCGTTCGGGTCCACCTCCGTGTAGTACCGGTGGAGGCGGCTGGCCGCCCCGCGGCGTTTGTCGGGCGACTCGATGGCGTCGAATAGACGTTCCGCGGCCTGGGGGTCGAAAGCCGAGAGGTTGGCACCCACGAGGCGGTCGAGGGCGTCATCGCGCGCCGCTCCCCGCGGATACCGCCGGAGGGCCGCATTGGCGCCTTCGGCATCGTGACCGAACCACCCGTAGAACACATCACCCACCACCGGCGCGTACTCCTCTTCCGTACCGAGGGACTCGGCCCAGCGCAGATCCTCCGCGCCAACGTTCCCAGGGCGCGTCACCGCCCTTGCGGCATCGATGCGCAATCGCGGATCCGCGACCCCCCGAATTAGCTCTTTGGCAAGCGCGGGCTCCTGCCGGTGGAGTGCGCTCAGCGTCCAATTGAACCGGTCCTTTCGAACTTCCTCGTCGAGGCCCATGAACCACTCGAATGCCCGTTCCGGCGACTCGCGTGCCAAACGCTCGGCGAGACCGGCGACTGCCATTGGCTGATCGCGCGCATCGAGATCCTCGAACGCCGCCAGCATGAGGTCCAAATCTCCCTGACCCACCCGGGCATGTCGCCTCGCCGTCTCCGAGGGAATCGTCGCGATGAGCGCTTCGGCATCGGCTAGCTCGGACTTGGCCAGATGCAGGAATGCGAAAGACACCAAGTTCGGGAGCTGGTTGGATTCGCTCGCCAGCAACCAATCCATTGCGGTTCGAGGATCCGCCGAGGACCACTCGTCCATGATTTGGTGCCGCATGGAATCCTTGACGTCCGCATCGCTCTGCCAAGCGATGATCGCCGCCAGGGCACCGGCGGGGTCGGCTGCCGCCCATGCCGAGGCTACCGCCCTCGCTTCCTTCCGACGCAACCTCTCATCGGGCATCGCACCAATGCGCGACAAAGCCTCGTCGTAGGCTTCATCCGGCGGCGGTGCCTCGGGCTTCGAGATCTCGACAATGGCGGGGCGCGTCGCCAAGTGTTCGGCGATCGCTTCCCGCTGTTGCGTCGGCAGGTCGAGTTGCAGCAGCGCCCGCGCCGCGTCCGCTCTAACGCTGGTCGGAAGCTCGGCGGCGCGCGCCACGGCGGAGTCGAGATCGACGTGGGCCCAGGCGCGGAACACCGCCGAGACGACATCCGGACTGGCCCGCGCCCGCGATGCGTGGTCCGCGGCAGCGGCCGGATCCATTGACGCATAGCGGACATAGAGGACACGCGAGATGTCGTCCCGGCGCGGGGACGCGGACATACCCGCCACCTCGGCCAGCAATCGCTCGAGGCGTCCCTGGTCGACATCGGCGATGAATTCATAGAGCGCACGGTTCCGGTCGAAGCTGTTGGCGCCAGCGGCGATCTCCAACAGACTGGCCACCTGCGCGTCCAGCCCCTGCCGTTCGGCCGCCACGCCGTCGAGGGACGACGCAAGTACGACCGCGAGCGCGAGCGCGACGAATACGCATGTCGGTTCTTCAGCCGCCATCGTCAAGGTACCTGCGGTAGCGCTCGGCCTTGCCCGAGTCGGGCTCGTCGTCGCTGAAGTGCCCATGGAGCGATTCGGCTGCCCTGGCCTGTTGTTCCGACGCTTCGATCAACTCGAAGAGGCGTTCGGCCAAGTCCACGTCGTGCTTCACGAGATCGGACATCATCGCCACGGCGGCTTGGTCCCGGACCGGACCGCCGCGCTGTTCGGAGAGGACTCGATAGGCCGCCGTGGGATCCCGACGGGACCAGGCGCCGAATACCTTGACAACCAGTTCGGATCGCTTGGACTCGGGTTCGAAGTCGCGGGCCCAGGCGAGCGCCTGTTCGGCGTCGTGTCGCACCTCGCGCCAAACCAGCGAGGTCGCCGCAGCAGTCTGCAGTGCGGGATCGTCGATGGTATCGAGCAGTCGCAGCGCTTCGACGCGGTCATCGCCGTGGACATCCTGGATCATCCCGCTGACTTCCCGGGTGCGGATTCGATGATCCACGGACATGGCCCAGCCGAGGGCCCCCTCGGGCGAACGACGCTCGATCAGCAGCCGCCGCAGGGACCAGGTGTGCCTCGCCTTTGAACCGATGTCGAGGGTCGCGAACCACTCCAGTGCGCGGTCCAGATCGTGGTACGCGATTGTCCGGAGGACGGCTCCCGTCGCGCTTTCCCGCAGGCTTTCCGGAATGGTGGCGAGGCGAGCGATCGCGTCCTCCGGCGACCGGCGGGCGAAGGCGATCATGGGGGCCTGGACGTAGAAGCCGTCCTGCTGTTCGAGTACCCATGCAAGCGTTGCGTCCGGGTCGCTGTCAGCCCATCGTTCAATGATCCTCCCGCGGATCCGCCTCTGAAGTGGTCGAATGCCCACCGAGCGATCGACACCCTCGTCGCCGGACACCGTCACCACCATGTCGTCCGCGGGCAGCGAGTCGAGGGCGGCGAGGGCGGCCCGGGGATCCACCGCGGCCCAGTCGAGTGCGGTCCATTCAGCCAGGGTGTGACGCACGTGGGGATCTTCGATGCCGAGCGCGCGGTTCCATGCATCGGCATGCGACTCGCCATCGCGCCTTGCGAGCTTGCGCGCCTCCATCTCCGCAAGCAGGCGTTCCGCGGGTGTGGGTATGGGTGCAGTATCCCCCGAGAGCGCCATCAAGAGGCGGAACTGCTCAAGATTCACGTTCTCGTCCAACCGTTCCACCACCGACCGCAATTCGGTCTCCGACCCACCGAGCTGCAGCAAGGCCCGGGATGCCGCCAGCCTCGCGGATGGATGCAGGTTGGATGCCCGCATCAATGCCGCAGCGTGATCGAACTCCCCCCAGGCTCTGAAGATGGCCTCGAGCCACACGGGTTTGGTCGCGCCCAGCAAGGCGTGGTCGACGGCGGCTTCGGCATCGAGCACGGCGAAACGGATGTAGAGCACCCGGGCGATGTCGTAGCGGTGCGGGGTCGGCGGCACGGTCTCCAGCTCGGCGAGCCA
>JAGWBN010000083.1:0-12973 GCA_021295875.1 Pseudomonadales bacterium
GCGCCGCCTCGCGGCCCTCGTTGATCGCCCGGACCACCAGCGACTGGCCGCTGCGGCAGTCGCCGGCGGCGAACACCTTGGGGTTGCTGGTCCGGTAGACGCCCTTCTCGGCTTGGTAGTTGGACCGCTGGTCGAGTTCGAGGCCAAGCGGTTCGCTGACGTCGTGCTCCGGGCTCCGGAATCCCATCGCCAGCAGCACGAGGTCCGCGTCGTAGCTGCGCTCGGTGCCCTCGACCTTCTGGAACTTCTCGTCGTACTCGGCCGCCGTCAGCGACTTCACCCGGCCGTTGCCGTCGCCGTGGAACGCCACCGCCGACGTGCGGTACTCGCGCGGGTCGCGGTTGAACTTCGCCGCGGCCTCTTCGTGACCGTAGTCGACCCGGTAGATGAACGGCCACGTCGGCCATGGATTGTTGCCGGCGCGTTCGGCGGGCGGGTCGGGCACGATTTCGAAGTTCACGAGGGTCTTGCAGCCTTGGCGCATGGCGGTGCCGATGCAGTCCGTGCCGGTGTCGCCGCCGCCGATGACGATGACGTTCTTGTCCTTGGCGTCGATGTAGTCGCCGTCGGCATGCCCGCTGTCGAGCAGGCTCTTGGTGTTCGCGTGGAGGAACTCCATGGCGAAGTGAACGCCGTCGAGTTCGCGTCCGGGGATCGGCAGGTTGTTGGGTACCGTGGCGCCGGTCGCCAGGAGCAGGGCGTCCACGTCGTCGAGCAGATCGGTGACCGCCAACGTGCCGTCGGTACCGTCGCCGATGTTGGCGTCGGTGACGAACTCGACGCCTTCCTCGCGCATCAGGTCGACGCGACGGTCGACGATGCCCTTGTCGAGCTTCATGTTGGGAATGCCGTACATCAGCAGCCCGCCGATCCGGTCGGCGCGTTCGTAGACGGTGACGGTGTGTCCGGCCGTGTTGAGCTGCGCCGCCGCCGCGAGTCCGGCCGGACCCGATCCGACCACGGCGACGCGCTGGCCGGTACGATCCTCAGGCGTCAGCGGCACCACCCAGCCTTCCTCGAAGCCGCGGTCGATGATGGCCATCTCGATGTTCTTGATGGTCACCGGCGGGTCCGTGATGCCGAGGACGCACGATCCCTCGCAGGGCGCCGGGCAAACACGGCCGGTGAACTCCGGGAAGTTGTTGGTCTTGTGCAGGCGGTCCAGGGCGTCGCGCCACTGGTCGCGGTAGACGAGGTCGTTCCACTCCGGAATCAGGTTGTGGATCGGGCAGCCGCTGCGGCCGTGGACCATGTCCGGGGACTGGCAAAACGGCACGCCGCAGTCCATGCAGCGAGCGGCCTGGGTGGTGAGCCGAACGGGGTCGTGCTCGGTGTAGATCTCCCGGAAGTCCGCGATCCGTTCTATCGCATGTCGATAGGGGGCCGCGTCGCGAACATACTCCTTGAATCCCGAGGCTTTACCCACTCGCCGCCACCTGGGCCACGAGGGGTTCACGTGAATGTCGGCGCGCGGCCTTGCGTTCCTCCAGAACACGCTTGTAGTCCCGCGGCATCACCTTGACGAACTGTTCGCGCGCTCGATCCCAGTCGTCGAGCAGCCGTGCCGCGACCGTCGACCCCGTGTACTGCCGGTGCTTGTCGACGAGGGAACGGACTTCCTCGACGTCATCCACGGCGACCAGCGGTTCCAGATCCACCATGCCGGGGTTGCATTGCCCCGCGAACGAATCGTCCTCGTCCAGGACGTACGCGACGCCGCCGCTCATGCCCGCCGCGAAGTTTCGCCCGGTCGGACCGAGGATGACCACGCGACCGCCGGTCATGTACTCGCAGCCGTGGTCGCCGACGCCTTCGATCACCGCATGGGCGCCGCTGTTGCGCACGCCGAACCGCTCGGCGGCGACCCCCCGGAAAAAGCACTCGCCGGCGGTGGCGCCGTAGAGCACGACGTTGCCGACCAGGATCTGCTTCTCCGCCCTGAACGTGCTCGACTTCGGCGGATAGACGATGAGCCGGCCGCCGGAGAGACCCTTGCCGACGTAGTCGTTGGCGTCTCCTTCGACCTCGAGGGTGACACCCTGGGCTAGCCAGGCGCCGAAGCTCTGGCCGGCGCTGCCGGTGAACTTGAAGTGGATCGAACCGTCGGCAAGCATTCCGGGGCCGACCTCGCGGATGATGTGGTTCGACAGCATCCCGCCGACGACGCGGTTGACGTTGACGATCGGCAACGCGCGGTACACGCGTTCGCCCCGCTCGATCGCCGGCTTCGCGTACTCGATCAGCTCGTTGTCGATGGCGTCGGCGAGACCGTGGTCCTGATCGTGTATTCGGTACACGCCGAGGCAGTTCTCGGGCTCGGCGGCGGGCTCCAGGATCGTGGAGAAGTCCAAGCCCTTCGCCTTCCAGTGTTCGACCGCCGCATCCACCTCGAGGGCGTCCACCCGGCCGATCATGTCGTTGACGGTGCGGAAACCGAGCTTCGCCATGATGAGCCGCAGTTCCTCGGCGATCATGAAGAAGTAGTTGACGACGTGCTCCGGGGCGCCCGCGAACTTGCGCCGGAGATCCGGGTCCTGGGTCGCGATGCCCACCGGACAGGTGTTCAGGTGGCACTTGCGCATCATGATGCAGCCCATGGCCACCAACGGCGCGGTGGCGAAGCCGAACTCCTCGGCCCCCAGGAACGCGGCGATGGCGACGTCCCGTCCGGTCTTCAACTGGCCGTCGGTCTGCAACGCGACGCGGGAGCGCAGGTTGTTCATCACCAGGGTCTGATGGGTCTCGGCGATGCCCAGCTCCCAAGGCACGCCGGCGTGCTTGATGGACGTCAACGGCGACGCCCCGGTGCCGCCGGTATCGCCGGCGATCACCAGGTGATCCGTTCGCGCCTTGACGACGCCGGCCGCAACCGTGCCGACGCCGATCTCGGCGCCCAGCTTGACGCTGATGCGCGCCTGGGGGTTGCCGTTCTTCAGGTCGTGGATGAGCTGGGCGATGTCCTCGATGGAATAGATGTCGTGGTGCGGCGGCGGGCTGATGAGGCCCACGCCGGGCGTCGAGTGGCGGATCCTGGCGATGTAGTCGTCCACCTTGCGCCCCGGCAGTTCGCCGCCCTCCCCCGGCTTCGCGCCCTGGACGATCTTGATCTGCAGTTCGTCGGCATTGGTCAGGTAGTTGACCGTGACGCCGAAGCGGCCGCTGGCCACCTGCTTGATGGCCGAACGCTTGGAGTCGCCGTTCGCCAGCGGGATGAAGCGCTCGGGGTCTTCGCCGCCCTCGCCGGTATTCGACTTGCCGCCGATGCGGTTCATGGCGATGGCGAGGCTCTCGTGGGCTTCCGCGGAGATCGATCCGAAGCTCATGGCGCCGGTGGCGAAACGCTTGACGATCTCGGCGGCGGGCTCGACCTCGTCCAGCGGAATCTCGCCGCCGTTGACCGCGTCGTTGAACGTCAGCAGGCCACGCAGTGTCGAGCGCCGGGTGCTCTCCTCGTTGGCCTGCTTGGCGAACCGCCAGTAGGCCTGTTCGTCATTGCCCCGGGCCGCGACCTGGAGATTGGCGATGGACTCCGGGTCCCACATGTGGGTGTCGCCGTGGCGGCGCCAGTGGAAGTCGCCGGGGTTCGGCAGCACCGGCAGCGAAACCACGTCCCGGGGCGGGAAGCCGAACGCGTGACGGCGCTGCATCTCCTCGGCCAGGACGTCGAAGCCGACGCCCTTGACCCGGCTCGCGGTACCCTCGAAGCAGCGTTCCACGACATCCTCGGCAAGCCCCACGGCTTCGAAGATCTGCGCGCCCTTGTACGACTGGAGCGTGGAGATGCCCATCTTGGCCATGACCTTGAGCATGCCCTTGGAGACGCCCTTCCGGTAGCCCTCGACGACGTCGTCATCGGTCGCGACGTGGTCCGCGTCCACGAGGTAGCCGTTGCGTCGCGCGTCCCAGAGGGCCTCGAAGGCGAGATACGGGTTGATGACGTCCGCACCGAAGCCGATCAACAGGCAATGGTGATGCACCTCGCGGGCTTCGCCGGTCTCGACGACGAGGCCGACGCGGGTGCGGGCCAAGGTCCGCACCAGGTGGTGATGCACGGCGCCCGTCGCGGCCAGCGCGCTGATCGGCACGTTGTCGGTACCGATGGCGCGGTCGCTCAGGATGATGAGTTCGATGCCGGCGTCGATGGCGGCGGTGGCCTCCGCGCAGATCCGGTCGAAAGCCGCGAGCAGGCCGGATTCGCCGGAATCCCGCGGGAAGGTGATGTCGATGGTGCGCGACCGCCAGCCGCGGTGGCGAATGTTCGCGAGCGACGCCAACTCGTCGTTGGACAGGATCGGGTGCGGCACACGCAACCGGTGGGCGTGCTCCTCCGTGGCCTCGAGCAGGTTGCGCTCCGGTCCGATGGCGCACTCCAGCGCCATGATGACCTCCTCGCGGATCGAGTCGATGGCGGGATTCGTGACCTGCGCGAAGAGCTGCTTGAAGTAGTCGTAGAGCATGCGCGGCTTGTCGGACATCACCGCCAGGGCGCTGTCGTTGCCCATGGAACCCAACGGATCGCGCAACTCGGTGACGAGCGGCAGCAGCATGAACTGCATGGTCTCCGCGGTGTAGCCGAAGGCCTGCATGCGTGGCAGAAGTGTGGCCTTGTCGAATCCGAACGCTTCGGCGGGCGCGACGTCGTCCAGTTCCACCCGCTGCCGTTCCAGCCACTCGCCGTAGGGTCGACGTTGGGCCCACTCGGACTTGATCTCCTCGTCGGGGATCAGGCGACCCGCGTCGAAGTCGATGAGGAAGATCTTGCCGGGCTGCAGGCGGCCCTTGGCCACCACCTTGGCCGGGTCGACGTCGACGACGCCCACCTCGGAGGCCATGATGCATTTGTGGTCTTCGGTGACGTAGTAGCGCGACGGCCTGAGTCCGTTGCGGTCGAGCACGGCACCGATGTAGGTGCCGTCGGTGAAGGCGATGGACGCCGGGCCGTCCCAGGGTTCCATCAGGCAGGCGTGGTACTCGTAGAAGGCGCGCTTCGCCGGGTCCATGGTCGGGTGCTGCTGCCAGGCTTCCGGGATCATCATCAGCACCGCTTCCTGGAGCGTCCGCCCGGTCATGAGCAGGAACTCCAGGACGTTGTCGAACGTACCGGAGTCGGAACAGTCCGGTTCGACCACCGGGAAGAGCTTCGTCAGGTCGTCGCCGAACAGGTCGCTCTTCACCACGCCCTGGCGGGCGTTCATCCAGTTCTTGTTGCCGAGCAGCGTGTTGATCTCGCCGTTGTGGCTCATGAAGCGGTTCGGCTGCGCCCGGTCCCACGACGGGAAGGTGTTGGTGGAGAACCGCGAGTGCACCATGGCGAGATGCGATTCGTAGTCCGCATCCTCGAGGTCCGGGTAGAACGGAAAGAGCTGGTGCGGCGTCAGCATGCCCTTGTAGACGATGACCTTGGCGGACAGGCTGACGAAGAACAGCAGCAGGCGCTCGGTCAGGCTGTCGTCGGTGCGCAGGCGGTGGGTGGCCGCCTTGCGGATGAGATAGAGCTTGCGTTCGAGCGCGTCGCCTTCGAGGTCGCTGCCGATGAACAGTTGCTCCATGGCCGGCATCGACGCCCGTGCCGCGTTGCCGATGTCCGCCTCGTCGGGTCGGGTGGGTACGGGCCGCCAGCCGAGAAGCCGCTGTCCGGCGTTGGCGATCTCCTCCTCGACGACCGCCTTGCAACGTGTGCGCTCATCCGGGGTTCGAGGCAGAAAGACGATTCCCGCACCGTAGTGACCCGGTTCGGGGAGTTCGATGCCAAGATCCCGCTTCGCGGCCTTGGCCAGGAACCTGTGGGGTAGACCGGTGAGGATGCCCGCGCCGTCACCGGTGTTCTTCTCGTAGCCGAGGCCGCCGCGATGCACCATGCAGCAGTTCATGTGGCCCGCCGAGTCGATGATCTCCCGGCTGGCGCGGCCCTTGATGTCGCAGATGAAGCCGACCCCGCAGGAATCCTTCTCCTGCGCCGGGTCGTAGAGCCCTTGGCGCCGCGGCAGGCCGAGGGTCAGTTGTCGGTCGAGTTCGGACATCGTGGTCGTTGCGTCACGCGACCTCGAAGCATAACCGACCGCGACTCGGCTTGCTGAATCCAGCGGGTGCCGGGTGCCCGGGGGCAACCCGATCGGACTAAGTGGCGATCTCGCCTTGGGAACTACTGGTAGACGTCCTTGCGGTGTCCCACCTTCAATACGATGACGATCAGCGTCGTCGTCGATACGCTGTAAAGGACTCGGTAGCTTCCCACACGAACTCGATAGACGTCGTCGTACCCGGAGAGTTTCCTCGCGCCACGGGGATACGGATCGATTGTCAAGGTCAAGATTGTCCGGGCTATGCGCTCTTGATCGTTGCGTGGGAGTTTACTTAGTTGCCGTTCGGCCGTTCGACTGATCTGGATGTCATAGCGTGCCATCGAGCTTGAGGTCCTTCAGTACCTCGGACAGCGGCCGAGTCGGTTCGTGACGGATCTCCTTCAAGTCCTCGATGTCCTCGAGTTCCTCCAAGCGATCAAGCAGCGCTTCCTGGATGAAGTGGTTCATGACAATGCCCCGCGACCGGCAGTAGTGCTCCAAGGCGATCTTGAGGGTCTCGTCCACTCTCGCACTGATCTGCACCGTCGCCATGGCAATAGACTCTTGAGCTATGAATTGCTATCAGAACATATCACTTGCTTGCCCAAATCACCACCTGGTCGCCGAAGCGGATCTCAATAGGCGTCAATGCGTACGCGGTCGCCAGACATATACTCTTCGCAACCAAACCGTTGTGGACGGGCCGTTGGGCTGGGGCGTGGAGACATTGAACGGGAACTTCGGCGTCGAAGTGCACGACGCCGACGTGCCGCGCCTTGGTGACGCCGCCCTGAAGCAGGTTCTGACGGACCTCTACAGACAGCGGTTCGTGGTACTTCGAACCGCCGGACTGACCAAGACGCAGTTCGTCGAGTTCGCGCGCCGGGTCGGCGACCCCATCCGGTTGAGCGGCGATGCCGACTTCCCCGAGATCGCCAACATCACGAACAGCGGCATCGACACAGAGGCGCGCAGGCTCGGTGCGGCTCACTGGCACACCGATCAGTCGTTCCGGAACGAAGTGTCCTCGGTCACTCTGTTGTACTCGGTGCAGGTACCGATGCAGGGCGGCGCGACGAAGTTCTGCGACATGGCCTCTGCCTACGCGTCCCTGCCGGAGTCGACCAAACGCAGGATCGAAGACCTGACCGTCATCCACCGCCACGGCGTGTCGGTGGCCGCGCGCCCCGGGGACCACGTGCCCATTCCGCCGAAGGGCTGGGACCAGAGCACGACCGTCACCCATCCACTGGTACGGCGCCACCCCGTCACCGGCCAAAAGACCCTGTACGCCATCACCGGGACAAGCCAAGGCATCGTCGGCATGGCTCAGGCAGAGGCCGAAGCGCTGCTGAATGAACTCTGCGACCACGCCTTCGCGGATCGGTTCGTCGCATGCCACAGCTACCGTGTCCACGATCTCATCATGTGGGACAACCCCACGACCATGCACAGCGCGACGCCCCTGGCCGCCGCAACGGGCCCCGACGATACGCGCCTACTGCACCGGATCAGCCTCCGCGGGACGCCATCGGTCTTCGCAGGCGAGGAGACGACAACGTGAAAGCGGTCTGGAATGGATACGTGATCGCCGAGAGCGACGACACGGTCGTGGTCGAGGGGAACCACTACTTCCCGCGGTCCACGTTGGATGAAAACGTGTTGGCACCGAGCGACACGACGACGGTCTGCTCGTGGAAAGGCACGGCTCACTACTACCACCTGACCATCGGCGGCGAGACCAATCGCGACGCGGTCTGGTACTACCCGTCACCGAAACCGGCCGCCCGGCAGATCGAGGGGCGTGTGGCGTTCTGGCATGGGGTGGAAGTATCCGGTTGACCGGTGCCCGCGAGCCGACCGGCCGCCTAGTCGCGCCCCAGCATTTCAATGTACGTTTCGATGAATCGGTCTCGATCGATGTTGCCCGCCGCAAGCTCGATGACGAGGTCGGCGAGTTCGATCCCGTACTTGCCTGCAATTATCTTCTGGTTGTTCATCAACAGGATCAGGTCGCCAACGGCGAGGGCCGTGCGCTTGTTCGCATCGTTGAACGGATGACCGACCGTGCCTGCGCAACCGTCGGGTCTTCGAATTGGTATGCGAGGTTCATGTGGACGCGGCCGAGTACGGCACCGACGGATGTGTCCACTCGGGACCCCGGCAATCCGCCGTGTCTTGCCAGCAAGTGTTCGTGCAGGTCGGCGATCTGCTGCTCTGTCGGCAGCGCGATGCTCACCGCTTCGCCAGGTAGGCGAGGACTTCGGAGCGCTGATCAAGAACCGACTCGGTGAGTTCGGCGGCGCGTGCGTCGTCGATCTCATCGAAGGCGAGGGACTCCACGGGTACGTAGTATCCCTCCACCTTGCTGTTGCGCAGGATGGCCGTCGGTTGCTTCTCGTCCAGAATTCGACTGGCCCGTTGCTTGAGTTCGGTCATCGTTACGTATCGCATGGTATCTATCGGTGCTGATATCGATGCCGAATGCTGGCACCGATATCAGGTCTTTTCAAGCATCATCCCACGCACGCCCCAACCGAAGCCGCATACGACAAGCGTCAATCTCGTGCGCGATCGCGGCGACATACGCGATCGAGCGGCACACGCTCGTTACAATCGGGGTATTGTCAATGAGAACGCGAACTTCGCGCCAATCGATCCAATGCAGATCACCGATGTCCGACACTTCCTGGTCCACCCCGGCCGCGGCAAGAACCTCTGCTTCGTTCGGATCGACACCGACTGCGGTGTGTACGGCTGGGGCGAGTGCTACACGCAGTCGGACCGCGATCTGCAGATCACCGCCCACATCGATCAGATCAAGCGCTACCTGATCGGCCGCGACCCGGGTCGCATCAAGGCGTTTACGCAGACGACCTTCGACGACTTCGCCGCACGGCGGGGATCGATGGATCTCTACTGCGCGGTCAGCGGTCTCGAACAGGCGCTGTGGGACATCAAGGGCAAGGTCGCCGGGATGCCCGTGCACGCGCTTCTCGGCGGGGCCTGCCGCGACCGGATCCGGGTCTATGCGAACGGCTGGTCCGGTGGCGCGGGCTCGCCCGACGAGTTGGGGGTGAAGGCCGTCGAGGTCGTCGAACGCGGCTTCAGTGCGCTGAAGTTCGATCCCGTGCCCGGTCCGTGGCGGACCTTTGTCGACAAGGACGTCGAACACCGCGCCATCGAGAACGTGCTCGCGGTACGCGACGCGGTGGGCGCCGATGTGGACATCCTCGTCGAGATGCATCGGCGCTTGGCACCCATGCACGCCGTGCGCATTGCCCGCGCCATCGAATGCGCCGCGCCGTTCTGGTTCGAGGAACCGGTGTTGGCCGAGAACGTCCCCGCCCTGGCCCGGGCGAAACGCGACATCAACATTCCCGTCGTCACCGGCGAGGCGCTGTATACCAAGTTCGACTTCCGCGAGGTGTTCGAACAGGGCGCCGCCGACATCATCAATCCCGACGTGTGCAACGTCGGCGGCATCCTGGAGCTGAAGGAAATCGCCGCCATGGCCGAGGCCTATTTCGTCGCCGTGTCGCCGCACAACTTCAACAGCACGACGGTTGGATTGGCCGCCACGGCGCACGTCGCCGCGACGATGCCGAATTTCCTGATCACCGAGTATTTCGTCAACCTCGAGGAACTCGGCCGCGAGATCGCGCGGGAGCCCTGGCGCGTCGTCGACGGATACATCGACTTGCCGCAGGAACCCGGGCTCGGCATCGATCTCGACGAGTCGGCGCTAGCCGCTCGCCCCTATCGGCCGTTCCCTATTCGGCGTTAGAGCGGAGTCGATCCGCTTCCCGTATCCGACCCCCTAAGGCGAAAGCCCGTGTGCCATCCCCCACGCGCCCACGGAGCGCCGTCGGCCAGTCTCCCGTTCCTTCTCAGGACCCGAACGTCCGGCGCACGTCGATACCCCAGTAGCGCGGGTACAGCAGGGAACCGGTCAGCCGGTAGAAGTCGTTGTGGTCTCCTGTACCAATGCCACGCAGATTGTTCTTGTCGAACACGTTGTCGACGAATGCGGACACTCGCAACGACTCGTCGGCGTTCAGCCAGGTAAGCCGCAAGTCCACGCGGGTGCGGTCCGGCACCCGGTCGAGATCCCGTACGATTGGACTGGAGTAGTAGTCGCCCGTATAGCTCAGGCTGCCGCTTGCGGTGAGACGGCCCGTGGCCTGCGTCCATTCGTAGCTGGCCCACAGGGTGGCCTTCTGTTCCGGGATGCGCTTCAGGCTGTTGCCGATCAGGTCGGTGACTCGATTGCCGAAGAGCGGTACGGGCCGCAAGGGGTTGTCATCCTCGGCGATCACAAAGCTGTCCTGGTATTCGGTGTCGGCGTACGAGTAGTTGGCGTTGATGGTCAGCGCGTCCGTCGGCAGCCAGGTGATGTCGGCCTCGAAGCCCGAGTTGCGCGCGTCCCCCGTGTTGGTCGGCACGTCACGGACAACCTCCTGCGTGGGATCGTAGGTGTCGATCTGGTCCTGATAGTTCTCGTAGTCGTAGGTGTAGACCGCCATGTTGAGCTGCAGGGTCTCGTCGAGGAGCGTGCCCTTGTAGCCGAGTTCGAAGGCGAGGACCTCCTCCTGGTCGTACGATAGCGGCGCGATGCTGCCGGCTTCACCCGCCCGGGCATCCGCAATGCCGAGCCCGTATCCCCCCGCCCGGTAGCCGGTCGTGGCGGAGAGGTAGACGAGGGTGTTGTCATCGGGCGTCCAGTCGAGGTTCAGACGCCATGAGACATCGCCCCAGGTATCGCTGGCCTCGGCTCGACCCGCCCAACTCAACGGAATGCCGGCGAGACGCAGCGGCGCATCGCACTCGGTGGCGTTCAACGGACACGTCGGGGCGATGGGATACGCCGGATTGCCAGTCGGCACGGCGGCACCCATGAGGATGTTGGTCATGCTCAGATCCGTCTGGCCGACGACGAGGACGGGGGACGGCAGCAGGAACGGGTACAGGCCCGCGAACGCGCCGAGAAAGTCGATCTCGACGTAGCCCCCACGGTTCTCGAACACGGTCTTGTCGTCCTCGGCCCAGCGAATGCCGGCCGTCACCGCCCATTGCTCGTCCAGGCGGTAGGTCCCCTGGGCGAATACGGCGTACTGGTCCGTCTCGCTCCTGTTCTTGTGCCGATAGAGGTCGCCCGAACCGTCGCCGCCGACCCAGCGCCCGGACAAGGTCGAACCGATGGGCACTTCGTCCAAGCCAACGGCGGGACCGATGCCGGCGAGCTGCATGATGGACGCGCCGCCGAGGAAAGCCAGCGGGACGTCGAGGAAGCCATAGTTCGCCGCCGTTGTGACGCGTCCCTGGGCCGCGACGTTGGTGATCGTGAAGTCCTGCAGCCGGTTACTGTAGAAGTTGTAGACGCCTGCGGTGAGCTCCAGGCTTTCGCCGACATCCCAGAGGAGCTGTAGTTCATGGGAGTACGTGTAGACATCCTCCAGAACCTTGTTGGAGCCTTGGGAAATCGTGCCGTCGGAGATGTCGTTGTCGAGGTCGAACGTGTACTCGAAGTCGGAGTAGCCGAACAGGTAGCGGACCGTCACGCCCTCGCTGGCTTGCCAGGTCATGTCCAGGCTCACCGACTCGTGGTCGAATTCCTCGTTGTTGTAGCTGTTGGTGAGCACCTTCTGCTCGACCGCGTCGAGGTCGCCTCGGCCATTCAGATGCGGCGTCCCGCCGAAAGCATGGGCGGGCATGGCGGGCGCGGCGTCGACGCCCGGCCGCGGCGGCGCACCCCAGGCCACGGTGCCGGTGTAGGGATCCGTGAAGCGGTGTGCACCCGGAGTCCCTTCGGGCACCGCCACCACACCGTAGGCGAAAAGGTCCGTGCTGCGCATACCGCGCAGGCCGCCGTATCCCTCGTCGATGACGATCGGGCGGTCGATGTCGCGCAGCGACCGTCGGTCGTTGTAGCGGGTCTTGACGCTGAAGGCGTCCGACGGCTTGAACAATAGCGTGATGGCCGCGTTCTGGTCGTTTATCGAGTTCACGTCGGCCGTACCGGCCAGGCCTTCCTTGGAGCCATCGCGGCGGCGCTTCGAACCAGCAAAACGGAAGCCCAACAGGTCATCCGAAATCGGTCCGGATGCCACCCAGTAACCCTCGTGGCTCCCGAGCCCGCCGAGTTGCACACGGAGCTCGCCGGTCCAGTCGAAGGTCGGGTCGCGGGTGATGTAGTTGAGGGCACCGCCGATGGAGTTCCGTCCGTACAACGTTCCCTGCGGACCCCGGAGGACCTCCACCCGCTGCACGTCGTAGAGCGCGTTCTCCGTGGACGCGATGCCGAAGTCCTCGGAGTAGATGCCGTTGTAGTAGGTCGCGACGCCGGGGTCGCCGCCGAGTGCCCGGAAGTTCCGACCGACGCCGCGGATGCGAATGTCGTACGGATCGCGCGTGGTGGCCGGGATGAAGTTGACGAGTTCGTCGGGCGATTGAATCCCGAGTTCCTCAATCGCATTCTCGTCCAGCGCGGTGATGGAAATGGATGTATCCGAGACCGTGGATTCGCGCTTCTCGGCCGTGACCACGACCTCCTCGATGGCGCGTCCGCTCGTCTCGTCCTGTTCGTCCTGTGCCCACGTGCCGACCGCCAAAAGACAGCCGAGCGCGAGCATCGCAGGGAATCTAGAAATCATCGATCACCCTCCCCAGTGCGTCTGCAATACCCTGCCGAGACAACGGGGTATGGGCCCGTACACTCCCACCTTGGGCAATGGGAAGCAAGCGGTTTATTACCCCTACCGCTGCCTGTGTCCACGGAGCCGGTAACGGCATTCGTAGAGCAATTCGAACCCCATCGCCTCGTACAGCGCGCGGGCCGCTTCGTTGTCCTCCACCACTTGCAGGTAGGCGTGGCGGGCACCTATCGCCGAGGCCCGCGCAAGCAGGCTCTC
>JAGWBN010000083.1:13095-15880 GCA_021295875.1 Pseudomonadales bacterium
GTATCCCCCGCAGGATGGTCGCGTGGAGGTCCGCTGCCGACCCCGCAGCGACGGCATCGATGTCGGGCGACGCGGACAAGTCCCCGTAGGTCGCGAGGAAACTCGAGAGGGTGGACTCCTCGAATCCCGAGGCTATTTCGAAATCGCCTCGGGCGAAACCGAGGTTGAGCACGCGGGTTGGATCGGCGACTTCGTACCCGCGATCCGACAACACCTTGTCGAGCTCGGTCTGCTCGCCGATCGTCGTCATCCGGAAGATGGCCCGCAACCCCTCCCGGGCGTAAAGTTCCTCGCAATGGCGCACCTTTGCCAACAGGGGTAGCGCCGACGCGTAGAGCGGCGTCACCGAGTTGGCGCGCTTCGTGAAGCCGCGGGTGAAGCGGAGCACCCAACCGTCGAACAGCACCTGGTGCAGGGCGGGCCACGCGTTCAGCGAGGCTTCCTCGACACGCCGGGCCAATAGTGCTGCGCGTGACGCGGTCACGCGACCCGCTGTTCCGGGTTCCCGATCACACTCACTGACTACGCATCAGGTCCTGGAGGAGAGCACCCTGATCGACCGCCTCATCCCCCGAGGCCTCGATCACCACATCGACGATGCGGCCCTCGAAGGAGAACGGTGACTCGTAGCGATCGTCGACCGGCGTCTGGCCGTCTCTGCCAACCTCGAGTGGCTCGTTGGCGTAGTTGAAGCGGCCGAACGGCATCAACGAACCCTCGCCAGCGCTCTGGTCATTCAGGAAGAGGCGTACCCGTCCTGCATCGTCGCCGGTCGTCACCACGTCGATACGCAGCGTCACGGCGCCGGCCGGGACCGCCAACGACGAGGAGACACGGCAGCGGTCCCCGAAATGGTTGACCGTGTAGTGCGCCCGGCTGTCACGAATGAACAGGCTCCAGCCGCCGAACCGGCCGCCATCCGCAACGATGACGCCCTCGTCGTGGATGGACGCGCGTTCGATCCGCGCCGTGACGCGATGCGAGGTGCCGAGTAGCCGTGGCCCGGCCTTGAAGTGGTGGGGCAGTACCGCATCCTGGTAGAGCACCCAGCGATTCGGTGGCTCGGGCCACCAGCCGACACCGTTCGGACCGCCCAGATCGTCCAGTGGCAGCACACCGTAGCGCTCCGCTTCCCGCCACCAAAGGGCGACCATCTCGTTGAGCTTGTCCGGATGCCGATCCGCCAGGTCGTCGATTTCGGCCAGGTCCTCGTCCAGGTGGTAGAGCTGCCACACGTCCGAATCGAAGTCGGTTCCCCGCGTGTGGAAGGTCACGGCCTTCCAGCCTACATGCCAGATCGCCCGCTGCCCCACGGTCTCGAAGTACTGGATTCGCTTGCGGGTGTCCGCCTGGTCGTCGTTCAAGGTGTGGGCCATCGACGTTCCGTGCAGCGGCATCTGCTCCACACCGTTGACATGGCTCGGTAGATCCACGCCCAGGAGATCCAGCAGCGTCGGCGTCACATCCACCACGTGGTGGAACTGCCGACGCGTCTCACCTTGCGCTTCGATTCCCGCTGGCCAGCGCAGCAGCAGGGGCGCGCGGATACCGCCGGCGTAGGTCTGCGCCTTGTAGCGCTTGAACGGCGTGTTGCCCGCCATCGCCCAGCCGAAGGGATAGATGCCGTAGGAGAGCGGACCGCCCAAGTCGGGCAGGCGCGCCAGGTTCTCCTCGACGCTCGGCCGGTCTCCACCCCGGGAACGATGATGGTCGTAGCTGCCGAGGGGACCCCCCAGGGGCGCGGCGCCATTGTCGGAGATCGCGACCACGATGGTGTCGTCGCGCTTGCCGAGATCGTCGAGTTGCCTGAGCAGGCGGCCGATCTGCACGTCGGCATGATCCATGAATCCGGCGAACACCTCCTCGAACCTGGCCGCGACCTTCCGCTCCCGGGCATTCAGTTCGTTCCAGACCTGCACACCGGGATTCCGGGGCGCGAGGCGCTGATCGGCGGGAAGCAGGCCCGATGCCTTCTGCCGGGCCAGGATCCTGTCGCGCGCCGCATCCCAGCCGTCGTCGAACCGCCCCCGATACTTGTCCGCGAACGCCTGCGGCACGTGGTGCGGCGAGTGGCCGGCCGCGAACGCCAAGTACAGGAAGAAGGGCTTGTCCGGTGCAGCCGCCGCCAGTTGACGAAGCCACAGGCAGGACTCGGCGACGATGCCTTCCGACAGGTGGTAGTCCTTGGCAGGTGGCTCGACACGCTCGTTGCCCAGAACCAGTTCCGGACTCCACTGGTTGGTCTCGCCGGCGAGGAACCCGTAGAAGCGGTCGAAGCCGCGCTGCAGCGGCCAGTGGTCGTAGGGCCCCGCCGGGCTCGTCTCGTCGATGGACGCCAGGTGCCACTTGCCGGCAGCGAGAGTCTGATAGCCGTGCAGCCGCAGGATCTCGGCCAGATTGGCGGCATCCCTCGCGACGAAGCCGCGGGTGTTGGGGAACCCATTGGTCATCTCCGCCACGCGACCGACGCCGACGCTGTGGTGGTTCCGACCGGTCAGCAGACAGGCACGAGTCGGGGAACACAACGGCGTGACGTGGAAATTGGCGTAGCGCAGGCCGTCGACGGCCAGGCTGTCCAGCGCCGGCGTCTCGATATCCGAGCCGTAGCAGCCCAATTGCGCGTAGCCGACATCGTCCAGCACGATCATGACGATATTGGGTGCGCGCTTGAGACGGGGCGGGCTCGCGGTCCACGACGCGCTCGAGTCCGCCACGGTGCGGCGAATGACGCCGTCGAAGTTCCTGTCGTGCTCCATGACGGCATGACACCACTTCTGGTTAGATG
>JAGWBN010000084.1 GCA_021295875.1 Pseudomonadales bacterium
CGTCGGTACCGGTATTCACGCCTTGGCGAAACGCCGCTGCCATGAACGCGCTCAAGTACTCGATGCCGCGACCCTGCTCGGCGGCCCAGGGGTACAGCGAATAGCAGCGCTTCACCGGCTCGCCGATGGGTTCGTAGTAGTTCCCCCAGTCCACCTGGCCATGCGCCCTCGCCTCCCGCGCGGCGTCCGAGAAGATGTACATGCCCTTGGTCCGCGTCACGGGCAATCCGCGCATGACCATCGGCAGCACGGGCCGCACGACGAGGCGAACGCCTGAGGCCCGTGCGAGGTCCACGGCCGCGTCGAAGGCGACCGCGCTATACGGACTGCGCACGGACGGGTAGACCTCCAGGGTCAGCGAACCGTCGTCCCGGCGGGGTCCGGTCTCGATCCGGGGCCGCGGAGCCAACTGCCCTCCGGAGGCCCGGTTGACGCCAAGTTCGATCAGTCGGTTCTCCAGGTGGTAGAGGCGATCCACGCCCCAATACCACTCGCCGCCGTAGTGGAACATCGCCCCCGAGTAGTGGCCAAGGGCCGCCCGTTGCCGCTCGCCCGCCGCGAGAACCGCCTGCGCGGTTTCGCCGTCGGCACAACCGCATTGCTCGGCCAGGGTTTGCATGGCCTTTGCCGAACCGGACCAGAGCGCCTCGCCGACAAGCGGCGCAGCCTTGGCGAAGGCGTTCGAATCGGTGGCCGTGTTGGCGAGAATCCGGGTTGCCAGGTCGACCAATTCGGCATCGGCTAGACCGCTGGTCGCCGGGAAATCCAGCTTGTACTGCGGCGCGATCCTCGCCGCGTCGTCCGGCGACAACTGCGACAGCATCTCGGGTTCCGGCGCGTTTCGACCACTCGGACCCGGGACCAGGTGACAGATCAGTCGAACGTCGTAGCGTTCGACGAAGGCGCCGAGGAGTTGCGCCGCCAGGTGGCTGTAGCCGTCGTCGACCTGGTGGAAGTACTCGACCACATGTGCCCCGCCCGCTCGCCGACGCCCGGCCTCGAACCTCGCTCGTCGGGCCGCCAGGCGTTTCGCATCGGCCCACCGCCCGAGCACCTTGGACATCGCCCAGCGCATCGGCGGCGGCGGATTCGCAGCTTCCAGTCGGCTCATGGCTCGACGACCCGGATGTCCGTACCGTCTGCAGGCAGTTCAAACGCCATGCCGTCGCGGGTGAGGATCGTGCCGTCCGGCAACTCGCTGCGGTAGACCATCTCCATGACGGCGTTCCGCGGCGGCGGCACGAAGTGGTACACCGCGAGCATTCGCACGCCAGCGCGCTCCGCGAGAGCACCCAGTTCCGACGCATGTGCGTGATAGCTCGGAATGTCCGCGAAAATCTTCGCCACCCGCGGCCTGTCGGCCGCCAAGGCCGCCTCCTCCACGGCGCGCACAAGGGGCAGCGACAGGACGTCCTGCAGCAGCAGGTCGGCATCCGTGGCCGCCTGCTCGAGACCCTCGGTCACGACCGTATCGCCGCTGACCACCACCGACCGGCCACGATAGTCGAACCGGTAGCCGAAGGCCGGTGCGACCGGTGCGTGGTCCACGGTGAAGGCAGTGATCCTCAATCCGTCCCCTTCCTGGAGAATGCCCGGCTCGATGGGCACGGCGACCATGACGCCCAATTCCGGCGGCAGCAACTCGGCACCGTGGTGGGCGACCCGGTAGGACCGGTCCGGGGCGAACGCCTCGTTGAATCCCCCGACCAGCCGCTCGACGCCTGCGGGACCGTAGACCTCCAAGGGCGCAGGCCGTCCGTCGACCCAGGACATCAGGTTGAAGTCGGGAATCCCGGTGACGTGGTCGGTGTGCAGGTGGGTGACGAGCACCGCACGCAGGTGACGGGTTGGTTGCCGGGACAACTGCATCGTGGCATGCGATCCGGCCCCGGCGTCCACCACGTAGAGCGAGGATCCGGCGGTGATCGCCACGCACGCCTGCGCGCGGCCGGGGCTCGCCAGGGGAGAGCCCGTGCCGCAGAGGAGCACGCGCAGTCCGTCGAACTCCGCGACCGGACCGCCCGCCACCGCCTGCGCCGCCCGGGCCAACAATACGGCACGGCCGGATGCAGTCCCGACCAGGTACCAGGCAGCGGCACCTGCCGCCAACGCCACCAGGCCGACGACGGCCATCGCCCAGATGAGTCGTCTACGCACGCGTCTTGTCCCCGTCAGAAATTGCGGCGCAACGAGCCTACAGGAACCAGAGAGACAAACCAGGCCAGTAGGTGATCACCAGAAGCGCCAGTAGGAGCACGCCCATGAACGGCAGACAGGCCGCGTAGAGCTCCAGCACGGGGCGGTCGAAACGGTAGCTGGCGATGAACAGGTTCATGCCGATGGGCGGGGTGAAATAGCCGATCTGGAGATTGGCCAGGAAAATGATCCCCAGGTGGACCGGGTGTATGCCGTAGCCGACGGCGACGGGAAGCAGCAGCGGCACCATGATGACGATGGCCGCGAAGATGTCGAGGATCGCGCCGAGCAACAGCAGCAGGATGTTGAGCAGAAGGAGGAACGTGAGGGGACTCGAGACGTGCTCCTGCATGAACTCGAACAGCGCCTGGGGCACCTGGGCGTCCACCAGGAAGTTGGTGAAGGCCAACGCCACGCCGAGGATGAGCAGGATGCTGCCGACCATCACCATGGACTCGCGGATCACCCCGGGCAGCGCACGCAGCGAGACTTCCCGGTACAGCGCGACTTCGGCGATCAGGACGTAGACCGCGGTCATCGCGGCCGCTTCGGAGATCACGAAGTAGCCGGAGTAGATGCCGCCGAGCACCACGAACGGCAGGGGGATCTCCCATCTGGCGGCCTTCACCGCACGCCACACCTCCCCCGCATCGAAGCGGGTGCGGGGCACGTCGCCGTGCCGCCAGATGGTCCATCCGGAGAGCAGGACGACCATCAACAAGGCGGGGCCGAGGCCGCCCATGAACAGTTGCTGGATGGTGAACGGCTCGCCCAGGTCCATCTGCTGGGCGACCACGCCGTAGAGGATCAGCGGCACCGACGGCACGATCAGCACGCCCAGGCTGCCGGACGTGGTCACCAGGCCGAGGCTGTAGCGTTCCTTGTAGCCGCTCGACGTGAGCATCGGCAGCAGCAGGGCGCCGAGGGCGACGATGGTGACCCCGGACGCGCCGGTCAGGGCGGTGAACAGGGCGCAGGCGATGAAGCCGACGATGGCGAGACCGGCCGGCATCCACCCGAACAGCGCGCGGATCAGCGCCATCAGCCGCTCCGAGGACTTGGCCTCGGCCATCAGGTAGCCGGCGAAGGTGAAGAACGGCAGCGCCGCCAGGAGCTGCTTGTCCGTCAGGTCGTAGAGGTTGATCGCCACCGCGGCGAGGTCGACGCCGACCGCCATGAACCCCAGCATGGCCGCCGCCAGCACCACGGCGAACAACGGCGCACCCAAGAGCGCCATCAGCACGACCAGGGCGAGACCCGCCCAGATCATGACGCTTCCCGGGATCTTGGCCAAACGGCGTGACGGAGATAGCGCAACGCCATGACGGCTGCCGCCGCGGGAATGATGGTCTCGCAAACCCATGCCGGCACCGCGCCCACGCCGGGCGTTCCGTCGATGAAGTCCCACTTGATGAATTCGATGGAGAACCAACCGAGGGCGGCACAGACGCAGGCCGTGAACAGCGCGGTGGCGCGGGCCGCGACGGCCCGCAACTCCGGTCCGCCGAAGCGCGAGACGATGTCGATGCGGATGTGGCTGTCGGCACCCGAGGCGACTGCTCCGCCGACCATGGTCAGCCAGAGGACGGCCATCTGGACGAACTCCTCGCCCCAGACCACACCCGCCCCGAAGGCGTTGCGCGCGACGATCTGGTAGACCGCGACGCCGAGCATCGCGGTGAGGAAGACCACCAGCAGACCGGTCTCGGCGACCTCGATGCCGCGGCGGAGCCGCTCCGGCACGCCTAGATTCCTTGAGCGGGGCCGATGTTTACGGTCAGGTTGCATTTACTGACGGGCGCTACGAGTCGCTCTTGTACGGCTCCCGAAGGGAGACGCGCTCGCGTACTCGCGAGACGCCCTAGCGTCCCGCGACCGGAAACGTCTTGACCTTACTGGACGCCTGCGCGCCGCGTACATCGGCAAGTACGGACTGCAGCCTGGCGTGCATCGGTTGACTGACGATGCCTTCCTCGATCCAGACCTTCGTTGCCGCGGCTGCGGCCGTGCGCCATTCATCGGCCTCGGCCGTCGTCGGACTGAGGAACTGGAGCCCTTGTTTCTTCAGCGCCTTCCAGGCGGCGTCGTGGTCCGCGCGGCTGCGCCGGTCGGCCTGGGCGACCGCCTCGGAAAGGATCCGCTGCAACACCGCGCGATCAGCGGCATCGACACCCCTGAGACTCCGCTCGTAGATGACGAACGGGCTGTAGATGTACATGAACGGCAGATCGAGGACGTACGTCAGCCGCGTGTGCCAAAGCAGCGGCAGCACGGCGATGGGCGGTGCCGCGACGGTGTCGATCAAACCCGTGGTGAGGCTCGGCAACACCTCGCCGATGGTCAGCGTGATCGGCTTGATGTCCATGGAGTCCAGCAGGCGGATCGCCGGGATGTCGCCCTTCGGGGCCCAGACCTTGAGCCGCTGGGCATCCCGGAGCGAGCGCGCCTCGTGCGTGCTCATGGCGTACGCCATGCCGACCTCGGCAATGCCGTAGGCGATGTATCCGGCGTCCGCCAGGCCCTTGATCAGCTCCGGGTCCAACGCCCGCCGCACCGCGTCCACCTCGTCCATGCTGCGGAACACCATGGGCAGGTTGTAGAGCTGGATGTCCGAGTAGGTGCGTCCGAAGACCCCGGTGCGCACGGTTCCGCCGTGCAGTTGGCCGATGCGCATCTTGCGCATCACGTCCCGGTCGTCGCCCTGGGTACCGCCTGGGTAGAACTTGAGCTTGACGCGTCCTTCCGTGGCTTTCTCCACGTCGGCGCCGGCCTGGCGCAGGAGCTTCATCCACGCGGTTCCATCGGGAGCGCTCGAGGCGATCTTCAGGTCCTTGGCAAACGATGGCAGCGCCGCCGCCAACACGATGGCGGCCATCGCCGCGATGAACATGGTCCGCAGGGGACCGCTAGAAGTAATCATCGGAAGACTCCATCAACGCACGGGCTTGCTCCTGTGCGATCGTATTCATCAGGGTCAGGCCCGGTGCCTGGGGATCGGCGGACAGTACTTCGGTCAACAACCGGTCGTGCAGTTCCCGGTCGAAGACCATCCGGGCGTACGACTGGGCGTAGAAAACCTTGGCCATCAAGTGCCGACCGCCGGTGAGTTCGAGGACACGCTCGAAGTGTTCCCGGCCCACCTCGGGCCGGCCGCCCGAGGACGGCGGCAACAGGGTCTCGAATACGCCCATGTAGAGCCTCGGGCCGGCGTGGTCGTGGGCCTCGTCCAGTTCCACCACGCGCTGGAGAATGGGTTTGACCCGGGCGAGATCCGCAACGGCGTTCCAATCGTCCGCATGCGCCTGGATCCAGCCGGCCCAGGCGGTCGCCAAGGCGTAGGCGGCGGGCACGTCCTCGCGCCGCAGCGTCAATGTCTGACGTTCCAGCTCCGCGAAGCTCAACGTGCGCACGTCGCAGGTCCAGGCGATGTCCAGACAGGTGGCCCGGAGCGCGAACTCGAAAGCCTTGGTCGCGAAGCCGCGTCGGCGCGAGTCGTCGGCAACGAACGCGGTGGCATAGGCACCGTTCAAGGACGCCGCGGCGCGCAGCAGATCGGCGTTCTCGCCGCTGCGGCGCAACAGCGCATCGAGCATGATGAGGTACGCCGGGGCGCCGTCGCGCACGGTCGCGGGATCGTCGCTGTCGAGGATCGCGTCCGAGAGGTCCGACGCGATGTTCCCCGTCACACTGCCGATCAGCGCCGCGCAACCGCTCAGGGTCACGGCGATTGCCAGCGCAGCAAGCAATCGTGGGTAGGCCATGGTTGGGTGAGTATAGCCAGCAGCTTTGTAGAGAACTTGACCATTTAATGGAGAAACCGACGAGGGCGGCGGCGCGCCCTGCGGGCGCGTTTGTAGTTTCGGCGCGCCCTGCGCGCGCGCGGGGGTCTTGCTACCCGAAGAGGGTCAGCTCTCCGGCGCGGCTGCCGAAACGGCGGCGAGCACTTCGTCGAATGGAGGTCTCGAGCGGTAGTCCTCGTGAGCACGCTTCACGCGCACGACGCCTGCGGCGTCGATGTAGAGAATGCCCGGAAGGGCCACGCCGTGGGCCGGATGCCCCTCGTCGGGGTATTGCTCGTTGCGAATGCCCAACGCGTCGATGGTGGCCGAGCCCTCGTCCGACAACAGGGCATAGGCGATGTCCCGCTCCTCGTCGAATTCCGCGAGTGCCGAAACGGAGTCGTATGTCATTGCCGCGACCTCGACTCCCAGGGCCTCGAAGTCGTCCTGCCAATCCCTCAACTGAACCAGTTGAGCCTTGCAGAACGGTCACCAGACCGCGCTGCGGCTGACCACCAGGAGTAGACCGCGCTCGCCGGTCAGGCTCGCGAGATCGCGCGACACTCCCTGACTGTCCCGGGTGTCGAACTCGGGAATCGTGGCACCGACGGCGGGTCCCCAGTTGGCCTCGTAACCGGTCGCCTCGTCCGCAGTGGCTTCGCTGGCTGAAGCGGATGAGGTGGCGAGGACGCCGCAGACGACGAAGACCGCCAGTGGGAGGCGAGCGCGTACGGTCGTTCGAGTGTTCTCGTGCATGGCGTTCTCCGCCCCGAGCCGGACGTGATTATCAGCCATCGACCGCGCGCCTGCCATCATCCAATTAGACGCGTTGGTCACCGGAACGGCCGTGTCACTTTGTTAACATTTCCGTGCGGCGACGGTGCTTTTTCGACAAGGAGGGTTTCGACCCCGATGCCCAAATTCAAGACGCCCAGCGCGGAGATCTACTTCGAACATCGCGGGGCGCGGGCGAACCCGCGTGTCCTGTGCATACACGGCCTCGGCTGCCAGATCGTGCAGTGGCCGGACTCGCTGATCGACGGCATCGTCGCGGCCGGCCTGTGCGCGGTGATGATGGACAACCGCGACGCGGGCCTCTCCGATGGACCCGAGGGTCCTCCGCCACCGATCGCAGACCTGCTCGCGGCCCAAGAGGACCCATCGGTCCTGTCGCCGCCGTACACGCTGTCCGACATGGCCGCCGACGTCGTTGCCCTGCTCAACCACCTGGGCCAAGGTGGCGCCCACGTCGTCGGCCTGTCCATGGGCGGCATGATCGCCCAGCGGTTGGCCATCGAACACCCGGCCCGGGTCTACAGCCTGACGTCCATCATGTCGTCCACCGGCAATCCGGACCTCCCCGGCCCCGAAGACGAGACCGTCGCGGCGCTGCTGGGCACCGTCGCCCAGGACGACCTGGAGGCGGCCATCGCCCAGAACATCCAGGCGGCCAAGGTATTCGCCGGCCCGCACTACGACTCCGAGACGATGGGGATCGCGCGCTTCGCCCGGGCCGCAGTCGAGCGCGCCCACAGGCCCGAGGGCACGCTGCGCCAGCTGGCCGCAATACTCGCGGCACAAGACCGCCGCGAAGCGCTCGCCAAGCTTCAGGTGCCGACCCTCGTCATCCATGGCAACGCCGATCCCCTGGTTCCCGTCGAAGCGGGACGCGATACCGCGGCCGCCATCTCGGGTTCGCGCTATCTGGAGATCGACAAGCTCGGCCACGACCTCTCCGAACCGGCCATCGGCGAGATCGTCACGGCCATCACCGACCACATAGGCAACGTCGAAGTCAGCCGTTGATCGTGGCAGGTGGCAGTGTGCTCGCTGCAACATGCGAGCGGTCGCGTGTTTCCTGACGGGCACCTTGGTTCGTCCGGGAGAACCGTGCACCTCATATTGAATCGTCGAGGGTGTGGCGGACCGATGGGCGTCGAGCCGAGTCGGAGGAGGGCTTGTTGGCTCCGCGAGAGGAACCTTATTCTGGCCTTGCCCGCCGTGGTTCTCCTTCTCCTATGCACATCGGCGTGCAACGTCGGTGCCCTGCTTTCTCGGCAAACGGTCAGCTTGGCGGCGAGCGACCTGGGCAGCGAGCCCCGACTGCTCGTC
>JAGWBN010000085.1 GCA_021295875.1 Pseudomonadales bacterium
TGCCCCGGGTGGGGTCGACCGCGAAGGATACGAGGTCGCCGGGATCCGCCTCGAAGAGGTTCTCCGCGGTATTCGCGAACTGTGCCTCCGGCTGCCTGCCGAGCTGGACCAGACGATCCAGATCCCAGTCGTAGTTGAGATAGCCCTCCTCGCTGATCACCGCGAACGAGCCTACCCGTATCACCTCGGTGTCGACCTGGTCGCCATCGTGTTGGTCAACAGGGGCCGTGAACCGGGTCACCTTGCCCGATTCCGTGGCCTCGCGCTGAAGGTGCTCCCAGAGTTCCTCCATCTCGTCGATCGTGGCCAACTGGGTCGCACTACCCATCTTCGCGGCCAACGCGCCGAGCCACTCACCGCGACCCGGATACTCCAGGCTGACAACCGACTCGTCGAAGTGGCTGCGGGTGTCGCCGGCGACCTGCTGGAGCACGCCGAACAGTTCACGCAGCTTGCCTAGCCGTTGGTTGTATTGGTCCTGCAGCTCGCCGATCAAGCGTTCGTTCTCTCGATATTGGGTATCGAGGCGCTCGCCGCGCAAGCGCTCTTGGCGCCGCTCCTCCTTGGCTTGGTCGAGCATCTGCGACTGGCGGTCCCGGGCGGCACGAAACTCGTTCTCCCGGCGGATGTTCTCCTGGTTCTCGACGACCCGGCGTTCCTCGACGTTTTTCAGCAGGTCGTCGAGCGTGTTCGCCTCGACGACCTCCAAGACGTCCTCCACCCCAAGCTCTTCTTGAGCGAAGCCCGGCGCGGCGAGCAGCCCGCCAAGCGCGACGATCGCGAGTCCGCTGGTCCGGTTCATGCATCTGCGGTTCATCGCTAGCCCTCCACCAGGATCGGTACCGGCAGGAGGTTTTTGCCCGCCTGTTGCTTGGCCATGCGGATTCCGTTTCGAACCGCCGCCTTGAAGCTGTCGTCAAGCACTACCCAGCGCCGGTCCTGCTTGTCCCAGAAGCCCGTCTCCGCGCCATCCGAGGTCTGGTAGACCAAGGCCACCCGACCGACGTGGAGAATCTCGACCACGCGCTGTACGCCATCCACTTCGATGGTGCCGGTGTAGGCGTTCATCGTCCGGCCTAGTTCGTTCTCGATCTGGTAGGCGAGTAGTACCTGGGCGAACTGCTCGGAGACCGCCACGTCCGCGCGGTCGAGAATGTCGCGCAGATTCTCCACCCGCTCCATGCGCTCCTCCACGTAGATGGGCATGTCCTTGTCGATGAACTGCTCGAGGCCGATCAGCATCCGTTCCATGAGGGGTACGACGTCGCGTTGCAGGCCCGCGATGTTCCCCATGGAGTTGTTGAGTTCGGCCATCTCGCGCTCTTGTCCGGAAATCCGCCGCGACATCTGCCGGTTGTAGACCTTGAGGCCGTCGATCTCCTTGAGCACCGTCTTGTACTCGGAGTAGAGCCCGCGCGTCTCCTTGTTCAACTCCTCCACCTTCGCCTGCGAGGCCTTGGCCTGCTGGTTGATGCGGTCCGCCGCCTCGTAGATGTCCGCGAGCGTGGTCGCTCCGGCGTACAACGAGCCGGTCGCGACGCAAGCGGCGAAGGCCGTGGTCACCAGGCGTTTCATTGAGCAGTGATTCATACCCTATACCCTGTCTTTTCCCTAGTCAGTCCTACCAAAACCCAACACGGGTTTCGGGTCGAGGTTCGTCAGCGAACCAAGTGCGGCGGTTGAGTGAGGCGTTTCGGACCCTGTCGACCCTCCGCGGACTGCCAGCTGTACTCGTTGTTGTGTCAGCTACCGCGAGGTGAGCCGTCCTGTCGTTCCGGGAGAGCCCGCCGACGGCGGTCGCCCGGAACACCTGGGGTTACCCCACCCCTCATTCACGCCCGAAGCATCAACAAACGACTTGGATATGTCAACATCCGAATCGTGACCGCGAGTTGACAATCCGTTGGTGGCGTAACAGCCGCGAAACACCCCCCCGCGAGGCCCTCGGGGATGCAATCGCATCTCAAGCTGGAGGCGAACTGGGAATGCCCCTCCCGGTGCGACAGATTCCGGCGGCGCTTCTAACCCAGCCGGTCCTGGAACAGACCGAGCGTCCGTTCACGTGCCTGCGCCGCGGACTCGGCGTGGAAGCTCTCCCGATGGTCGCAGTTGAAGCCGTGGTCGGCGGGATAGACATGGACCGGGACGTCCGGCAACGCGCCCCGGATGCGATCCACGTCGGCCATCGGGATGTGCGCGTCCTGCTCGCCGAAGTGCATGATGACCGGGCATCGGGGTGCCGCGTCCAGCGCCGCGGCGATGCCGCCGCCGTAGTAGGCGGACACGCAGTCGATGCCGTCGAGGTGACAGGCGGACAGCCACGCCATGAGGCCGCCGTAGCAGTAGCCCACGACGCCGACCCTGCCGTACTTGCCCGCTTCCTCCACCGTCGCCTGGAGGTCGCGCAGGGCCTCCTCGCGCGGCAGCCGGGAGAACGCAAGATCCCGCCCCCGGCTCATGCCCTGTGCGTCGTAACCGAGCTCGACCCCCCGCTCCGCACGGTCGAACAACGCCGGTGCCAAAGCGGCGTATCCCGCGGCCGCAAAGCCCTCGGCGACCTCGCGGATGTGCGCGTTGACGCCGAAGATCTCCTGGATCACGACCACGCCGCCCTTGGGATCACCTTGCGGCAGCGCCTCGTAGACGCCGAAGGCGTAACCATCCGCGGCGCGCAGCTGTCGTTGTGCCATCCGATTCCCAACCATGAGTTCCTCCAGACAGGCGCCCAAGCGTAATCCGGGAGCATCGCGATCATCAAACTGTCATAATCCACCGGTACGTTGTTTGCGATGAGTTGTCGTCGGTAAATCGACCCGCCATGGACCGAACGCCGGACGCTGAATGAGTAGTTCGAACTACGTACTGCTTGTCGAAGACGAACGCGATATCAGGGAGATGCTGACGTTCTCGCTGGAACGCGCCGGGTTCAAGGTCGTCGGCGTCGAGAGTGCCGAGCAGGCCCTGGCCGTTCTGGACGGCCCTGCGCCGGGAATCGTCATCATCGACTGGATGCTGCCGGGCATGAGCGGCATCGACCTGGCGCGGCAGCTCCGACGCGACGACATCACCAGTGACCTGCCACTCCTGATGCTGACGGCACGCGGTGAAGAGTCGGACAAGCTGAAGAGCTTCGATGCGGGGATCGACGACTACGTCACCAAGCCCTTCTCGCCCAAGGAGCTGACTGCCCGTGTCAAGGCCCTGCTCAGACGCCGCGGCGACCCGGAGGACGGCCTGTTGTCGGTCGGCCAATTGACCTTGGACACGCGCGGCCACCAGGTCAGCGTCGGCAGCGATCCCGTGCATGTCGGACCCACCGAGTTCCGCCTCCTGGAACTTCTGATGCGCAATCCCAACCGGGCTTTCGATCGCACCCAATTGCTTGATCGCGTCTGGGGCCGGAACGTCTACGTCGAGGAGCGCACCGTGGATGTGCACGTACTTCGCCTGCGCAAGGCGCTGATGCCGTTCGGCATGGACAGGCTCGTCGAGACCGTCCGCGGGATCGGCTATCGGCTATCAAGCGCCGCCCCGCCGACCGGCTGATCCCATCGTGTCATCCTGGGGCGACCTGCTACGCGTCTTCGGCGCCTTGGTAGGCGCTGGCGTCGTGCTAGTCGCCACCGGGGCTGTCGGTTGGACCGTCGCCGCGGGACTCGCCGTGTGGATCGCCTGGGGTGTGATCGAGTTTCGCTCGCTCGAACGTTGGTCCCGGGCACCGCTGCGCCAACCCCGGCAGTGGTCCTCGCGCTGGCACCACGTCGCCACGCGGCTCGGCCATTCGGTGACCACGTCCCGGGGCCGCTCTCGGCGTCTGGTCGAGGAACTGCGTTGGCTGCAACGCACCCTCGACACGATTCCGGACGGTTGGATCGTGCTGCAGGGAAACGGCGTCGTCGAGGCCGCCAACCAGAGCGCCACCGAGCTGCTCGGCATCTCCCATCGGCTGCGGCGCAACCTGATCGATCTCACCCGGGATCCGTCCATCGTCGCGCTGATCGAAGGCGATGTCGAAGGCGGTATCGTCGAGGTGGCTTCGCCGGTGGACGAGTCCCGCCGCCTGGAACTCCGCCACCTGCCCGTCGAGGACGACCGGTCGATCATTCTCATCCGCGATGTCACCACCTTGGACCGACTACTGACCATGCGTCAGGACTTCATCGCCAACGTGTCGCACGAGCTGCGCACTCCGCTGACCGTGGTCATGGGCTACCTGGAGACCCTGGAGGACGAGAAGGTCGACAAGAAGACGCTGCGCTCGATCCTCGGCAAGCTGCGACCGCCGGCGGATCGCATGAAGGCGCTCGTCGAAGATCTGTTGACCCTCACGCGGCTGGAGTCCTCGCCGATGCCCAGCGAGGACAACCTGGAGCTGGTCAACGTGCCCGCCATGCTGGAGTCGGTGGTCAACGAGGCCCGCCAACTCGCCAGCAAGAAGCACCGCATCGTGCTCGATGCCGAACCGGGCCTGGTCGCATCCGGGGCGCCACCGGAATTGCACAGCGCCTTCATGAACCTGGTGACCAATGCCGTCCTCTACAGTCCGGACGGGGGTACCGTGACCATGCGTTGGCAACGGCGAGGCGAGTCGGCCCGTTTCGAGGTCGAGGATCACGGTCGGGGAATCCCGCCCGAGCACATTCCGCGTCTGACGGAGCGCTTCTTCCGCATCGACGCGGGCAAGCGCGCCCGCGGCGGCACGGGTCTCGGTCTCGCCATCGTCAAGCACGTTTTGCGCCGCCACGGCTCGCAACTGCACATCGAAAGCGAACTCGGCAGGGGCAGCCGTTTTTACTTCGAGTTGCCGGCGGTCGCTTCGGGATCTGCCCGAGCTACGCAACGCCTTGATTCGGCCGACGGCGACCGGCAGCACGCGACCGCGTCGGGGGCACTGCCAACCACGCGCCCGTAGCCCATGGCCATGTCGCATCCTGCACCGGCCAGGACGCGTCAACGCGCCGTCATCCGCGCCGCCCGACAACCACGGCGCTACAATACGCAGGCCCTCGCGCGTCCGAGATGCACCCGCGAAGCCGGCTGCGAGTTGCACGGGAGAAGCCATGGCCGCCAAGATACTCGATGGCAACGCCATCGCCCGGCGGCTGCGCCAGGGCATCGCCGAACGCGTCAAGGAACGCGCCGCTCGCGGTCTGCCGCCGCCGGGGCTCGCGGTCCTGCTGGTGGGTGACGATCCAGGGTCCCAGATCTATGTACGCCTGAAGCGCAAGGACTGCCGCGAGGTCGGCTTCGCGGAGGACGCCTGGCATCTGCCGTCAAGTATCACCGAGGCCGAGTTGATCGACCTGATCCAGCAACTCAACGCCGACGCGACGTTCAACGGCATCCTCGTGCAGTTGCCGCTGCCCGAACACATCGACCCCGTGCGCGTCACCGAGAGCGTGGCCGCGGGCAAGGATGTCGATGGCGTGCATCCCTACAACATGGGTCGGCTGGTCCTGCGCGAGCCCGCCATCCGACCGTGCACGTCGAAGGCGGTCATGTGGCTGCTTGAACACACCGGTGTTCCCCTGCGTGGACTGCACGCCACGGTAATCGGTGCTTCGAATCACGTCGGTCGGCCAATGGGTCTCGAGCTTCTGCTCGTCGGCTGCACCGTCACCACGGTGCACCGCTTCTCGCACCATGCCCGGGAAGACGTCGCGCATTCCGACATCGTTGTCTCGGCGACCGGCAAGGCCGGCCTCGTCGGCGCCGATTGGATAAAGCCGGGTGCCGTGGTGATCGATGTGGGAATCGTCGCCCAGGCCGACGGCAAAGTGCGCGGCGACGTGCGCTTCGACGAGGTCGTCGACCGCGCCGGGTGGATCACCCCGGTACCGGGCGGCGTCGGGCCCATGACGCGGGTGGCGCTGCTCGACAATACCCTGCGGGCAGCCGAACTCGCCAAGTCGTGAGCGCGCTGTTCATCTCGGACCTGCACATCGACGAGACGCGTCCGAGGGTGCTCGCCGGTCTCGAGCGGTTGGTCGACACCGACACGCGGGAGGTGGACATGCTGGTCATCCTCGGCGACCTGGTCGAGGTGTGGGTTGGCGACGACGACGACGGCACCGTCGCCGATGGGGTTCGCCGCGTACTCTCGACGGCGGCCGAGCGCTGTGAGGTCTATGTCATGCACGGCAACCGCGACTTTCTCCTCGGCGAACGGTTCGCCACCGACACCGGCGTCACCCTGCTCGACGATCCCACGGTGATCGACATCGACGGTCAGCCCGTTCTGGCGGCCCACGGCGATGCCTACTGCACGCGCGACACGGCGTATCAGCGTCTGCGGGCCACGTTCCGATCATCCGCCTGGCAGAGCACGGTGCTGGCGTCGAGCCTCGGCCAACGGCGCGCGTTGGCGGCCTCGCTACGCGCCCAGAGCGCGACCGCCAACGAGAACAAGGCCGACAACATCATGGACGTCACGCCGGAGGTCGTGTCCGGCGCCCTCGACCAGGTCGGGGCCTCTTTGCTGGTTCACGGCCACACCCACCGGCCCGGCATCCATCACCTCGACGAGGGACGCCGACGCGTGGTGCTCGGCGACTGGGACCGCTGCGGGTGGAAACTCCGTATCGACCAAGGCGATCTCGCCCTGACGTGCTTCCCGCTGCAAACGTAGGGCGAGCCCTTGTGGTTGCGCGCCGACGAACACGTGGCGAGGGGTGAACGAACACGGCCGACGACAAGCGTCGCGCCTACGTCAACGTCTTGAAGCTCGCCTCGTAGTGTGCGCGGGACCGGGCATAGAACTCGGTATCGATCTGCCGACCCACGTCGCGGCTGGTGACACCGGCCCGCCGGGCTTCGAGGCCTAGCTCGTCGAGCGGCAACGGGCGGACCCGCAAGACCTGGAAGGCCAGTATCTCGGCCGGCATAACCTCGGCGTCGGCGATCGTCAACCGGCCCCCGATCCGGCGCAGCCGATCCTCGTCGACGACCACCAGGACCGTCCGGACGCTATCGGCGAGCAGGCCGTTGAGGCGTGCCCAGACGAGTTCGCGCTGCCCCTCCTGGTAGCCGTTCCAGCCGACGATCTCGTGGGCGAAGCGTTTGCAGCCGCGGCAGACCAGGTCGCCGTAGGTCGTCGAGCAGACCCCCACGCAGGGCGTCCGTCGCAGCGGCCGTCGGCGCCCCAGGCTACCCATGAAACCTTCCGCCGCCGCTCGCTCGGCGGGGTCGCCGCCGCCCGCGTGGTCAGGCATGGTTGTGCAGTTCAATCACCGTGGCATCGGCGAACCGCTCGCCCTGTTCGGCTTCCCGGTGCTGTTTCACCTCGTCGCTGCGCAGGCGCGACAGGTGTTCGAGATAGTCGCCATCGATGTCGCCGGTGATGTACTTGCCGTCGAACACCGAGCAGTCGAAGCGTTTGAGGTTGGGATTTCCCTCGGCGGCCGCGGCCACCAGGTCGTCAAGGGACTGGTACACCAGCCAGTCGACGCCGATGGTCTCGGCGACCTCCTCCGGCTCCCGCCCGTAGGCGACGAATTCGCGCGCCGCCGGCATGTCGATGCCGTAGACGTTCGGATAGCGCACCGGTGGTGCCGCCACGGCCATGAATACCTTGCGTGCCCCGGCGCGACGCGCCTGGCGGACGATCTCACCGGTGGTCGTGCCACGCACGATGGAGTCCTCGACCAACAGGACGTTCTTGCCCTGGAACTCCAACTCGATGGCATTGAGCTTCTGCTGCACGGACTTGGTCCGCTGGGTCTGGCCCGGCATGATGAAGGTGCGCCCGATGTAGCGGTTCTTCACGAACCCCTCGCGAAACTTGACGCCGAGCGCATAGGCCAGCGGGATCGCGGACGTGCGGCTCGACTCCGGAATGGGGACCACCACGTCGATGTCGTGGTTGCCGTCGGGATAGCGCTCCTGGATGCGCTTGGCGAGCTTCTCACCCATCCGCAGCCGCGCCTTGTAGACCGAGATTTCATCCATGATGGAGTCTTCGCGGGCGAGGTAGACCAGTTCGAAGATGCATGGCGTCGCCACAGCGGGCGGAGCGCAACGCTTGGTGGTGTATTCGCCGTTGGGCTCGATGTAGATGGCCTCCCCGGGCAGGACGTCGCGTTGGAAGTCGAAGCCCAGGATGTCGATGGCATTGCTCTCGGAGGCGACCATGACCTCCTGACCGGCACTCGTGCGTTTGACGCCGAAACCCAACGGCCGGATGCCATGCGGATCCCGAAACGCCACGACTCCCCGGCCGTTGATGATCACCACCACCGCATAGGCGCCGCGACAGCGCCGATGGACGCCCGCCACGGCGGCGAAGACATGCTCGGCCGTGGGTTCGTGGGCACCGATCTTCTGCAGTTCGTGGGCGAAAACGTTGAGCAGCACCTCGGAGTCCGAGCTGGTGTTGACATGCCGCAACCCGGCCCGGAACACATCGGCTTCCAGGCGCCGCGAATTGGTCAGGTTGCCGTTGTGGGCGAGACTCAGACCGTAGGGCGCGTTGACGTACATCGGTTGCGCCTCCGCCGCACTCGAGGTGCCCGCCGTCGGATAGCGGACGTGGCCGATACCCATCGTTCCGCGCAGCCGGCGCATGTGCCGTTCCTCGAACACGTCCCGCACGAGTCCGTTGCCCTTGCGTAGGTTTAGGCGGGCGTCATCGTCCCAGGTAACGATACCCGCCGAGTCCTGGCCCCGATGCTGGAGCGCCAGCAACGCATCGTAGATCTGCTGATTCACCCCCGAATGGCTGACGAGGCCGACGACTCCGCACATGGCTAGTGCTCCAAAGGCATGGCGGGACTACCCGTGACGGCAGCCA
Source organism: Pseudomonadales bacterium (assembly GCA_021295875.1). Classification (GTDB taxonomy): domain Bacteria; phylum Pseudomonadota; class Gammaproteobacteria; order Pseudomonadales; family Azotimanducaceae; genus VXYL01. Next base: position 8,789 of record JAGWBN010000085.1, read on the forward strand.
TGATCTGGTTGAATGCTCCCACAAGCTCCTCTTCGAAGCTCAACAACACCGGCGCGATCCTCGACGTCGGCCACCACTCGCGCGTCTCGGCGAACGGACGCAGCATGATCAGGGCGACGAGGACGATCAAGGCTCCGCGAACGCTGCCGAACACGAGCCCCAGCGTTCGGTCGGTGCCGGTCAAACCCGTCGAGTCCACCAGACGTCCGACGATACGTTGCACGAGGGCGCCGCACACTACCACCGCGACGAAGACGATGGTGAACCCGATCGCGGTCTGCAGTCCGGTACCCACGTCGAGACCCAGCAGCGCCGCGACCGGTCTCGAGAACGCGATGCCCAACAGCAGTGCGGCCGCCCAGATCACCAACGACAACACCTCGCGCAGAAACCCGCGCATCAAGCCGAACACGGCGGAAACGACGATGATCGTGCCCATGACCACGTCCGCGACGGAAAAGTCCGCGACCGGCATCAGCGTGCCGCCGCCACGACCCGGAAGCCAACCATCAGTGGCTGAACCTCATGACGATCGACTCCAGTGCATAGCGTTCGTCGAGTTCCGCCTGGAGCTTGGCAGCATCGTTCTGATCGATCAGCGGCCCCACCGCCACGCGCGTCGCGCGCTCGCCGCGCTGTTTGATGTTCGACAGGAACGCCTGGTAACCGTCGCCTCGCAGGCGGTCGCGCAACGCGGTGGCGTTCTCTTCCTGGGAGAAGCTCGCCACCTGGACCGCCCACTTCAGATCGGTGGCGACGTTGCCGTCGTCGGACAGCAGTACCGGCTCGCCGAGACGGGTTTCCGTCGAGGTGTCGTAGCCGTCCTCGTCGATGGCCTCGAGGAGTTCGTCGCGGGCCGCGACGACCGGAGCGAAATCGGGGGCTGGCTGCGTGTCTCGCTCGACCTGGAAATCCGCCGCCGGCAGGGCTTCAAGCTGCATCGATTCGACGCCGTCGCCGTCGAACACCAGGGGTAGCACGACGGCGGCCACGGCGACGAGGAATACGAGCCCCGTCAGGCGGTAGCGGGTTCGGTCTGTCAGCACGTTGAAGGACTGAGTTTCAAACGGATCCGAGCCGTGCCACGACGTGGACGTATCAAGGCG
>JAGWBN010000086.1 GCA_021295875.1 Pseudomonadales bacterium
CCTCCTCGAGTTGCTCGAGCAGCGTGCCCATGACCTGGTCGCATATGGCGATGTTGTCGTAGTCCTTGGCGATGCTCCTTCTGACCCGGGGCGTATCGGGGAAGTACGGCGGCACCTCGACGGAATCGGGGTCGGTGGATTGAATCGGGCTCGGCCCGATGATGTTGAACGGCCAGGTGCGTTGTTCTTCCCACATGCCCGACTCGTGGGTGTATTCGGGGTTGAAGACGGCGAAGAAAGGCACCGAATCGTCGGGCCGGTTTCGCCAGTGGGCGGTGGCGGAGCAGTCGTTCCAGGCGGCGAACGGCGGTTCGAACTGGTAGTCGGTCTTGACGTTGTTGGAACAGTAGTAGCCTTCTCTTCTGAAATACTCGCCAAGGCATTTGACGTAGTGCGGCGCCGGCGCATCGTAGGCCTGGCCCCGGGTTGTCCTCATGTGATGGGCGCCGATACTGGTGGGATACATGCCGGTGATCACCGCCGCCCGCGCCGGGGCGCAGATCGGGGCCGTCGAGAAGGCGTGTGGATAGATGCACCCTTGCGCCGCCAGCCGGTCGACCGCCGGCGTTTTCGCCAGCTTGTCGCCATAGCAGCCGTAGAGCGGCAGACAGTCTTCGAAACTGACCCATAGAACGTTGATTTTCTTTGCCACTGGCAATCGCCTCCTATGCCATCAACGAACGCGGGACGGGACACGAGCGCGGGACGGGACAAGCCCTCCCCTACGCTGGCAATACGTCCGGAACCTTCATCAGTAGATCCGTGACGTCGCGCTGTTCCCTCGCATTCAATTCCTGGTAGACCGGTGTCTGGTGCAGGCGGCGGCAGGCGGGCCTGGTGTCCCGTTTGGGAACGACGTCCGGCGTCTCGTAGTTGGTCGCCATCATGCCGCGCTTGTGTTCGCTGCGATTGTAGCCGGCCCGGTGCCAGGTCCTGGCGTCGTACAGGATCATGCTGCCACTGGGGGCTTCAAGGACGGTGGCCTCGGGTCCGCTGTAGGGCAGTTCTCCATTCTGTAGCGCGGCGTTCCACTCGTCCGGGGGACCGGAGTCGAGGAGGTGCGACCCCGGCTTGAACATCGTCGCGCCGTTCAGGTAGGTGAAGTCCGATACGAAGGTGTTGCGGTTGCAGGCCTTGGGTGGCCCCGGTCGGGGAAACACGGGCTGGGGACTCGACGAGCGTGTGTACGGAATGTCGGAGTGCCAGCGACGGCCCGCCCGGGCCAGCGTTTCCGGCGGCAGGACGTTGAACCCGGGCGGGTGGCCCAAGTGTATGTCCCGGCTCTGCAGGTAGGCGCGGAGCACCCAGAGCGACACCGGCTCGGCGATCGCTCTGCCGACGGCGGCGTCCTGGCAGATCTTCGGCATGCTGGTGTCTTGTTCGAGGTGCTCGTGGCGGCCCGTGCAGGCGACCCGTTCCAGTCGGTCGACGGTCTCGGCGGGAAGGATGGAGTTGAGACAGACCCAGCCTTCGCGCCGAAGGTGGCGAAGGTATTCGGAGGGCAGCTTCTCCGGACCGTGGCGGACTTCGACGTCAACCTTGCCCGAGCCGACCCGCAATGTGCAGATGCCATCGTCGACAGCCGTGGCGACTTCCTTACCCGTTGCCACGTGCGTCACGCCGCCGGACGTTCGATCCCAGACGACATGGTCACCGGCTTCGTCGAACAGCGCGAGATCGCCGTCGTCGGTGAGGCCGAGCATTCTGCCGTCGTCCATGGTAAGCAGGACGTAGTGATGCTTCGGCCGTTCTAGTGTGACCAGCCGCGGCCGTGGTTCGTGCTCATCTGCCATTGCTGATTCCTAAGGTTGTGTCTAACCGGGTTGGTCAAGGCTTCCCCCCATGGCGGCTTCCCCCCATGGCCGTCCCCCATTAGCATAGACGCAGCGATCCAGGTTTCCCCTACTGCCGGGTCGGGACGCGTCCACACTTCCACGTTACCAACCAGGGAGAATTCCACAGTGGCGGGCACCATCGATGAAACGAGCTTGCGCGAACAGCTGGTTGCGCACTACAAGATTGTCGAAACCCTCGGCTTGAATGAAATGTCGTCGGGCAATCTGAGCGTCAGGTTCGGGGACAGGATGTTGATTTCGCCGAACGGCGCCACTGCGGAATCCATTTCCGTCGACAACGTCGTCGATACCGCTCTCGACGGGGACTACCAGGGCGACCGGCTGCCTTCCTCGGAGTGGCGCATGCACGCCGCCATCTACCAGAGACACGCCGAAACCCAGGCCGTGGTGCACACCCACTCGGACTACTGCGTCGCCGTGGCGAGCCACCTGATCCCGCTGCCCGGTTTCCACTATCTCATCGGCGTATTCGGCGGCGACGATGTTCCCTGCGTCCCCTACTCGACCTTCGGCAGACAGCAACTCGCCGACGATGCGGCCGAAGCGCTCACCGAGCGGACGGCCTGCCTGCTCGGCAATCATGGGATGATCGCTCGTGGTCCGAACCTCCGGCGTGCGGTCAACCAGGCCCAGCGGCTGGAGATCATGTGCCGTCAATATGTGCTTGCCCGGCAAATGGGCGAACCCAAACGGCTAACGGATTCCGACTGGGAGGATTTCCGCAAAAAGGCCGACGAGATGGCATACGCCAGGAACGGTTGAAGGAGTACGCGCGTCCGTTCGTCGTGCCGGGACACCGCAAGGGCGCCCGCTAAAGGATCGGGCGCCCGAATCGCTCGAGATAGTCCTCGTGCACAATCTGTTCGTAGGTGGTGATCTCTTCCAGGGGCAGCTTGACGGGTGACGTGCCTTTGAGAGACGACTCGTAGATCGCCATGGCCATCTCGACGATGCCGTACTCCGCCGGCTCGTCGTTCTGCGCCGCGGTGACGATGCTCATGATCTCGGCAGCGTGGCCGACGCACCGGTCGTCGATGGTGAAGTCCCGGAACGGGTTTTCGTAGACGATCGCCGGGTCCGTGTGCACGGTGATTCGTTGCAGCACATCCACGCCGTCGATGGTGCGCCGCTCGGTCTCCACGGGAATGTCCTTCCACCCCTCGCCGCCAAGCAGGCGCAACGGGATCTCGGGTCCATGCGGGTCGCGATCCAGGATGCCCCCCAGACTCCCCGTGATCTGACAGTACCTTTGCGTCTCGCCGAGGCGTGACGTCTCGTAGATGCCGACCGCACCGCTTTGGAAGTCGATCATCGCGTGCGCCCAGTCCTCGTGGATGCTTCGCGGGTCCAAACGGTACTTGCGCACCGTCGCCGTGATCTGCGTCGGTTCGCTTTGCGCATACAACCGCAGTTGCGACATCCGGTGCGCGCCCATGTCCATGCACATGCCGGACGTTCGGCCGAATCCATGGATGGGCCGCGTCAAACCCTTGGGCGTGACGTTCGCCTCGAAAGGATCCTGGCGCTTGGGCTCGGAGAAGTAGACGCGCACGATATCGCCTGACGATCAGCCGCTGCTTGGGCCATCGGAAGTAGTTCTCCGCCACCTCGAAATGCACGCCGTTGCGACGGCAGGCATCGATGATGACGTCGCAACAGGGGAGGGTGACCGCCATCGGTTTCTCCACCATCACGTGCTTGCCGTGTTCGGCAACCATCCTGCCCAGCACGTGGTGCGTCGGGTCGCCGGCAACCACGTCGACCACCAGGATGTCCTTGTGCCGGTCGAGCATTTCCTCGAGGCTCAGGTAGTGCGGTACGCCGTATCTCCGGCCGTTCTCCTCGGCGAGTTGCTCATCCATGTCGCACAAGGCAACGAAGTCGATTTCGCCGCGCTTGGACAATTCAGCGAGTGTCGGCAGGTGCCAGCGGCGCGCCGGGTTGCCACAACCGAGAATCGCCACCTTTGCTTTCATTGTCGCTTTTCGGGGTAACCGGGTCTTGGCGTTCAATTGAGACGGTCACGACACACGGTCAACGTGCCGAAAAGAAAAAGGGGTGGCCAAAGCTGCTGGCCACCCCCGATCAACTACTGCTGATCAGTTACATCTTCCATCGAACTCCCATCTGGAACCGACGCCCGGCGTTGATCGCGCCCGCGAAGTGGTCCTGGGTGCTGGACCCCAACCGATGGTAGTAGTGGACGTTCCCGTCGGTCAGGTTGATGGCTTCAATGGCGAACTTGAGCTTTTCGCTCGGCGCATAGCTGAAGGCCGCATCGATCTGGCTGTACGGTTCGACGAAAGTTGGGTGTGGTTGCCAGGCGACACCGATGTTGTCCAGGAACTCGTCACGGAAGTTGTAGGACACGCGGCCACCCCATGGACCCTTCTCGTAGAACACCGTGAAGTTGACCGTGTTGTCGGACAAGCCCGGAACGCTGTACGAGGCATTCGTCTTCTGGCTCACGAAATCCGACCCGGAATTGATGCGCGTGTAGTTGGTGATCACACCGAGCCCATCGAATGGCGCCGGCAGCAGACCCTCCATCGTCCGCTGAAACGACAGCTCCAAACCGACCAGGCTGGAGTCCGCGGTGTTGAGTGGCGTGAAGAAGTCCAGGACAAGGGGCGCCTGCGTGATGGGATCGATGATGTTGGGGAACGGGACCGATACGAAGTCATCCTGGATGAAGCCCTCCATGTCCTTCGTGAAGAGCCCGACCGAGAAGATCGAGTAGTCCGCGAAATACCATTCCACCGCCAGGTCGAACTGAGTTCGGCGTTGCCACCCCGCATCGTGCGGTTGTTGGCCTGAACGCTGAGATTGGGGCGCGTTCGGCCAAAGTCCGGTCGACTCATCACCTTGGCGAGGGACAGCCGGACCACGAGGTCGTCCCGGGGATCGAATCGGACATTGAAGGACGGCAGCACGTGCTCGTAGGCGTGTCCTTGACTGATGAACTCGGGCGGGCCGATGAGGATTTCGGGTGCCGTCTCGTCGCTGAAATCGATACTGTACGGCTGCGCGACCTCCCCCTCCGAACTGGTGTCGTTTTCGACGTACCGCACGCCGAAATTGCCGGAGTACGGTATGTCGCCCAGCTCCCCGCTGAACGTGACCATGCCGTAGAACGCGATGCTGTCGTCCTCGTGATTGACGTCTTCGTTGAAGCGGCCGGACGTGTATTCGTCGAGGGACTTGCCGGTTCCCGTGTTGAACCCGCCGCCGGCACGAATCTCGTCCGCCCGGGTTATGAACGTGTCCTGGAGGGCGGGGAAGGGCGGACTGAGGACCGGGTTGGGGAAATGCACGCCGATCGCGCTCAGGAAATCCGAATTCTCCGGGAATTCAAGGCCGCCGCCGAACTCGGTGATCGGATCATTGATGAAGGCCCTGCTGTTCAAGTACCTGGATCGGTCTCGGCGTTCCTGACTGTAGGACCGGTAGCCGACCTGGACCGTGTCGAGCCAGCCGTCGCCGAGTTCGTAGGTCGCATCGACCCTGAACTGGATGTTCGAATCGTCGACGATGTGTTCCTGCACCGACTGTTTCACGACGCTGTAGAAATCGGGGTCCGTCAAGGGAGAACTCGAGGTCAACGACGGAATCGAGCCGGGCTCGTCCCCCCGGCGGTACGTCATCTGAGCCCGCGTGTTCCGCATCAGGGCGTCCCGGTTCATGATCGGGGCTTCCGTGTCGGAAACCGCCAGATCCACGTTGAAGTACAGGTTGTCGGTGGCCTGGAGCTGCAGGTTGGCGCCATAGTTCACGGCGATGTTTTCGACCTCCTCGGTGGCGTGCTGCATGAACGCGCCCGCGCCGGAGGTGGAGATCATGGTGAATATGCCGGTGCCGTTGTCTTCCGTGCGCGTAGCGGCCGTGATCCTGGTGTGCCCCTGGGACAGGCGGAAGGACTGCCAGTAGTCCGTCTCGTCGGCGACACTGCTGGTGTAGAGCATGTCGAAGGTCACGTCGAGGCGGTCGGAGGGCCGCAATTGCAGGGCTGAGGAGACATTGAAGCGATCTCGGTCCGTGATGTGCAGTTCACCGTGAATCTGTTTCGGGTAGTACCCGGTTCCCATGTCCACGCCGTTGATCACCACCGGCAGTGGATTGTTGATGTAGCCGTTGTGGTGCAGGGAGTCCGAACGGAAGACCCGGTTGTCCCACTGGGCCGAGACCATCAAGCCCACGGTCTCGCTCAGCGTGTCGCTGTAGAGCGCAAATACGCCGGGTGCAGTGTCGTCCGCCAGTTCGTTGACGGTGGAGTCCAGCGCGAAAGCGATGTGCCGCTCGCCCAGGTCCAAGGGTCTGCGCGCCTGGATGTCGACGAAACCGCCGAGTCCTCCCTCCACGTGATCGGCCCGGGGCGACTTGTGCACCTCGACGGCCTGTACCAACCCGGTCTGGAACGCGTCGAAGCCGACGACGCGGGATTTCGGGTTCGTCTGACCGCGGCCGTCGTGGCTTCCCGGCGCGTTGTTGGACGCCGAAACACGCCCCCCGATCGTGGTTTGCACGAATTGGGGACCGAGCCCGCGGACGCTGACGAACTTGCCCTCGCCGCTCTTGCGGTCGATGGCGACCCCGCTCACCCGTTGCAGGGCCTCGGCCAGGTTCTGCTCGGGAAACGCGCCGATGTCCTCGGCGGTGATGGCGTCGACGAAGTGGTCCGCCTGGCGTTTGCGTTCCAGCGACTGCTGCATGCTGCCGCGGATGCCCACTACGACGACCTCTTCGATCTGGTCGTCCGCGTCGGTTTCCTCGGCGTCGCTATCCTGGGCACCTGCGAAGGCGGTGCCTCCGACCGTGACCGCGGCCGCGAGGACGTTTGCGAGTCGTCTGAACCCCCAGGTCCGTCGAACCTGCGGTCTGTTGCTGTTGTCAATGCGCATGGCCTCTCTCTCCCATGTTGTCGACGTGTTGCCCACTAGTATCGTATCAAGTTCGTTCACCCGGTAGCCGAGGTCGGCCTCGGCAAGCAGTTGTTCGAGCGCCGCAATGGGCTCGTAGGGACCTCGAATGCCTTCGCTATCCTCGCCGGCGACCTGGGCTTCCTCGAAAAGAATCTCCCTGCCGCTCTGCAGCGCGAACTCGTTGAGGGCACTACCGAGATCCTGGGCCTCGATCTCGAAAACGACAGGCTGGTTGGGCTTCGTCGTCTCCGCCGCGGTAGACGTCCACGGCATAGCGAGCGGCAACAGGACCAGGCCGATGGCATGGTGCCGCCGTTGGCCATGTCGCATGTTCAGGCGGAGTGTAGTCCGCCATCTGCAGCCGAGTCGTCGTTGCGGTACGTCTTTCGATCCCCCGGGCCCGTCGTTGGACCCTGGATAGATAGACGCGACTGCCCGCGTTTCCCTCACATCACGATCCTTCAATCGCGGTATCGGTGCCGACGTCGGGATCGCGCCACGAGAGTTCCATGTGCCCGGGACCCACTGAGCGGGCTTCGATCGGGTGGACGGTCTGGACCGCCTTGACGAACGTTCGCGTGCTCCCGGTGCTGAACACGCCGCTGATCCGTACATCGTGGAGCTCCGCATGCTCGTCGATGTACAGCTTGTCGAAGCTGTAGCGGTTGATCTCCTGCACCGCGCTCGCCAGGGTGTCGTTGCGGAACACGAGCCGGCCTTCTCGCCAGCTCGTGGCCCGTTCCATGTCGCCCGGCGTCACCTTCGCAGGCGCGGCGGATCCGGATCTGAACTGTTCACCCGGTTGGAGTTCGGTGCGCCTCGAAGACCGTTCGGGAGCAAGGTCCGCGTTCGTCGAGGATTCGATCTCATCCACCGACACCCTACCCTCGAGCAAGGTGACCTGGACGCCGAACGTGGGATCGATCCGGACATCGAACGCCGTACCGAGGGCGACGATGCGGCGGTTCTCGGCGATGACCTCGAACGGCCGCGGATCAGGTTCGACATCGAAGTGCGCCTGGCCGCGAACGAGGATCACGCGGCGCACGTTCGAATCCCGCGCGAAGTGAGCATGGAGCAACGAGTTGGTGTTCAACGTGACGATGGATTCGTCGGACAACGCGACGGTGGAGCGTTCGCCGACGGCGGTGTCGAACACCAGGGGTCCGGCGGGTGCTTCTGCGCCAGGGTCGCGCCTGTCGGCCTCATCGCGGGGAATGATCGCCAGGATCGCCGCGCCCACGGCCAGCAGCACGGCAGCGGCGGCGGACCAGCGCCACCGCGCTGTCGCGGTTTCAGCCAGCGCCTGGTGGCCCAAGGCGGTCAGTTCCGGACTTGCGGAATGTCGGTCGACGGATGCCAACCCCCGCTGCACACGGTCGTAGGCGTTGGCGTTGTCGTCCTCGGCGTTGCGCCACGCCTCGAACGCCGCCCGATCGGCCGGACCGCTGTCCTTGGAGTCCAGGCGCACCGCCCAGTAGGCGGCTTCCGACAGCCGGTCGACGGCTCGATTGTGCCGTCGACGAGTCATCCGTGGCGCCCGCCTGGCTGCGCATCTGCGAGATGTCGAATCGCCCTGATCATGTGCTTCTCGACCGCGCTCACCGAAATTCCAAGTCGCCGGGCGACCGCCTTCTGCTGCATGCCTTCGATCCGGCGCAGGACGAAGACGTGCCGCGTCCGGTCGGGCAATTCGCCAATGGACGCGAGAATCGCGCTGATCGCCTCCCTACCTTCCAAGACGCGATCCGGGCCGTCATCCTCAAGCGCGTGCCGATCCTCGACGTACTCGTCGTGGTCGTCCACCCGCCGGGTTCGGGAGCGACGCAGGAGATCTCGCCAAACGTTTGCCGCGGCACGCAGGAGGTAGGACTCGGGCTGCTCGATGGGCTGGCCGTCGCCGCGCACCAACAGGCGTGTCAGGACCTCCTGCACCAAGTCGTCGACATCCGTGTACCGCGCCAGCTTGGGCTGCTGCTGCAGGCGCCTGCGGAAATAGCGCGCCAGCGCGGGACCGAATTCACAGGCCAGCGCGGCGAACCGGTGGTCCTCCGGCGCACTCGTTTGTCGTTGCCCTTCGTCCATGCCGAAGCTCGTGGGATAGTTGTCGGTCGACCGTGAGAACAGCTCGCTGGCAGGATCGGAAACTACCACTTCGCCGCCCTCCCGGCGAAACTTCCCGCCGAGGCCGGGTGATGAGTATTTGCAGCGGTTGATCGGGCGCTCCGGAAGGTGGCGGAATGTGCTCGATAATCGTCTCGAACAACGGCCGCAGATCGGCGGGTTCGGCGTCGAGCGATGGAGTGCATGTGCCGTCGCGCGCAACGGCATAGAGGACCGGAAAGTCGATCTGTTCTTCGCTGGCGTCCAAGTCGATGAACAGGTCGTAGATTGCGTCGAGGACTGCCGCCGGACGGGCGTCCTGCCGGTCGATCTTATTGATGACCACGATGGTGGGAAGTCTCAGCATCAGGGCCTGCAACAGCACCGCGCGTGTTTGCGGCAGCGGCCCTTCCGCGGCGTCGACGAGTAGCATGACGCCGTCGACCATACGCAGTGTGCGCTCGACTTCGCCGCCGAAATCAACGTGCCCCGGGGTGTCTACGATCGCGTCCACGAGCGTGGTCTTGCCGTGATCGACATGAGCGACGATCGCGATGTTGCGGAGGCGGCGGAGGGTCATGACGAGACTGTTCTCGAAGTGTTTGTGCGGCGGGTGGACCCGGAACGACAGATCGCCGGGGTTGGCTGAGGGTTCTTTTGGGGGCAATCCGCCTCGTGCGCCGGTGTTCAGTCCCGACCCGGCCCGATCTCACGGGCAACCGATGCCTCGCCGGAGGATCGTCCGACTACGCGGCAAGTGTACAACTATTCGCTCCTCGGACAGACAACCGCAGGCGAGATCGACTTGGGATCGATCAGCGCTCGCCGCCTGCGTGGTGGTCTCGATTGGCGGCGCGTGTTGACGGACCCGGGCTTAACCAGCGTCTGCTTGTGTTCATCGGTCGGCGGGCGGCATCCAGAACTGGTCGTCAAACTGCTGGTGGGTCCACGAGGGTCCACCTCACGCCGCAGATATCAATTGACTCGAACTTCCTTGGACCGCCTGGAGCTGCCCAGAGGTCGACACCGACCACGCCGGTTCGACCCCCGGGTTCGGGCTCGACGAAGCGCATGGTCTGGCCGACGGCCAGCCTCAGGGTCGCGGGTTGCGAGGCATCGATCGAGCAGCCCGCACCGAGGCCGCGCATCCACCGCTCGCACATCTCTATAGGATCGACACCGCGTGGGGCGATCTCGACGGCGGCGAAGCCGGTGGTGACGCCGCCGTGGGGCCTTGCGTCGACGCCGTTTTGCCAGGTGTTCCCGGCCGGGTAGTACGTCCCCTTGTTCATGGGGAAGACCTCCTGCCCGGGCCAGTTCTCCTCGATCTCCGCGAGCGTGCCGAAGTCCCTCGGGTGGAACTGCACGTTGACCCCCGAAACCGTCCTGGGTGTCTTCGGCAGAGGTTCGCCGAGCACGTAGGGGCCGGACTGGACGTCGGCCAGCCCCGAGCCCGGCGAGCCGGGACACACGTTCCAACTCCCCGAGACGATGCCGATGCTGTCGCCCTGGGCGGACATCGACCGCGAAGCGACGGCAACGTCGGGAACCTGCACGATCGCCATGTAGCCGCAGTCGCCGTTGCGCTCCAGGAGCCGGGTCTGGGTGGTCGATCGTTGCCAGGCGAGATCGCTGGGGCAGACCGTCTCGAGGAACGAGTCGCCGAGACGGATGTGGGTGTTGGTGAGGTTGCCGCCGGCTGCCATCCGGGGATCCCGGAAGACGACGGGCGCATCGAACGCGGCGCAAAGCACGCCGGTCGTCCATTCGAGGTCGTGGGCCAGAAGGCATACCTGGCGCAGGCGCAGGGTCGAGTCGGTCATTGTGTCTCGGGGGCGATGTCGCTGCCCGCTACTTTAGGAAACTGAGCGAGCCGGTGCCAGACGTCCGCTCATCCGGTTCAACCGAGAAGCGCGAACTTGGCGGCGAACAACAGGGCAACGGCGATCATGGCGGGCGAGCAGTCGCGGAACCGTCCCGCCAGGAGCTTGATCGCCACGTACGCTAGGAACCCGATGCCGATGCCGTCGGCGATCGAGAACGTCAACGGAATCGCCATGGCGGTGACCACGGCGGGGGCGGACTCGGTGATCTCGGGCCAGTCGATGTCGGCGAGAGCTCTCGCCATCAGGCAGGCGACGTAGAGGATGGCCGGTGCCGTCGCATAGGCGGGAATCGACTGCGCCAGCGGCGCGAGGAACAGGCACGCCAGGAACAGAATCGCCACGACCACCGCCGTGATGCCGGTGCGGCCGCCGGCGCTGGTTCCGGCACCGCTCTCGATGTAGCTCGTAACCGGCGAAGTACCGAGCATGGCGCCGGCGACGGTTCCGGTGGAGTCCGCGAGAACCGCGCGCTTGATTCGCGGCAGCCTGCCGTCGGCGTCGAGCAGGTTGGCTTGCTTGGCCACCCCGATGAGGGTGCCCGTGGTGTCGAAGAGATCGACGATGAGAAAGGTCAGGATGACGCTGATCATCCCCACCTGCAGGGTGCCGGCGATGTCGAGGGCGAGCAGGGTCGGCGTCGGATCCGGTGGTACAGCGACAAGGCCGTGCCATTCGGAGACGCCCATCCCGATCCCCGCTGCCGTGACGCCGAGCACACCGATGATGGTCGCGCCGGGGACACGGCGCGCCGCCAGCGCAACGATCAGGCAGAACCCGAGTAGGGCGAGCATGGGCGCGGCCTCAAGCAGGTCGCCCGAGGTCACCAGGGTTGCCGGGCTCGCCGTGATGATGCCGGCGTTCTTCAGGGCGATGACACCGAGAAACAAGCCGATGCCGGCGGAGATGCCCATCTTCAAACCGAACGGGATGGCGTCGATGATCCACCGACGTACCGGCAGCAGGCTCAGCACGATGAACAGCACACCCGCGACGAACACGGCGCCGAGGGCCACCTCCCAGCGGTAGCCCAACTCGAGAACCACGACGTAGCTGAAGAACGCGTTGAGGCCCATGCCCGGCGCCAGCGCCACGGGGTAGTTGGCGTACAGACCCATGACCAGGGTGGCGAACGCCGCCGCCAGACAGGTCGCGACGAACACGGCGTCGAACGGCATGCCCGCATCCGCAAGGATCTGCGGGTTGACGAAGGCGATATAGGCCATGGTCAGGAAAGTGATCAGACCCGCCCGCAGTTCGGTGCCGAGATCGGAACCGCGTTCCGAGAGGCCGAAGTGGCGGTCGAGATCGAGCATCCGACCATACTAACCGCTGCGCCGGACCGACCGCTTAGTCGCCCTAAGTCACGTGTGGGCGGGCTGGACCTAGGAATGTTCTGATCAAGCCATCCTTGGCTTGATCAGAAACGCAAAAACAAGAGCGCGGTCTTTGTTTGGGTACAAATTCAATTCCTTGCGTCATTGAATTTGGCGGCACATCCCTGTGCCGCGCTAGGGAAGGTTTTGATCAGACCTTCCCTAGAGGTTCAGAGCGTGATGTCCCGCTGCCAGTATTCGTCGCCTTCGCGGCGTATCTCCGCGCGAGTCGTGTCATTCCACTGGGCGTCGCCGAGGTAGCGCCCTCGATAGTCGAAGGGAGTCTCGTCCGGTCGGTGCTGGTGCCGCGCGTCGATCGCAAGCGGGATCATCCGCGCGCGCCGCAGCACGTAGTCCTCGG
>JAGWBN010000087.1:0-1053 GCA_021295875.1 Pseudomonadales bacterium
CATCAAGCCGATGTTGCACAGGATCACGACAACCCCGAGCACCAGGAACGTCGATTGCCAATAGTCCGCCACGCCCGCGCGCTGGAATAACTCGGCGACTTCGAACGCCACCGCCCCGCCGAGCTTGAAGCCCGTGTACCAGCCCACCACGGCGGTAGCTGCCGCCGCCGCCATGGATTCTCCCTCCGCAGTGCCGATCTGTTCGATCCGGAGTGCGTCGACCACGATGTCCTGGGTCGCCGAGGCGATGGCGATGACCAGTCCCACGGCTATCACTGCTGTCAGGTTGGCCACGGGGTCTACGGTGCTCCACGCCACGAGGCTGGCGAGGATGACCGCCTGCAGGGCAACGATCCAAGCCCGCCGGTGGCCGATGCGGTTCGTCAGCCAGGGAATCCGGATCCGGTCGACAAGCGGCGCCCAGAGGAAGTTGAACGCATAGACGGCGAAGATCAGCCCCGCCCAGCCGATGGTGGAACGGTCCAAACCGTCTTCCTTGAGCCAGAGGTTGAGGGAGCTGCCGATCAGCATCTGAGGAAAACCGCTGATGATCCCCAGCATCAGGATCCGCGCCATGCGCCGTTCGAAATAGACGGCGAGCGGTCTTCCAATTCCTTCCACGGCGTCTGTCCTTGACGGGTTCCCCAACGAAGCGCCCCATGGCCGTCCGGCCATGGGGAACCGTGGTCAATCGACGGGGGCGAGCATAGCCCGACCGGTTAATCGGCCGCCATGACCTCGTGACTCCGTTCGGCTTTCACCAGGATCGGGCGCACCGCGTCACGCCAGATGTCGTAGCCGGCACCGTTCATGTGCAGGTTGTCGGCGACGAATATCTCCGCAAGCGGCTTGCCGTCTTCCCCGAGCATGGGTGTCGCGACATCGATGAAGGTGAGGCGGGCATCGTTGGCGGCACGGTCGGCAAGCATCGCGTTGGTCGCCGACATGGTCTCCCACAGATGCCAGCGACGGATGCTCGGCTTGACCGCAAGAAGGTAGATTCGGGTCTCGGGCAGCGCCTCGTGGATGCCCGCGGCGATGGCGTCGAAGTGC
>JAGWBN010000087.1:1094-8913 GCA_021295875.1 Pseudomonadales bacterium
CGCGGTGCGTGGCGCAGCACGAGCTCGTCGAGAAAGTGGCGCACGTCCTTCATGTTGCTGCCGCCGAAGCCGCGCGGAATGATGGTGAGCGGCGCGAGATCCTCGGCGATGCGATCATGCCAGCCGCGCATGCTGGAACTGCCGGTGGCGACGACCGCCCCGTGGGGAGGCGCGCTCTCGGCATCGGCGGCCAGAAACGCGTCGATCGCCGGTCGGAACCGCTCCGGGTCGGGGTAGTCGGCGGCGGCGGTGATCGAGAACAGAACCAGTACGGCGGCAAGGCCTTTCGACACGGCGTCTTCCCATGGGTGCGGCCTGTTCGAGGCTACAATGGCCCCGACGTGCACGCAATGACGAAGGGCATCAGCCGGCACCTCCCTGTGATAGGGGTCATGCGGTCCTATCGTCGGGAAGATCTGCCCCACGACCTGATCGCCGGCGCGGTGGTCGGCATGCTCACCGTTCCGCAGGCCGTCGCCTACGCCCTGCTCGCCGGGCTGCCGGCCGAGGCCGGACTCTACGCCTGCCTGGCACCGATGGTGATCCACGCGCTGTTGAGTTCGTCGCGGCAACTGATCGTCGGACCGGTGGCGATCGCCGCCTTGATGGTGGCTTCGACCATCAGCCAACACGCCCCGGCCTACCCGGAGGCGTACCTCGACATCGCCATGGTCCTCAGCCTGCAGGTCGGCCTCGTGCTGTGGCTGCTGCGGCTTCTCCAGGTGGGCGGCATCGTCAACCTGCTGAGCCATCCGGTCGTCTCGGGTTTCGTCAACGGCGCCGCGATCCTGATCATCGTCAGCCAACTGCAGGCGTTCACGGGCGTCGGCCGGATCACGACTTCCTTCGGCGACGGCGCCCTGTCCCACGCCGCCGCCCTGGTCGGATCACTCGCGGAGATCAAATGGCCCGCACTCGCGTTGGGTACCGCCAGCCTGCTGCTGATGGCCGTCGTCCGTCGCGGTACGCCGGCCCTGCTCGGCCGGTGGCGCCGGGAAGGCTCGGAAGTCCGGGGCAGCCACGCGCTGACCCGGACCGGACCGGTCCTCGCCGTGGTCCTGACCACCGTTGCCGTCGCCTTGCTGGATCTCAAGGTCGACGTCGTCGGCACCTTCCCCGGCGGCCTACCGGCCTTGACGGTACCCGTGCTAGACGCGCAACTCTGGCTGGACGTCGCGCCCAACGCGGTACTGATCGCCCTGGTCGCCTTCGTCGAAAGCTACTCGGTCGGCAGGACCCTCGCATCCCGCCAGCGGCAGCGTATCGACAGTCACCAGGAACTCCTGGCGTTGGGCGCGGCGAACATCGGCGCGGCGTTGTCGGGCGCCTACCCGGTGGCCGGGAGCTTCTCGCGTTCAAGTCTCAACTACGCATCCGGGGCACGGTCGCCGGTCGCCGCCCTGGTGTGCGCGGTATTGATCGTCGCCACGCTGTTGTGGCTCACCCCGCTGTTCGCGCTGCTGCCCAAGGCCGCGCTGGCCGCCGTCGTCATCGCGGCAGTTTTCGAACTCACCGACTTCCGCTCCGTGCGCCGCGACTGGCGCTTCTATCGCCCGGACACGGTGACCCACTTCGCGACCTTCGCCGGTGTGCTTGTGCTCGGCGTGGAGGCGGGCCTGGTGATCGGCGTTGGCGTGTCCATCGTGCTGTTCATGCGCGGCTCGGCCCGGCCGCACATCGCCGTCGTCGGGCGGCTGGGCGATACCCCGCACTTTCGCAACGTGGAACGCTACCCGGTCCGCACCTGGCCCAATCTTCTGGCGGTGCGTATCGACGAGAGCTTCTACTTCGCCAACGCCGACACCGTGGAGAGTCGGTTGGCCGAGCTGCTGGACGCCCCGGAACCCGACGACGTCGAGCACCTGCTCATCGTCATGAGCGCGGTCAACTTCATCGACACCACGGGGCTCGAGATGCTCGAGCGCCTCACCGACCGGCTTCAACGCCGCGGTGTCGTGCTGGATCTGTGCGAGGTCAAGGGACCCGTTCGCGACCAGCTCGAACACGTCGCGCTCAAGGACTGGCTCACCGGCGAGGTGTTCCAGACCACCGACGACGCGTTCAACGCCCTCACCGACGCCGAAGGGCGATGGGTCTGGCGGGAGCACGAGACGTAGCAACGACCGGCGCCCTTCGGCGCGTCGTGACTGCCCATGCCGGCGACGCGGCAGCGCGGCTTGAACGCAGATGCGCGCCGTTCGCCGGTCGACCCTACTGGCCGCCGCGGATATAGCCCTCCAACTGGCCGATGGTCTCGGACTGCTCGTCGATGATCTCGTTGAACAGATCGCGCAGAGACAGCATTCCGCTGACGACACCTTGATCCACCACGACCAAGTGGCGGATGTGATGGCCGGTCATGAGGTCAACGCAGTCGGACACCCGGTCCTTCGGCGTGACGGTGATCACATCCCGGGTCATGATCTCGGACACCCGGGTCTGCTTCGACGACTTGTCCTTCAGGATCACCTTGCGCGCATAGTCGCGCTCGGAAACGATGCCGACCAGCTTCTCGTCGATCATCACCGGCAACGCGCCGACATGACAGTCGGACATCATCTCGATGGCCTGGTAGACGCTGGCGATGGGGGCGATCGAGAACACGTCGGCCGTGGCGCCTCCGCGCAGCTTGTGCTGCATGACATCGTGGACTGTTTTCATCACAACTCCCCGCAGTCTCGGTTTCCGAGTTTGTCGGAATTGAATACGCCAAGGCAACCATCGCGCCATCGCATCCGCGGGCCATCGCCAAACTCGGGTCCCACAACCGCGACGAAGCCGTCCACCGGACCCGACAACGGGTCCGTCGACGGGCGAATATCGCGCCGCCAAGTCGCCTCGCCGTTTCGCGTCTGGTCCCGGCGACCTCGCGCTGTTAGCCTCGACAGTGAGCACAGGACTTCGCGGAGGGGCCGACCATGTATCCCGGACATTGGGCAAACGTCTTCCCCGAGAAGGCGGCAGCAGTGGACACGGGTTCCGGTGCCGTGCGGACCTATGGCGAGTTGAACGACCGCTCGAACCAGGTGGCGCAGCTTCTCTGGGACAAGGGTCTGCGACGGGGCGACCACGTCAGCATCTTCATGGAGAACAACCTCGCCTACTTCGATGTCATCTGGGCCGCGCTCCGTTCCGGCTTGTATCTCACCAGCATCAACCGGTACCTCACCGGCGAAGAGGCGGCCTACATCGTGGACAACTCGGAGTCGTCGGTATTGATCGCGTCCCGCGCCGTGGCGGAAGTCGCGAGCGAGTTGCCGTCGACGACGCCGAACTGCGGGACCTATCTCATGGTCGACGGTGCCGTCGACGGCTTCGAGGACTTCGAGGAGGCCATCGCGGCCTATCGTGCCGAGCCGCTCGCCGAGGAACCCGCCGGTGGGTTCATGCTCTACAGTTCGGGCACCACCGGGCGCCCCAAGGGCATCCTCCGGCCGTTGCCGGAGACGTCCATCGGCGAGCCCGCCGAGACGGTCGGCCTGCTCAACGCGCTCTGGGGAGTCGACTCCGAAACCGTCTATCTTTCCCCCGCGCCGCTCTACCACGCCGCCCCCATGGGATTCTGCCAAGCGGTGCAGGCCCTCGGCGGTACGGCCGCCATCATGCCCAGGTTCGACCCGGTGCAGGCGCTGCAGGCGATCGAGGACTACAAGATCACCCACAGCCAGTGGGTGCCGACCATGTTCACCCGCATGCTGAAACTCCCCGAAGCCGAACGCACCGGCTTCGACCTGTCATCGCACAAGGTCGCGATCCACGCGGCCGCGCCCTGCCCCATCGAGGTGAAACGGCAGATGTTCGACTGGTGGGGACCGATCATCTACGAGTACTACGCCGGCACGGAACTCAACGGCTTCACCTACTGCACGCCGGATGAGTGGCTCGCCCATCCCGGCACGGTCGGCCGCGCCATCCTCGGCGAGATCCACGTCTGCGACGAAAACGGGCTGGAACTGCCCACCGGAGAGTCGGGGATCATCTACTTCGAACTCCCCGCCATGCCGTTCGAGTACCTCAAGGACGCCGAGAAGACGCGCGAGGCCCAGCATCCCGAGCACGGCAACTGGTCGAAGCTCGGCGACGTCGGCCACGTCGACGACGAGGGCTACCTGTACCTGACCGATCGCGCCACGTTCATGATCATCTCCGGCGGCGTGAACATCTATCCCCAGGAGATCGAAGACGCACTGGTCGTCCACCCCAAGGTCATGGACGCGGCCGTCATCGGCGTGCCGAACCCGGAGATGGGCGAGGAGGTGAAGGCGATCGTGCAGCCCGTTGAGGGCGTCGCCGGCGATGCGGCCCTCGAGACCGAGTTGATAGCCTATGCCCGCGAGCACCTCGCCCACTACAAATGTCCCAAGAGCATCGACTTTCGCAGCGAGTTGCCGCGCCTGCCCACCGGCAAGCTCTACAAGCGACTGCTGAAGGACGAGTACTGGGGCAGGACCGGAAGCCGGATCGTATGACGGCGGCGCGGTCGTCCGCCCGGGTCGGCGCAGCCACGCTCATCGGCGCACGACGTCGAAGGTGACCCCCGCCTTGCGCCACACCAGCCAGGTGAGGAAGGGGTAGAACGACAGCGCCCAGGCGACGTGCCATTCCGTCAAGCTCTCGAGCCAGGCGTCGTCGGGAATGACGTAGGTGAACGCCTCCAGGGCCAGGCCCTCCACCAGCATGAACGCGCACACGATCACCTTGATGCGCACCAGGCGGGTATCGCCGAGCACCGCCCGGACCCGGTGGACGAGCAGCAACTGCGCCACGTAGGTGAAGCCGAAGAACACGATGGTGCCGTATCGGCGCAACGCCCTGTAGAGCGGGTCGCCCTCCGAGCCGAGGAAGGTGGCGTAGAGGACGAAGGCCGCCGCGCCCACGACGCCGACCGCGAACATCGCGCGGCGCCAGAAGTCCGGGGTGTCCCCCGAGGCCCGCAACCAGCGTTCGCACAGCCACCAGTAGACGGCGAAGAACGTCCCCGCCGGGATCATGGTCGCCTTGAAGATGAAGTAGGCGGCACCGTAGCGACCACTCGAGCTGATGTTCGCGCACCCGCTCCAGTGGGGCACGCAGGCATCCAGGTGGCCACCCATGACCGACGCGGTGTAGGCCGCGGTCATGCCGACCCAGCTCAACACCCAGACGATCAAAGCGACATGACGCAGGTCCATGACGGCACATTATCGGTCATGCCATAGTCCGTGTTCCTCACCTTGGCGTCGCGACTTGAAGCACTGGCTGTTCGGCTACGGCTCCCTCATATGGCACGCCGACTTCCCCCACCACGAGCGCCGGCCGGCCGCGATTCCCGGCTGGGCACGCCGGTTCTGGCAGGGGTCCCACGACCATCGGGGGACGCCCGACTCGCCCGGCCGGGTGGTCACCCTCGTCCCGGCGGACGACACCCTCTGCGTGGGCGTCGCCTACCAGGTCGACGGGGCGGTCTTCGAACACCTCGACCATCGCGAGAAGAACGGCTACGAGCGGGTCACCGTGGACATCCACCTGTTCGACGAAGGCGGAGGCCGTCGGCGACTCGTACCGGGCGTCACCTACATCGCGCCGCCGGGGAACGACGCCTTCCTGGGACCGGCGGAACCCGATGAGATCGCCGCCCACATCGCACGCTCGTCGGGGCCCAGCGGCAGCAACGCGGACTACCTGCTGGAACTGGCGGCAGCTCTCGAGGCGTTGAACGTCGAGGACGGGCACGTGACAGAGCTCGCCTCCCGGGTCGCGCTCCGGCGGCAAGCCGGCTAGGGAAGGTCCGATTAGGACCTTCCCTAGCGCGGCACAGGGATGTGCCGCCAAATTCAAATGACGCAGGGAATTGAATTGCTACTATCAGTAGTCGACGACGTCGTTCTCGAACGTGAAGCCGTGTGCCGGCATCACCAGCCGATGCCGGGAACCCTCCCGGTCAGCATCCCAGTCGTCGTAGCCGGCATCGCCCGCCCACAGCGCCACGCGCACGCCGTCGGCGCGCTTGACGGCCCGGGTCTCGTAGAAACGCGGCTCGTGCGAGCCCAGTTCGGCGAGCAAAGCGTCGACTGGGCGGTACAGCGACACGTGGTGCAGGGTCACCCAGGTCGGCGGGACGAGGTCGATCTCGCCCTCGGCGTGCTTCGCCAAGGCGTCGGCGGGCCGGATCCAGCGGTGGTCCTCGATCTCGCCGCCATCGATGTCGATCGCCTGGTCGGTCGCCCGCGCGGCGAAGAACCAGGTGGCGAAACGCACAGGCGTCGAAGGCGGCGGCGTCCAGTGGGCGAACCAGGTGAACGCCGCCGGATCGAGATCCACCCCGGCCTCCTCGGCGGCCTCCCGGGCGGCGGCGTTGCGGGCGGCCATGTCCTTGTCGCCGTCGGCCGGAGAGTCCCCGGGATCGATGCGGCCGCCGGGAAACACCCACATGCCGCCGAAGGCGATCCTGGAGTTCTTGCGCAGCATCAGCACCTCGGGGCCTTCATCGGTGTCCCTCAGCAGGACGACGGTGGCCGCCGGGGTGGCCGGCCGAACCTCTGCGGACTTGGGATCGTCCAGATCGCCGTAGATGTCGTTGGCGTGCTTGCCGTTACCCATTCGTGCCGTCCCCAATGCCAACGAAAGAGTATAGCCGGGGCGGACTCCGAGGCGGCGCAGACTGCTAAGATGTCTCGTTTCGCCCTTGATTGCCTGCCCGATGCCCAGACCCCTCACCGTCGTGCACACCTCCGACGTGCACCTCGACAGCCGCGACACCGACGCGGCGACCGACGGCTTCCGCAGCCGCGCCGAGCGGGCCTTCTCGGGTGTCGTCGACGCCACCCTGGAGGAGAACGCCGACCTGTTGCTGATCGCCGGCGATCTGTTCGACAACAACCGGGTGGACGACTCCAACATCGGTTTCGTGTACCGCCAGTTCGAGCGCGTGCGCTGCCCCGTGGTCATGCTCCCCGGCAACCACGACGTCCACGACGAGGCCTCGGTGTGGAACCGCTTCGACTTCGACGAGGCCGGCGAGCACGTTCACGGCCTGATGTCCCACGCCGGCGACCGCGTGGTCCTGGAGGAGATCGGCGCGTGCGTCTGGGGCAGGGCGATGGCCGAACACGCGCCGGAGAACTACCCGCTGGTCGGCACACCCGAACGCCAGGATCGGTATTGGAACATCGGCATGGCCCATGGACAGGTCGTGGAACGCCGGGTGGGCCAGGGTTCATCGCCCATCACCCGCGACGAGATCAGGACATCCGGCTTCGACTACCTGGCGCTGGGCCATATCCACGTCTGGGGAGATCACAGCGAGGGCGACACGATCGCCGTCTACTCGGGTTCGCCCGTCGCGCACTTCGCGGGTGCCGCCGGCGGCCACGTCGCCGTCGTCGATCTCTGTGCCGCCAACGGCGTTCGGGTCAGGAGTCGGCGGGTATCCAGCTGGGAGCGAACCATGGAGCGGTCGAGCGGCGGGTTTCCGTTTTGAGGACATCGACAGAAGAGGTTTGAGCGCTATGGATTTCCGTGCGGAGGCAAGAGAGTGGTTGGCGGCGAACTGTCCGGACAGTCTGCGCCGCGGACTCGGCGGCTACACGGCGGGAGGACGCAAGGCCGTGTACGGCAACCCCGACACCAGGCTGTGGCTGGACCGCATGGCGGAACGCGGCTGGACGGCACCGACGTGGCCCAGGGACTACAGCGGCGGCGGGCTCACCAACGCCGAGAACATGATCCTCGACGAGGAGATGCGGCGCATCAACGCGCCAGCGGCGCTGACCGGCCACGGCCTGACCATGATCGGGCCCGCCATCCTCGAGTTCGGCAACGACGCCCAGTGCCGCGAACA
>JAGWBN010000087.1:8960-14480 GCA_021295875.1 Pseudomonadales bacterium
GCGGGCCTCATGATGCGCGCCGAGGAGGACGGCGACGACTACATCGTCAACGGCTCGAAGATCTGGACTTCCGGCGCCCAGGGCGCGGACTGGATCTTCTGCCTGGTGCGCACCGACTTCGACGCGCCGAAGCACGAGGGCATCTCCTTCCTGGTGCTCGACATGGACACGCCCGGCGTCACCGTCACACCCATCGAACTGATCAGCGGCGCGTCCGAGTTCTGTCAGACCTTCTTCGACGACGTGCGGGTGCCGAAGCGCAACCTGATCGGCGAGCCCGGCAAGGGCTGGACGGTGGGCAAGCGCCTCTTGCAGTACGAGCGCAGTTCCATCGGCGGGCGCGGCGGCACGCGCCAGCGACAGCGGACCATCGACGAGTGGGCTAGGGAGTACGTCGGCGAAGTCGAGGGACGGATCGCCGACCCGGCGATCCGGGACGCGGTCACGGCGCAGCGCATCGGCGACGACGCCTACCAGCTGACCATCCGCCGATCCTTCGAGGAAGCCACGAGCTCGCAGGCTCCGAGTTTCCTGTCGTCGATGTTCAAGCTCTACGGCACCGAGCAGAACATGCGCCGCAACGACCTCATGATGGAGATCCTCGGTAGCCGGGGTCTCGGCTGGAGCGGCGACGACTTCAGCGGTGCCGAGCGCGGCGCGACCCGGGGCTGGCTGCGATCCAAGGCGAACTCCATCGAGGGCGGTACCTCCGAGATCCAGCGCAACATCATCGCCAAGCGGGTCCTGGGACTGCCGGACTGACGTCGGTTCCGGCAGCAGTCACACCCCATGTCCGCTTCGGACACCAGCGACCCCGCATCCGGCCGGCCCCGGCGACGCTGGATGGGGACCACGCAGGTCGTCGTGGTCGTCACCCTCGTTCTGCTTGCCCTGCTCTACGCCCGGGCACCGGACGACAACGGCGATGCGCAACGGCGCATCGGTGCCGCCGAGAGCCCCAAGCCGCTGGTCAACGTCTTCCAGCCCGTCGCCGGCGCCAACAGGCTCACCGTCACGGCGACCGGTTCCGTCGACGTTCGCAACCACGTCGTGCTGACGCCCCAGGTCACGGGCCGCGTCGTCTCGATCGCGCCGTCGCTGCGCGTCGGAGGCACGTTCGCGGCGGGCGAGCAACTGCTGGCCATCGATCGCCGCGACTTCGAACTGGCCGCCGACGCGGCCCAGGCCGATGTCGCCACGGCCGAGTCGGACCTGCTGCTCGAACAGGCGAAGAGCGACGCCGCGCGGGCCAACTACGACCTCCTGCATCCCGACCAGGACGTGCCGGCCCTGGTGGCCCGGGTGCCGCAGATCGCCCAGGCCGAGGCACGCCTGGCCGCTGCGCGGGCACGTCAGCGCGTGGCGGCACTGGACCTCGAACGCACCTCGTTCTCGCTGCCGTTCGCCGGCACCGTCACCCGGACGAGTGCCGAGGTGGGCCAGCTTTTAGCCCGCGGCCAGTCCTTCGGCGAGGTTTTCGCCCTGGATGCCATCGAGGTGGTGGCGCCCGTTTCCGCGGACACCCTGAAGCGCCTGGAGCCCGCCATCGGCCGACGGGCCCGGGTGAGCGACTCCCACCGCACCTTCGATGCCGTCGTGGAAAAAGTGTCCGCCGAACTCGACGGCCGCACCCGGTTCGCGACGCTTTATCTCAAGGTGACCGGCGAGCCGCCGGTGCCCGGTACTTTCGTGGACATCGAGATCGACGGTCCGGTGTTCGCCGACACGTTCCTGCTTCCCGAGGCCGCTGAACAGGTCAACAACCGCGTCTGGATGGTTGCGGATGGCGAATTGCGGGGGGTGGAGGCACGCACGCTTGGCCGTACCGCCGACGGCTGGATCGTGGCCGCGTTCGATCCCGGTGACGGTGTCGTCCTCGGTGCCGTACCCGGTGCGCAACAGGGACAGGCGGTGCAGGTCGCACACGCGAAAGGCGCCGGCGTGCACCCGCGAGCCCCATGAGCGAGTCGACCGCGACACCGACGGTTGTCCCCACGCTGCCCGACCGGGGTTTCGTCCAGTACTTCGCCAAGAACCCGGTCGCCGCCAATCTCATCATGACGCTCATGTTGGTGGGCGGGCTGCTGGCCGGAATGCGTCTGACGGCGCAGATCTTCCCCACCGTCGCACCGGGGATCGTCATCGTCACCGTGGCCTACCCGGGCGCGACGCCCACCGAAGTCGAGGAGGGCATCACGCGTCGGGTCGAGGAGGCCGTGTCCGGCATCGACGGTGTCGACCGGATCACTTCCAAGGCATCGGAGAACGTCGGCACCATCACCATCGAGTTGAAGGACTTCGTCGACTCGAAAAGGGTCCGGGACGACGTCGAGGCAGCGGTCGACCGACTGGCGGACTTTCCGCCCGAGGAAGCCGAGCAGGCCGAGGTGGTGGCCGCCGAGACCGTCAGCGACGTCATGACGCTGGTCGTATCCTCCGAACTGTCCGAGGCGGAACTGCGGCGTGGCGCGGAGAACCTGGAACAAGCGCTGCTGGCGCTTCCCGCGGTCTCCCTGGTGAGCCTGTCCGGCGCCCGGGACTACGAGATCGCCATCGAGGTCCGCGAGGAGGATCTCAGGCGCTACGACCTGACCATCGACCACGTGGCCGCGGCCATTCGCCGCTCGTCGCTCAACCTGTCGTCCGGCGAACTGCGCACCGATGCGGGCGATGTGCTGCTGCGCACCAACCTGAAACGCGAGCGCGGCGAGGAGTTCGAGGACATCGTCCTGCGCGCGCGACCCGACGGCGCCATCCTCCGCCTGGGCGATGTCGCGACGGTGCGCGACGGTTTCGCCGATGTCGATCTGTTGAACGAATACAACGGTCGGCAGAGCGTCTTCGTCCGCGTGCAGAAGTCCGAGGCCGAAGACGTGCTGGTGATCGCGGACGCGATCAAGGAACTGCTCGCGACCTACCAGCCGGCCCCGGGCGTCGACGTCGCGATCTGGGAGGATCAGACGGACATCCTCGACGCCCGCCTGAACCTCTTGGTGCGCAACGGCATCCTGGGGTTCGCCCTGGTGTTCCTGTTTCTCGTCGTCATGCTCGACCTCAGGCTGGCGATGTGGGTGGCCATGGGCGTTCCCATCTCCTTCCTCGGCGCGTTTCTGCTGTTCGACTTCCTCGCCGTCAACATCAACATGGTGTCGTTGTTCGCGCTGATCATGGTGCTTGGCGTGGTGGTGGACGACGCCGTGGTGGTGGGCGAGAACATCGTCGCCGAGCAGGAAGCCGGCCACCTCGCGGGTCCGGCGGCGGCGATCGCGGGTGCCCACGGTGTCCAGGGGCCGGTGCTGATCGGCGTGTTGACGACCATGGCCGCGTTCGCGCCGCTGATGTTCGTCACGGGCATCTTCGGGCAGATCCTGGGGGTGGTCGCCATCGTCGTGATCACCGTCCTCGCGATGTCGCTCATCGAGGTGTTCTACATCCTCCCGGCACACCTCTCCCACGGTGGTCGCTGGAGTCGTTGGCCGCTGGACGTCTTTCAGGATTGGGTCGCGCGTCGTGTAAGACGGTTCCGCGACAACACCCTGGTTCCCGCCGTGGCGGCAGCGGTTCGGCACCGCTATCTCACGCTGCTCGGCGGCGTGGCGTTCGTCTTGGTGGCCGTAGCCCTGGCGGGCACGGGGATCGTCCGGTTCAACTTCATGCCGAACCTGGAACCGGACGACATCACCGCCGACGTGCAGTTTCCGGTCGGCACGCCTTTCGAAATCACCCGCCGGGCCGCCGAGAAGATCGCCGCGGCGGCGCATGCGACCAACGCCGAAGTCGAAGGTTCGCCGTTCCGCGCGGTGAGCGTCACGGTGGGCGGACGGGCAAGGGACTCCACCGGTCCGATGGCCACCGGCGGCATGGACATCGCCAGCAACTTCGCCATGGTGCAGGTCCAGCTCAAGGTCGGGCGGACGCAATCGGCGCAGGCACTCGAACGGGTGTGGCGCGCCAAGGTTGGCGAGGTCGCCGGCGCCGAGCGCCTGTCGTTCTCGTCGACGTTCTTCTCCGACGAGGTATCCATCGAGTACGAACTCGCGCACCCCGACGACGCCGTTCTGCTGGTGGCCGTGGAGGAAATGAAGCGTGGCTATCGGGGCATTTCCGGCATGGTCGAGGTCGACGACACGGCCAACGAGGGCAAACGCCAGTACGACATCGAACTCACCGCCGCCGGCGAGGCTGCGGGTCTGACGCCGGCCGACATCGCGCGTCAACTCCGGGGCGCGTTCTGGGGCAACGAGGTACAGCGCATCCAGCGTGGCCGCGAGGAGATCAAGGTCATGGTGCGCAACCCGGAGGAACAGCGCCGTAGCGCCCGGGACTTCTTCAAGGTCCGCATTCGCCTCGCCGACGGCACCGAGGCACCGCTCTCGGCGGTGGCGCGGGTGGTGGAGTCGCGCGACTTCTCGTCCATCGACCGGGTCGACGGGCTGCGGGTGGTCACCGTACGCGGCCGGGTGGACACGAACATCGTCACCACGACCCAAGCCGACGCCACTATCCGCGACCAGGTGATACCGGCGCTGCGCGAGGGCCACCCGGGTCTCACCATCATCCAATCCGGGTTCGGCCGGGAGCAGGCCCAAGACATGGCCGCGCTGGGTGATCTTGCGATCGTCGCGCTACTGGTGATCTTCGTACTGCTCGCCTCGAAGCTCCGGAGCTACTCCGAGCCGCTCATCATCCTCGCCGGCGTTCCGCTCGGCGCATCGGGAGCGGTGATCGGCCACTTCCTGCTCGGCTACGACCTGTCGTTCATCTCGATGTTCGGCATGGTCGCCTTGAGCGGCGTCGTGGTGAACGACTCGCTGGTGATGCTCGACCGCTACAACAAGATCCGCCAAGCATCGGAAATCACGCCCGCCGAAGCCATCGTGGAAGCCGTCCGGCACCGTTTCCGGGCGATCTTCCTGACCACCGCGACCACCGCGCTGGGGCTGACGCCCATGTTGTTCGAGACCGACACCCAGGCCCAGTTCCTGATCCCGATGGCGGTCAGCCTCGCCACCGGCATCCTCTTCGCCAGCGTCATGATCCTGTTCGTGGTGCCGGCGTTGGCGATGGTCATCACGGGCCGGGAACGGCGGGACGAGGTGGTCCGCGCCGAGGCAGTCGCCTAGGCAGCCTGTCGGACTTCGCCGACGCCAGGCAGAAGAGCCGCCATTCCCTGCGGGAACACCACTTCCCCGTGTGCCCCTGGGCGCGTCGGCCTTCTCCTCGGCCTCTCCGGCCGAGGGGACACCCACCGTGGTCTCCGGCCGAGGGGACACCCACCGTCGGTCCCCGCTCCCCTGGCCGAGGGGACACCCACCGTCGGCCTTCGCTCCCTGGGCGTGGGGACACCACCG
Source organism: Pseudomonadales bacterium (assembly GCA_021295875.1). Taxonomy (GTDB): domain Bacteria; phylum Pseudomonadota; class Gammaproteobacteria; order Pseudomonadales; family Azotimanducaceae; genus VXYL01. The sequence goes on from JAGWBN010000087.1 coordinate 14,312, forward strand.
TCGGTCCCGCGCCTCTGGAATAGAGTGGCCGAGGGACTCCGACGCACCAGAACGGTTGTTTCCGCGTAGACGACCCGAAATTGCAGGCACTTCCTACAAGGGCCCGGGTCATCGGCTGTCAGCCCCGCCGCGTCCGCCGACGGACAATACCACCCATGACGCGCCCGAG
>JAGWBN010000088.1 GCA_021295875.1 Pseudomonadales bacterium
GTCCACCACCCACACCGACTCCAATCCGGCAGCCTCTGCGGCGGTGGCGCATGCGGCCATCGTCCCGGGCGTGGACTGGTCGCCCATGTTGCGCAGGGCGACGCCGACGTGCACGTGCTACTCCAAGGTCGCCATCAGGCCGAGGAGGTCGCAGACGCGGTTGGCGTAGCCCCATTCGTTGTCGTACCAGGACAGGGCCTTGAGATAGCGGCCGCCGGTCACCTGCGTGAAGGACGCGTCGAAGATCGAGGAGTGGGGATTGCCGATGACGTCGGACGACACCACGGGCTCGGTGGTGAATTCCAGCACGTTGCGCATTCGCTCCGTCGCGTCGTGCACGGCCTCGGCGGTCACATCCCGCTCCAATTCGAGGAACAGGTCGACGACCGAACCGTCGGGGACGGGGACGCGGGAGGCGATGCCGTCCAGCCGGCCCCTCAGTGCGGGCAGGACTTCGCCCACGGCCTTGGCGGCACCTGTCGAGGTGGGAATGATGTTCTCCGCCGCCGCCCGGCTACGTCGTTTGTCGGAGTGGGGCACGTCCGCCAGGCTCTGGTCGTTGGTGTACGCATGGACGGTATTGATGATGCCTTCGCGGATGCCGAAGGAATCCTGCAGCACCTTGGCCACCGGGGCGAGGCAGTTGGTCGTGCAACTCGCGTTCGAGATCAGCCGGTGTTCCGGTCGTAGGCCGTCTTCGTTGACGCCGATGACCACGGTGTAGTCGATGGGATCGCCGGCCGGAACGGTCAGCAACGCCCTTTGGGCCCCGGCCTGCAGGTGCTTGGCGATCAGCTCCCGCGTACGGAAGACTCCCGTCGATTCGACGACCACGTCTACGTCGAGGGACGCCCAGGGCAGCAGGGCGGGGTCGCGTTCGCTGACCATCCGCACGCGGCTCCGGGAGGTGACCAGTTCGTCGTCCTCGATCTCGACGCCGCCCTCGAAGCGTCCCATGACGGTGTCGTAGGTCAGCAGGTAGGCCAGGGTGCCGTGGTCGTACAGGTCGTTGATGGCCACGATCTCAAGGTCGTCGGAGGACTCGGCGATGCGGAACACCGCGCGGCCGATGCGGCCGAATCCGTTGATGGCGATGCGCATCAGGATGCTCCCGTTGTCGTTTCGGAATCGACCTTGGCGTACAACGCGGCCACATCGAGAGTGCGCCGCGCGTGCCCGAGAGTCTCGTGCCAGGCGAGTACCTTGGTGAGTTTCTCGCCCGCCGCCAGCGTGCCCTGCAGGTCGATGAGAATGGACTGCGAGCAGCCCCTGACATCGGAAGACACGATGGGGTCGTGGGTGACGGCGATCAACTCGGGTTCGGCTTCGGCGGCGGCGACGAACAAGCCGTTGATCTCATCGGCGGCCATGGCGCTGTCTTGGAACGCGAGCGTGACATCCAGAAGCGAACCGGCGGCGACGGGCACGTTGAGGGCGAACCCGCTCAGCTTGCCCTTGACGACCGGCAACGCCCGTTCCACCCACTCCAGGGCAGGCGTGGTGTTGGGGATGATGTTGCCGGCGGCGGCGCGGCTGCGGCGGTAGTCCGGGCCGGCATGGTCGTAGAGCGCCTGGTCGCGGGTGTAGGCATGCACGGACGTCATGGTCGCGTGGGCGATTGGCCGGGCTGCGGTCACCACGCGAAGCGCGAGCGCCATGGCGGCGGTGGACGCGGACCCCGCCGACACGATGCGGTCCCCGGAGGCGGCGCTGTCTTCGTTGACGCCGCAGAGTACGACCCTGTCGACATCGCCTTCGGGTAGTGACGACGTCACCACGCGCGACGCCCCACTGTCGAGGTGGGGAGCGAGGCTGGTCCGCGACCGATAGCGACCCGTGGCGTCGATGACGACGTCCACGCCGAGCAGGTCCCAGGGAATTTCGCCGGGTCTCTCGGCGGGCATGAGTCGCGTCCGGCATTCCCCGGCGACGAGGTAGTTGCCGTCGAGAACGACCCGGCTGGCCCGTCCGATGGACTTCGCCAATAGGTGATGCAGGATGTCGGGTTGGCCGATGTCGGATATCGCGACCGTGTCGAAGCGGGGATCCTCCAAGGACAACCGGTAGATTTGTCGGCCGATCTGGCCGAACCCCATCAATCCAATCCGTATCCTCTCCAAGACCCTGCTTCCGTCCGCTTCGTGTTGACAATCATCGCACGAGCGGTAAGCGTCGAGGGCTGCCCAACGAGATCTGGAGAGGCGGATGGCTGAATTTCGATCCAAGGTGCCCCCTTACGGCTTCCCCGACACCCTGGATGAACAGGAAGCGGCGCTTGAATCGCATCCGATGATGGAACGGCTTGCGCTGTCCCGGGCGTTCCTCGCCGGTCACCGGCATCGTCCCATCTACCACTACGTCAACCCGGAGGGAATGCTGAACGATCCCAACGGACTGTGCCGTTGGCAGGGCCGGTGGCATCTCTTCTACCAGGGGTACCCGCCGGAGGACCCGCGTCAGCACTGGGGCCATGCGGTGAGCGAGGACCTCGTCCACTGGCGGGATCTGCCGTACTGCATCTATCCCGACCCGGAGGAACGTTGTTTCTCGGGTGCCACCCTGGCGGAGGACGACCGGGTGATCGCCATGTACCACGGCACCAGGGCCGGCAACATGGTGGCGGTGTCGAGCGATCCGCTGCTGCTCAACTGGACCAAGCTGACCGGCGCACCCGTCATCCCCATGGCGAGGCCGGGCGATCCGCCGCTGCCGTATCCGGTGTTCGATCCGTGCGTCTGGAAGCAGGGCGACAGTTACTACGCGCTGTCCGGGGGACGCATTCCGGAAGGCCCCGGGGGCGCCTTGGTCGCGGCGGACTACCTGTTCCGCTCGGAGGACCTCGAACACTGGGAGTACCTGCACCCGTTCACCGAGAACGACCGCTTCACCCGGGTGGGGGACGATGGCGCCTGCCCCTACTTCTGGCCCATCGGCGACAAGCACATGCTGCTCTTCTTCAGTCACATCAGTGGTGGCCAGTACCTGCTCGGCGACTACGACACCGATCGCCAGAAGCTTGTCGTCACGAACGGCGGCAAGTTCAACATGGGCCCTGCCGGCCCGTGCGGCGTGCATGCCCCGTCGGCGACCCCGGATGGGCGGGACATCATCGTCATCTTCAACATGAACCCGGGCAGGCGCACGGCGGGATGGAACCAGATCATGAGCCTGCCTCGGCGCCTGTCCCTGGGCGAGGACGGCGACGTCCTCCAGGAACCCGTCGAGGCCGTGGCCGCGTGTCGGCGCGTGCGGCAAGGCGGCGGGCCACTAACGCTTCCCGCGAACACCGAGGTCGAGTTGCAGGGCATGGGTGGCGACGCCCTGGAGATCCAGGCGTCGATTGCGCCGAGCGATGCTTCCATGGTCGAACTCGACGTGCTCCGTTCGCCGAACCGCGAGGAGTTCACGCGGATCGCGTTCTACCGGGATCGGGGCTATCGCGACCGGTCGTCCCGCGGGCGGCACATCGAAAGCGTCGTGACCCTCGATACGTCCTACTCGACGACCGCCCCCGACGTCCGATCAAGGGCTCCCGAAACCGCCTGCGTCCTGGTGGGCCCCGACGAACCGCTCGAACTTCGCGTGTTCGTCGACAAGAGCATCGTCGAGGTGTTCGTCAACGGCAGGCAGTGCGTGGCGGCTCGCGTCTATCCGGACCGGGAGGACAGCTTGGGGATCTCGTTCCGTTCCCAGGGGACGGCCAGCGAGGTGACCAGGCTGGATGTTTGGGAGATGGGGTCGATCTATTGACCGACCCCTCCCGGGCGGTGTCGCCAGTAAGGCTCTTGTTCAGAGCTTCCCTAGCGGTCGTCCGAGGTGAGCACCAGCGTTCCCGTCGTCGACAACGTGCCACCCGTGCCGTTGACCACGCACGTCGTGGCCTGGGTCTGCTTGCCCTCGATGCCGTTGACGCCGTCTTCCGCCGTCCGCGAGAGCTGCCGGTAGGCCTCCACCAGGAGCTGCATGCCGTACATGCCCGAGTGGTTGAACGACAGCCCGCCGCCGTTGGTGTTGATCGGCAGCCGGCCCCCGGGTGCGGCATCGCCGTTCTTCCACAGGGTGTAGCCCTCGCCACGCGGGGCGAGGCCGAGCATTTCGGCGGTGATGCCTGCGGTGATCGTGAACGAGTCGTAGATCATCGCCATCTCCATGTCGGCCGGACCGAGGCCCGCCATCTTGTAGGCGGTGGCCGAGGACCGGGACGCCGAGGTGGCCGTGAAGTCCTCCATCTCGAGGATGTTCTGGTGGCCCATGGACTCGCCGGCACCGGTCACCCACACCGGGTTGGTGCTGAGACTCCGGGCGATCTCGGGACGCGCGACGATGACGGCGCCGCCGTGGTCGGAAACCAGGCAGCAGTGGTAGAGCGTCAGCGGCCAGGCGATAAGGCGGGCATCGAGCACATCCTGGACGGTGATGGGACCGCCGAAGGGGCTCTGGGTCTTGCCGAACATCACGCCCCTCGGATTGAGTTGTGCCCAGTCGCGGGTGACCACGGCGATGTGGGCGAAGTCCTCCTGGGTCGTGCCGAAGCGATGGAAGTGCCGCACCATGGCATGGGCGTACTGGGACGGTGCGCCGAACGTGCCGTAGGCGGCGGTCATCTCCGCCCCGGGACTGACCTGGCCACGGCCACCGCCGCCGCCGCCACCGCCGCGATACGACCAGCCGGCTTCGCCGTGGCTCACCAGGGCGATGTCGATGATGCCGGCGTGAATGGCCGCCAGGGCGTGGTGGACGTGGATCTGGAACGAGCAGCCGCCCACCGAGGTGGTGTCCAGGTAGCGGGGCCTGAGTCCCAGGTGCTCGGCCAGTTCGCCGGACCAGCCGGCGGAGAAGATGCCCTGGATGTCGGCGATGGGGATACCGGTCTGGACACTGACGTTCTTGATGGCTTGGATGTGGTGCTGCAGCGAGGTCACCTTGTGGCCCGTCAGGTCCTCGGGGTAGCCGATGACGTCCGACTCGGCCGCGCCGACGATGGCCGCGGCATTGCTTAGATTCGGTGCACCCATGGTCAATCCCCCGCTGCTTCGGACACGCGCCAGAACGGAATGAACGTGTCGTCGTTGGCTTGCTCGAACTCGACTTCGACGCGGGTGCCGATCTCGATCTCCTCCGGCTTCGTGGGATCCACGCCCCGCAGCACGGTCATCATGCGGTCGCCCTCGTCCAGGTCGATGTAGGCGGTGACGTAGGGCACTTCCTCCGCCCAGCCGCCGAAGGCGCGGTGCTGCACCGCGAAGGTGTGCAGCCGGCCCTTGCCGCTGCCCTCGATCCACTCCAGGTCAGTGGAGTGGCAGAACGGGCAGATCAAGCGGGGATACCAGTGCACCCGGTTGCAGTCCCGGCACCGCGGCAGCATGAGCTTGCCCGCCTTGGCACCCTCCCAGAACGGCTTGGTGTGTTGTCCCTGCGGGGGTATCGGTTTGTTGTAGGCCACCCTCTCTCCGTTTACGCCGGATGAAGCGCGCTAACTTATCACGCCCTCGGGCCGGGTTGCGTCAGGTTTGGCATTCGTCGTCCGGGTCTTGGTGCCCGTGCCGCGCGCCCTCGACGAACGCGAGGCACCGCGTCCCTCGCGCTGATCCCTTCGTTCCCCTTTTTTGACATTCACCTAGCGCCCTATAAGCTGGCGGCGGGGTTTGGGATTCTTTTTGGGGTTGCCGATGACGCTTGTCACCTGGTCCTGGCTGTTCCTCGTGCTCTACATCGGTGCCATGCTGGCCATCGGCTACCTGGGCGGACGCCGGGTCAAGCACGCCGACGACTTCGCCACGGCGCGGGGTTCCTATGGCCCGCTCTGGCTGGCGTTCGCGTTCGCGGCGACCACGGCCAGCGGCGCCACCTTCCTCGGCGGCCCCGGGCTCGCCTACATGTGGGGTGCGCCGACCATCTGGGGCAATTTCCTCTACCCCATCGGCGTCTATTTCGGCGTTTTGATCTGCATGCGCCTGATCGCCACGTCGGGCAACCGCTTCGGCAACCGGTCGATTCCCGAGTATCTCGGCGACCGCTACCAGTCCGACGGCATCCGGGTGATCGTGGCGGTGTTCTCGCTGGTGCTGTTCTTCTACATCGTCGGCCAGCTCGTGTCCGGCCTCGTGATGTTCGAGATCATGCTCGGCATGGACCCGTTGTGGGCGTTGATCGTCACCTCCGTCGTGCTGGTGGTGTACGTGTTCATGGGCGGGGCCCACGCCGACATCCTGACCGACGGGGTGCAGGGGATCATGATGCTGGTGCTGGCGGCGGTGGTGATCGTGCTGTTCGTCTTCGGCGTCGGCGTCGACGGCGGCATGATGGGCGTGTTCGACAACCTCAAGAATCAGGACCACAACCTCGTCGGGCCCTTGAACACCACGACCCCCCTGTACCACTCCTGGTGGTCCATCGCCTGCATCGTCGTCGCCCACCTGCCGCTGGGACTGCTGCCGCACCTCGGCAACAAGCTGTGGGCGCTGAAGAACACCGGCCAGCAGCGCTCTTTCATCAAGCTGGCGTTCACCTTCGGCATCACCCTGGGCATGCTCGGACTCGGCGGTCTGCTCGCCCGGGCCATGCTCGGGGACAGCCTGGACAACCAGAACCAGGCGCTGCCCATGTTGTTCATCGAGCTGTTCCCGCCGTGGCTCGCGGCGCTGATCGGCGTCGGCATCCTGGCGGCGATCATGTCCACGGCGGACGGCCTCGTCGTGTCCTCGTCCCAGGTCATCGCCAACGACCTGTACCGGCGCACGCTGGCCCGGTGGTTGGCGCCGAACGCGACCGAGGAGCAACGCGATCGTCAGGAACTACTCATCAGCCGCTGGGCGACGGTGGTGGTCATGGTCATCTGCACCGGGCTCGCGTGGCTGCTGATCGACTGGAATGTCGCCCTGATCGTCTGGATCGGCATCGGCGGCATGATGGCGGCGTTCGCCGGGCCCTTGGTCGTCGGCGCGCTGTGGAAGGGGGTGACTCGCCCGGGCGCCTACGCGGGGCTGATCTCGGGATTCCTCACCTTCGTCATCCTGCACGACCAGTGGTTGAGTCCCGACTGGTTTGACGGCGGCCCGCTGGACACGGTCATCACCTGGCTCTACGGCGAGGGGCCGAATCCCTTCTCCTGCTCGGCGATCGGGGAGGGTATCGGCGTGCTGTTCACCGTCATCGTCTCGAAGCTCACCACGCCGCTGCCGGCGGCACACCTCGATGCGATGTTCCACCCCCCGGAAGAGTCGCCGGCTTCCTGACGTGAGCGGGGAATTGGCTAATCCGTTGCAGGACACGGCCGTCGAACTCTGGCCGGAAGGTGCGCCCAAGGCGGTGGGCAATCTTGAGCTCGACCGTCCGCGGTTGACGATTCACCTCCCCGATGCGGAGACCGCAACAGGCGCGGGCGTCATCGTCAATCCGGGTGGGGGCTACCGGAAGCTCGCGGCGGACCACGAGGGACTGCAGGTCGCGCGATGGCTCAACCGCCGGGGCATCGCGGCGTTCGTCCTGCGCTACCGGCTCGGCGAACGCTACCACTCGGACGTATCGTTGCTCGATGGGCTGCGGGCGGTGCGCCTGGTACGTCACCGGGCGGCGGCGTTCGGGATTGCGGCGAACCGGCTCGGCATGCTCGGGTTTTCGGCCGGGGGCCATCTGTGCGTGGCGGTGGGCACCCGTTGGGACCCGGGCGACGACAATGCCGACGATCCGGTGGAGCGCGCGTCCAGCAGGCCCGACTTCCTGGTTCCCGTGTACGCCGTGACCAACGGCATCCTGAGGGGCCGCAAGGCCGACGAGTACACGCCGGCGGACGTTCGCGTCGACGCCTCGACGCCGCCGACGTTCCTGGTCCACACCCACGAGGACGGCATCGTGCCGGCCTCGCAGTCGACGCTGTTCTACGATGCGCTGCTGAAGGCCGGGGTACAGGCCGAACTGCACATCTACGGCTTCGGCGAACACGGCACCGGGATCAATCCCGGCGACCCGGACTTCCGCGAGTGGCCACAACTGATGCTCAACTGGCTGCGCCGTTGCGGCTTCCTGACCGGCAAGGCGCG
>JAGWBN010000089.1:0-2130 GCA_021295875.1 Pseudomonadales bacterium
CCGTTCGTGCACGTCGACAAGCTCCACTTCAGAGGTCATCGGGCTTTTCCTTCTGTCTGCTGATTGCTTTGAGTTCCGAAACGAGCGTCGTGGAGGTGCCCGCGATCCGCTCGATTTGCCCCCAGTTGTCGGCGTTGGGTTTCGCACCCGACTGGATCAGGCAACTGAGCGATGCCGGTCGCCAAGCGTGGATGGCGTAGCCGAGCGGGCTCTCGTGGTGCTGGCCATCGAGTAGCGCCGGGGCGTCCGCGACGAACCTTCCCAGTGCGTCCAGGTCTTCGAGGACGATCGCCGCTTCGATGGTGATCGGCGCCCCGTGCCGGACCAGCAGGCGGACGATCTCGGTGTCGCATTCCTGGGAGAGGGTGTGCAGGCAAGCCGAGGACAGCGGAGTTTGTCCGTCGGCCGCCGGAACGTTCGGATCAGCGCCCCTCGCGAGCAACGCCTGCACGGCCTCGCGGTGATTGTTGCGTGCGGCGACGAACAGGGGAGTTCGGCCGCGTTGATCGGTTTCGTCTACCGACGAACCCGCATCGAGCGCCTCGATGAGTCCGTCCGTGTCGCCCATGGCGGCGAGGGTGACCAGGTCGAGGCTTGCCCCGTGGTCTCGGAGAACGCGGATGACGGCGTGTGCCGGTTCCGTCTTCCACGGCCCGGCGTGCAGAGCCTTGGCGAGCGGGGTCTCCCCTCGCCCGTCGACCGCGTCCACCGGCGCGCCCAGTTCGCAGAGTCTCGCGGCCAACGGCGCGTTGCCCCGCTCGGCGGCGTGGTGAAGGGGCGTCGCGCCGTCTTCGTCGATGTCGAATACCGTCGACGGCGAATCGGCAAGAAGCCGTTCGGCGAGTTCGTTGGCCTGCAGCAGTGCGCAACTCGCGAGGTTCGGCGCGACGCCGGAAGCAACCAGTTGTTCGACGACGTCGCGGTACCGCTCGGTGCGCCCGGAATGGCCGTAGAGGGCGATGCGCCGGAGAATCCGATTGGCACTGGCCGGGTCCTCCGCTGGCCAATCGGTGGTCGATGCGATGGCCCGAAGCTGGGCCTCGTCGTCCGCATCGAGGGCCGCGGCGATGTCCGCTTCCAGGGTCGACACCGAACAAGCTACGCGGCGCACTTCCGCAGACAATCGGCTACCACCTCTCCAGTCAGGTCCGAGGCGTCCTTGATCAGGGTGATGATGCCCTTGCCGCTGCACAAGGTGTCCGGCGACGGATTCGTGTGCACGCCGTCGTCATCGACATAGCCCATCGGCAGGCCGGCACCGCCCTGCATGAACTGCGACACGACGTCCCGCCAGCGCAGCTCGGCGAACTCGGCATCGAACCGCGCCAGCCGGTCGGCCTCGTGGGTGAACAGGTTCTCGAGCACCCGCTCCGTACCGGGTTCGATCATGGCGCGCACGACGATTTCGGGGTAGGCGCGCACCGGGCGCACGACGGTGCTGGCGCCGGCGTCGAGGAGGCGTTGCCGATTACCGTCGTCCACCGCTTCGACAACGATGCCGGCGGGCGTGCGGATTTCGTCGATGCGGCTCAGGATGTCGTAGGTGAGGGCATCGGTGCGGGGATCGTTGGCTTCGCCGGCGATGATGACGATGTGCCGGGCCGCGCCGACGTTCGCCGCGCGCAGGCTCTCCGTGTTCTCGGCGAGGGCCGTGTAGTGCGTGACGCCCTCGTTGACGAGTGGGGTGGGCAGACCGTCCGGAAAGCTGGTGGTCAGCAGTTGCACCGGAATGTCGGCAAGTTCCGGCGTGTTTCGGACGTCGGCGACCAAACGCGTCAGGTACGCCTCGGGATGCTCCGCGGGAACGTTGATGACGAGCAGGTGATCCTTCATGTTTTTCCACTCCAGTTGGCCGCGCCGGCGGCGGTCTCGTTGCAGGGCGCGGTAGTCGAAGACGTCCGTGGCGATCTGTGCCAGGAGAAAAATGCCGAACACGTACATGCACAGTACCGTCGCCGTTCGGCCGATGGGGGTGTCCGCGGAGATGTCACCGTAGCCGACGGTGGTCGCCGTGGTGATGGTCAGCCAGATCGCATCGCCGAGCCCGTAGCCCTCGGCGACCATCATCACCACGACGTGGATGATGAACAGCACGACGAACAGGCCGATGGCGCGCAGCAGCCGACGCCG
>JAGWBN010000089.1:2240-17316 GCA_021295875.1 Pseudomonadales bacterium
CTTCGCCGGTTCGTCCTCGCCGTGCCCGGCGTTGCCGAAGTGCCTCCGGACTTCCTCGATGACGTGCCGTTTCAACTGCCGGGCATCGGGCTGCTGACCGTATCGTTCGGCAAGGGCCTCGAGATCGCCGCTGCTGAACGACAGGCTGATGCGGGGGCGCTGGATCTCCGCATGCGACAAGCCCACGAGACTGCGCACGAAATCCGACGGCGACAGATTCTCCTCGGCGGCCGCGACGCGGATGTCGTGCATCAGCGTCTGGCGGAACTCGAAGTGGACCTGGACCTTCTTGAGCGCGCGGCGCTCCGCCTCGAACCGCGCCGCCTCGGGTCGTGGGTGTTTCGGCGAATTGGCGTTGCCCGCCCCCCGGCGTCGCCGTGGCGGCTTCAACGTCTGCTCGGGATCAGCCATCGCCCGGCCACATGGCCTCGATGACGTCCGCGCCGCAGTAGATCTCGAGGCTGACGTCGGTCTCGCCGTCGCCCCAGACCTCCACCGAGAGGCCGAAGCTGTCGTCGCTGCCTTCGCACTCGTGGTAGCGCAGCTCTTCGCTGTCGTCGTCCTGGCGCATCGACAGCGTCTCGCCACGGCAGTCGCGGTCGTAGTAGAAGCCGACGGCGTCCTTCTTGACCTGCGAGTAGCCGTCCGTGAACCAGCCCGCGTAGTCGTCCAGGGGCTGCTCGACGTTCAACTCGGCGAACTCGTCCTCGTTCCAGAGCGCGGCGAAGGCGTCTTCGTCGAACAGCTTCAGAACGTCGCGGCGGGGCACATCGCGGCCGAGGCACAACTCGGGTTGGGAGTCCTTCGGATCGAGACCCAGGTACAGCTTGGCGCGATCATCGCCCACGAGCGTGAGTTGGACCTCGATCCCGCTCTCGTACTGGTAGGTGGCGACCGAGGCCACCTCGAACGTCCGGCCCTGGACCTCCTCCGGCAGAACCCGCCGGTGCTTGAAGGACACGAGATCCCCGGACCGCAGATCCCCGGGTCCGGTTAGCTGCCTTCCGCTCTCCTTGTCCCGAGAGAAGCGACTACGCAACAGTTTGCCGAAGACCATCTATGAACCCTCTTGTGCCAATCGTCGAACTCCGGGACTGCGCAGCACTTTCGATCGCCCCGGCACAGCCGGGGCACCCTATGCGGTCTTGGCTTTCAGGCGCGCGAGCACGTCGCTCGCCCCGGGGCTGCCGGCGTCGCCGATGCCCTTTTCGCGGAGCTTGGCGTCGAGATCGTCGCCGGACTCCTTCTCGGCCATCCACTCGCCGGCCTGCATGCTGTCCTGCCAGTTCTGCTGCTTCGCCTTGACCCGCTCGAGCGCCTTGGCGACCCGATGTTCGCTGGAGCCGGTGGCGGCGAAGTTGGAGGACACGCTCTCCGTGGCACGCTGCAGCTCGCGAACGGTGCGCACCTTGTCCAGTTCGCGTTTGTTCTTCTGGATGGTGCGCTCGCGGGCCTTGATCATGGCGTGGATCTTGTTGATCTCGCTATCGAGCGCCGCCTGTTCCGAAGCCTTGTCGTTGCGCTCCGACTCGAGTTCGGCGATCCGTCCGGCGACCTCGGTGGCCAGTGCCTCCTCGCCGCCGTTGAGTGCCGCCAACGCCTTCTGCTCGTAGTCGGCGACGTCGGCGTCGATGACGCCGATTTCCCGCTTCAGGCGAATCTCGGTGCCCTTCATCCGGGTCAGGCTCTGCTTGGCCTTGCCGATGGCGGTCTCCGCGTCGCGGATCTCCTGCTCCAGGATGCGCACGGCGTTGGCGTCGATGACGGCTTCGCCGACCTCGCTGGCGCCACCGCGCAGGGCGGTGAACAAATCTCTCAATACGCTCATTGTTGGACTCCTTGGTCAGGCGAGCAGGTGCTCGACGACTTCGAGGACGTCGACGGTGTTCTCCGCCTGGACCTCGAGTTCGTGGGCGATGACTTCGAAACGGGTGTCCAGCGCCATGGCGCCGAACAGGATGTAGGTGTCGCCCTGCAGGCCGATGGACGACAGCGGCACGGCGGGGCTCAAGCGCAGAAACGCTTCATTGACCTCTTCCTGCTTGCCCGGCAGCACCTCCGCCGTGCTGAACAGCGCGGTCACCGACAGCAGTTGCGTGTCCGTCTGGGTCAAATGGATGGGAAACTCGTCGTTGTTGGAACAAACGACCTCCAGGATGCCGTCCTCGGTCACCAGCGCATCGAAGGTGGTGCCCTCTTCGCCGGTGAAGCCGTTCAGCCGGAATTCAAGCTCGTCCAAAGTCATTCTTAAGCTCCTAAGGATGGATGCTGGCGTCGGCCCGCACTGTGGGTGACGGCCGACGAACACGTGCGACCGTATGACATATTATGTCGTGTGTCAACGCCCCGACGCGTCCGAGGACGGCGGGGCCGGCACGTGGAAAGCGCCCTGGCGGGACTCCCAGGCTTCCTGGTGGTAGTTGAACACGGTGTGGCTGCCCAGCCGGTTGATGCCGATGTCCGGCGCCTCGTCGAAGTAGCGCGGCGGGAAGCGGAAGGCGGCCACGATTCGCGGACCGTCCAGCCAGCCGTCCGGTGTCTCGCCGATGCCGAGGGCGGCGATGCGGTCGAGGCCGGACTTGCCCGTCACCGTTCCCAGGGTCCACCCCCACTCCCCGAAACTCGGCACGTTGGCGTGGTACGGCGATACCACGAACCCCGCATGTTCAAGCGTCTTGCCGATGGACAGGAACGCCTCCTTGGCGTGGTACGGAGATGTCGACTGCACCGCGATGGCGCCGTCCGAGGACATGATGGCGCGCACGCGGGCGTAGAAATAGTCACTGTAGAGGCGGTTCAGGTCCGGGTGATTGGGGTCCGGCAGGTCGACGACCACGACATCGAAACGCTCGTCGGTGGCGGACAGCCTCTCCACCTCGATGAACGCGTCGCCCCTCAAGACCGTCACCCGGGGATCGTCGAACGCGCCTTCGTTCATCTCCACCAGCGTCGTGCCGAGCCAGTCTGGCGCGTCGGCATCCCGACCCGAAAACAGCTCGAGCATGGCGGGGTCGATGTCGATCAGCGTCACCGACTCGGGGGACCAGCGCAGCAGGTCGCGCAGGGCCAGGCCGTCGCCGCCGCCGAGTACCAGGAGCCGTTCGGTCCGGTACGCCGCCAGCATGGCGGGCGTGGTGAGGTGGGCGTGGTAGATGCGTTCGTCGTTGCTGGCGAACTGCAGCCGGCCGTTGATGTAGAGAGCCAGGATGTCGGGCCGTCCACCCGCGACATGACGCTTGGTGAGGACGATGTTCTGGTACGGCGTCTGCAGGTGGTAGACGACACGGTCCCGGAACAGCGAGTCGCTCAAGTCGGAAATCCACCGGGTGCCGAACGCCGCGAGCACGACCAGTAGGACGGCGAGCGCACCGTGGCCGATCCAGAGCGCGGCCGCGGGCCTAATCTCCCGCCGATAGACGGTGAGGAAGATCGCTCCGGCGATGACGTTGGCGGTGGCCGTGCCAACGGCCGCGTAGACGATGGGCATCTTCAGGCAGACCAGCACCCAGATGGCCGCGCCGATACCGGCGCCGATGTAGTCCGCGCCGTACATCGTGCCGAGGTTGTGGGGCAGGTGCCTGTCGTGGACACGCTCGCGGACCCTTGCGATCAACGGAATCTCCATGCCGATGAGCAGCCCGAGGACGAAGCCCAGGACGAACGGCAGCGCCCCCGCCAGGCGCTTCAACACCGCGAACAGTCCGCCGTCGAAGACCACCCCCGCGTCGATGTCGTAGACGCTGCGCAGCCATTCGGGCATGGCGTAGGCGAACGCCACGGCGGCGGACAATGCGAGCACCGAGAAGCCGCCGATGAGGCCGATGGAGACTTCGAGCCAGGCGAAGCCGCGGAAGATCGACGACACCCACTTCGCCGCGAACGCGCCGAGGCCCATGGCGACGATCATCAGGCCGATCATGGCGTAGATCGTGGGTTCCACGGCACCGAGGATGCGGCCCGCGTAGTGAGCCATCAGGTATTCGTAGATGAGGCCGCAGCCGGCGACCACGCCCATCGTACCGATCAGCACGACGTCGTGGCGTCGGACCCGGGCGATCTCCTGCGAATCCGGTTCCCGCCGGTCGCTCATGGTCGACCCGGCCAGTTTGCGGGGTCGCTCTGCTGCGGCATCAGCACCCGCGACGGCGGGTCCGCTGGATTCCTTGAGAGCCCTTGATGCTCACACTCGGGTTGCAAGTGGAACCCCGCATCGAACGGCTCTTGAACGGCTCGCGCAGCGAGACGCGCTCGCGAACCGAGACGCGCTCGCGTACTCGCGAGACGCGCTAGCCGAGAACTCCCGTGATCACCAGCCCGAAGCCGATGAAGATCGCCGCCTCGATGGCTGCCACACCGATGTTCTGCTGGTCGTCCACTTCCTCGACCAGGTCGATGCCCATCAGCACCACGCGCTGGGCGATGATCGACAGCACGCTCAGCGCCACCGCGAGCACGACCGCCCAGCCGAGCCAGGTTGCATAGGTGATCGCGAACTCGGCCGCCGTCCCCGGCAGGTACGCGACCATGCCGCCCGCCGAGGACGCGGCCAGCGCGGTTCCGAGCAGGTGTCCCGCGTAGCGGATCGCCAGCGCGGCGTTGCCACCTTCGATGGCGAGCTGCAGGGCCGCGCCATCGTGGCGCCTGGCGTAGATGGCCGAGCGCAGACGGGTGACCCCGAGAAGGACGATCTGGGCGAGGAAGAAGACGATCGAAACCGACATCAACGACTGCCAATCCATGCCTTCGGCCCAGCCGATGGCACCGTGAACCAGCACGCCCAGGGCGAGCAGGTTGGCGGCCTGGACGGTGCCCGCCGCGACATTCTTCTCGCCGATGGCCGCACGCAGCGAGAACTTGTGGAAGATCAGCGCGTCGTTGATGAGGATGCCGATCTTCAGGAGCAGCAATCCCGTCACGGCGTAGAGCAGGACCGTGACCAGCTCCTCCGCCCAGCTGATTCCGGCTTCCCCGGAAACGGCGCTGGCGAGGATCAGCGCCACCGCCGCGGTCCCACCGGCCAAGGCGATGCCGAACGCGAAGTTGTCCTTCTCGGCAAGCTCGTCCCGCGAATCAACGCCGAACAGGAGTCCCGCGATGTAGCGGAGTGCGCAGATCGCGGCGGCGACGACCACCAGGTCGATGGCGATGATGCCCCACAGCCACCAGTCGAGCGGATCGATCATGTCCTCATCTCCTTAAGCGTTGCCCAACGTGGCGGATGACTACTTGCCACCCCGCGAACCACCGAAGCCGCGGCTGCCGGTACCCCGCGTGGAGGCGGTGCTCGTGCGCCGGACGGACTTCTGGCGCGTGATGGCGCGCGATGCGCCGGTGCGCTGGGTGGCGTAGGGACTGCGGAAGGTCCGCCCTTCGCTGGCGAACTTCTGCCGCGCGGTGCTCTCAACGCGAGTCTGCGCCCGCCGAGCCCCGGGCGACGTGTAGTTGTCTCGGCCCCAGTCGTGGTAGTAGCTGTAGTTCCGGCCGCCCGCCCACGCGCCGTAGCCGATGCGCGGCCCGCCGAGGAGGTCGCGCATCAGCGCGAACTGTCCATACCAGACCCAGAACGAACCGCCGGCCCCGGTCTGCCAGTGGCCGTAGTGCGGATTGCCCACGAGTTGGCTTCCGGGGCCCAGGTTGGCGGCGTTGTTGGCCTGCGACGACGCCCGGGCGCTCAACGCGTCGACCCGGGCGAGGGCGCCGTCGGAGAGATCGGCGAGCACGTTCAGGGGATCGGTCAGGGCGAGGTTGAACTCCTGCACGTCCGCGGCCTGGGCGATGTGGCCGAGTTCGCGTAGCAGGGTCTGCTGCTCCTGGGAAGACCCGCCGCTGCCGACTTGGCCCTTGGCGTCTTCCACGCGGGTCACCAGGCCCTGGTAGAGATTGCCCTTGCGCGAAGCCTCCCGGCCGAGAACGTCGGTCAGCTCGCGCAGTTCCGGTTTGCGATCGGACACTCTCTCGGCGTAGATCTTGATGAGCTGGGCGTTGCGGACACGGCCGCGGTCCAGTTGTTCACCCAGGCGTTCGACCGCATTCACCGCCACCGGCAGCTGCTTCTCGATCTTGCCGGCGACGCCGCTGCAGCCGGCGAGGAGCACGACAACGGCCAGCAAGGCGACACCGACGGCCAGCCGGATCACGACCGATCTCCCGGCCGCTTTCCGTCGATCACGCGCGGTCGGTCGACCGCGTGGATGTCCACGGTTGCTCCCGGTACCGCCTGTTCGATCACCGTGGCCGCCTGACGCGCTTCGCAGTTGCCGCACATGAAAACGTCGAAGGCAGCATAGCCCCGTTCGGGCCAGGTGTGCACGGTGATGTGGGATTCGGCCAGCAGGGCAACACCGGTCACGCCGCGACCCGCGCCGAAGCCGTGCAGGTGGCAGGAGAGCACGGTGGCACCGCCCGCCGCCGCCGAGGCGCGTAGCAGCGACTCCAAGGTCTCGGCGTCGAGATCGGCATGGCCGCCGAAGCACTCGATCAACAGGTGGCGACCCGCGACAGAGGCGCCCGGCCGAGTGGACGTGCCAGTTGACATAATATGGCACTCTAAGTGCAGGACACCCCGAGTTGCAACCCCGGCTTGCCAAGCGGTCCCCACTTCGATTAAATCCCGCGCGCCATGAGTGAGCGTCTGCTGAAATTCTGGCGAGACTGGCGCGGCCCGCTGCGCGCCATGAGTGATCGTCTGCTGAAGTTCTGGCGAGTCTGGCGCGGCCTGCTGCGCGCCATGAGTGATCGTCTGCTGAAGTTCTGGCGAGTCTGGCGCGGCCTGCTGCGCGCCAGGAGTGATCGTCTGCTGAAGTTCTGGCGAGACTGGCGCGGCCTGCTGCTGTTCTTCGTCATCATGATCGTGTTCCGCTCGGCCGTCGCGGATTGGAATCAAGTGCCGAGCGGCAGCATGCAGCCCGGAATCCTTGGAGGCGACCGGATCGTGGTCGACAAGCTCGCCTGGGATCTGCGCGTGCCGTTTACCGACATCCGGCTGATGCGGTGGTCGAATCCCGAGCGTGGCGAGATCGTCACGTTCGACAATCCGGTCGATGGGCGGCTGTTCATCAAGCGCGTGGTGGCTGTTCCCGGTGATCGCGTGGAGTGGCGTCGCGACCAGCTTCTCATCAATGGCGAGCGAGCGACCTACACGCCGCTCGCCGAATCCGACCTGTTCGGGCTGATGATGGAAAAACCTCGAAACCGTCGCTTCTACCGAGAGCAGCTCATGGGTGGCAGTCGCGTGGTGATGTTCAAGGGACGGCCAGGCACCGGCGAGTGGACCGACAGCCCGCAGCGCCTGTTCTCGCCGATCAAGGAAGGGTGCGCGGGATGTGAACTGCGCGCCTCTACGGCGGGCTCGGCGCTGTCCAAGGCGATCTGTCGCTGCTGCAACCACGGCGCCTGTTCAAGTTTTCCGCCGTTCACGGTTCCCGAGGACAAGTATTGGATGATGGGCGACAACCGGGACAACTCCACCGACTCCCGCTTCATCGGCTTCGTCGACCGGCGTCACATCTACGGTCGTGCCCACGCCGTGGCGTTCTCGGTGGGCGACAACTACTGGCCCCGCTTCAGGCGTTTCTTCACGGATCTGACGAACTGATTGCTAGGGAAGGTCTGATTAAGACCTTCCCTAGCGCGGCACAGGGATGTGCCGCCAAATTCAATGACGCAAGGAATTGAACTCTTGTTTTTTGCGTTTCTGATCAAGCCAAGGATGGCTTGATCAGAACATTCCTAGCGCCTGGCGCGTCTAGAGAGCCAGCGGCGGCGCAGATACCAGACGCCGGCTGCGCCCGCGACGCCGAGCACGGCAAGGCCGGCGATGAAAGCGACGCTGGCCAGCAGGTGGCCGAGGAGCATCGAGTCCTCGACCTCGTAGGCGCGCCCGAGCCACCAGATGCCCGCCCCGGCGGCAAGGCAGCCGAGTAGCACGGTGCGTGCGAGACTGGAGCGCATCGTGGTCGCCGGGCTTGCGTCAGCCAGCCGGACTCACGGCCAACAGCTCGACTTCGAAGATGAGGGTCTCGTTGGGGCCGATGATGCTGCCCGGTGCACCGTGCTCGCCGTACCCCAGTTCCGGTGGAATGAAGAGCTTCCACTTGTCGCCGACGCGCATCATCTGCATGCCCTCGGTCCAACCACTGATGACGCGGTTGAGGCCGATCTCAAGGGGCTCGCCTTTCTGCACCGAACTGTCGAACACCCGACCGTCCACCAGCGTACCGTGGTAGTGGGTCCTGACGACGTCCGTCGGCCCGGGACTTGCGCCGTCGCCGGAGGCCAGAACTTCGTACTGCAGCCCAGAGTCCGTGGTGGTGACGCCTTCCCGCATGGCGTTGCTGGCGAGGAAGGCACGGCCGGCCTCCAACGGCGTCAGCGGTTCCGCCGCCGTGGCTTCGACTTCGGCCACGACCACTTCCTCCTCGACGACCTCCACGACCGGTTCTGCCTGGGCATTCGCGGGTTCCGCAGTCTCCTCCGCCTCTGCGGGAGTCGAAACTGCGTCGGTCTGCTCGTCGGTCGCTTCGGGCGCGCATGCCGCGACCCAGGCTGCGGCACCGACCGCGCAGCAGGCCGACAGCAGTCGCCGGTGAGTTTGCCGCGTGCGCGCGACGCGTCTTGTTAGCTCCATTGTTTGGCTAGTCCGTGGGGAATGGGCGGGCGATTCTACGCGCTTCGGGGCAACCCCCGCATCCGGTTCCCTCGGACAGTGTTGTTCCAACGCCGTATGGGGTACATTGCGCAGCTCAATGACACGACGCATCGCCCGCCGCCGATGATCCCCTTTGCCGCACGCACCCAAGCCACGCTGCTGGCCGCCGTCGTATGGGCGACTTCTGTCGGTCTCGGCCCCGGTGCCTTTGCAAGCGAAGGCGAGGGCCTCGAGCCCTTGGCCAATCATCCGCGGACCAGCGTCGAGATCGTCGACCGCCTGCGCGAGGGACACTTCATCCGCAAGCCTCTGGACGACGAGGCGTCGAAGGAGATGTTCGACAACTACCTCGACATTCTGGATGGTAGACGCCTCTACTTCACGGCCGCCGACATCGCCGGCCTCGAGACCTACCGGCTTGAACTCGACGATGCACTACGCGACGGCGACCTCGAACCCGCGTTCGCGATCTACAACCGCTATCGCGACCGTGCTGTCCAACGACTCGCGTTCGAGGAGAAACTGCTCGAACGCGGCGTCGACCAGTTCGACTTCACCGTGGACGAGTCCATGGAACTCGACCGCAGTGAAGCGCCTTGGCCGGCCTCCCAGGAGGAACTCGAAAGTCTCTGGCGGTTGAACCTGAAGAGCCGGGTCCTCGGCGGCAAGCTCGCCGGAGACTCGTTGGAGGCGATCGACGAAGCCCTATCCACGCGCATCGCTTCCCGCGAACGGTCGATCCGCCAGACGCGCAGCGAGGATGTCTTCCAAAGCTACATGAACGCCTTCGCGCTCACCTACGACGAACACACCCAGTACTTCTCGCCACGCGACTCCGAGGACTTCAACATCTTCATGTCGTTGTCTCTTGAAGGCATCGGCGCCGTGCTCGAAACCCAAAACGAGTACACGATCGTGAGACGCCTCGTAAAAGGTGGCCCAGCCGACAAGGGCGGCGAGTTGAAACCGCTGGATCGGATCATCGCCGTCGGCCAGAGCGACAATCAACCCTTCATCCCCATCGTCGGCTGGCGTTCGGACGACGTCGTCCAGTTGATCCGCGGTCCCAAGGGACACACGGTGCGGCTGAAGGTCATTCCCGCCGGCGAGGACGAGAGCGAGACCCGCGTCGTGAAGATCGTCCGCGATGCCGTGAACCTCGTCGAACAGTCGGCCAGCAAGTCCCTGCTCAAGTTGGACAGGGACGGTCGCGAATATCGCGTGGGCGTGGTCGTGATCCCCACTTTCTACGTGGACTTCAAGGCGATGCACGCGGGCGATCCGAAGTACAAGAGCACCACCCGCGACGTCGCCCAACTCATCACCGAACTCAAGGCCGAGGGCATGGACGCGCTGATCGTCGATGTGCGCAACAACGGCGGCGGATCCCTGCAGGAGGCGGTGGAGTTGACCGGACTGTTCGTCGAGTCGGGCCCCGTGGTGCAGGTCAAGAGCCTGCGAGGCCGGCCGAGGGTGCTGGGCGACCGCGACGATATCGCCGTGTGGAATGGACCGCTCGCGGTGATGGTCAACCGCTTCTCCGCGTCGGCGTCGGAAATCTTCGCCGGGGCCATCCAGGACTACGACCTGGGGATCGTGGTGGGTAGCCGTACCTTCGGCAAGGGGACCGTGCAGACATTGATCGACCTGCCCCGCCAGCGCGGCCAGCTGAAAGTCACCGAGCGGCAGTTCTACCGGGTCTCGGGGGTCAGCACGCACTACAACGGCATCGTTCCCGACATCATCTACCCGACGCCGGAGGATCTGATCTATCGCGAGCGGGAGCGCGGCGGCGCAATTGCCAATACCGGCGATGTCGCGCCCGCCCGGCATCCGTCCGCGAACCGCTTCGGACCCGTCCTTGCCCGGCTACGCAGTCGCCACGACGAGCGCACGCGAGACGACCCGGAATTCGCGTACCTCAAGGCGAAGCGGGACTACATCGAGCACCTGCGGGACCGTACCCACGTGTCACTGACAGAGGCCACGCGGCTCAAGCAGAAGGAGGAGGACGACGCTTGGGATCTGCGCCTGGAGAACGAGCGCCTGGTGGCCAAGGGTGAAGAGCCGATCGCGAGCATGGACGAGTTGACGGAACGAGACGATTCGGAGGAGTCGCCCGAGGACGACACCCTGGTTCTCGAAACCGCCAACATCCTCGCCGACTACGTCGGCTTGGCCAGCGGTCTCGCGCTGGCGGAAATCGACGCCAAAGCCGTCGTCCAGTAGGGCGACCGCGCGCCACGGGCGCGATAGGGTCGCCCCTACGCCGCGAACTCTAGCGAACGGGTCGCGATGGTCTTCGCCAGTCCCGCCTCGAATTCCTCGAACGGCAGCGTGAGCTGTTCGCGCACGCCGTAGCGGCGTAGGGTCACCGTGCTCGCCGACGATCAACAGGTTCGGGATCTTGCGCGTGGTGGCGTCGCGGATCTTCTTCGAAACCGTGTCGCTCTCCGAGGCCAGTTCGGCGCGCACGAAGTTGGTCCGGAGGCTCTCGACCAGTTGGCGGGCGTAGTCGCCATAGTGCTCGGAGACGGTGATAACCCGCACCTGCACGGGTGCCAGCCAGGTGGGAAAGGCACCGCCGAAGTGCTCGATCAGCAACGCCACGAACCTCTCGTGGGTGCTGAGCGGCGCCCGGTGGATGCAGTACGGCACGTGCTCCGCGCCGTCGTCGCCGATGTAGCTGAGACCGAGGCGCGGCGGCACGGCGAAGTCGAGCTGCACCGTCGACAGCTGCTCCACCTTGCCGGTGATGGTGCGGAACATGACGTCGAGCTTGGGGCCGTAGAACGCCGCCTCGCCCGGTCCGTCCTCGTAGTCGATCTCCATGGCGTCCAGGAGATCGGCGATGATGGCCTCGGTTCGCTGCCAGTCGTCGGGGGCGTCGACGTACTTCTCCCGCCCCTTCGGGTCGTCGGGGTCCCAGCGCGACAGTCGGATCGTGTAGTCCTTGAGTCCGAGGATGCGGTAGGCCTCGTCGTACTCCGAGATCACCTCGCGGAACACATCGCGGATCTGGCCCTCCGTGCAGTAGATGTGCGCGTCGTTCATGGACAGCATGCGCACCCGGGCAAGCCCCGACACCGCACCCGACGCCTCCCAGCGGTATACCTGACCGTACTCCGCGAGCCTGAGCGGCAGTTCCCGGTAGCTGCGCAGCCGAGCGGCGTAGATCTTGTGATGGTGCGGGCAGTTCATGGGTTTCAGCATGTACGACTCGCGGAGCGTGGCGCCGTCGGGCGTCTCCTCCACCACCTCCATCGGCGGATACATGCTCTCCCGGTAGTGGTCCAGGTGTCCGGTCTGGGCATCGCGATGTGGGGCGTGGCGACGCGCTCGTAGCCCGCCTTGAACTCGAGCTCCACGGCGAGCTTCTCCAGTTCGTCGCGGATGACGGTGCCGTGGGGCATCCACAGCGGCAGGCCGCGGCCGACCTCGTCGTCGAAGGTGAACAGGTCGAGTTCCCGACCGAGCTTCTTGTGGTCGCGTTCCTGGGCAAGCTCGAACGCCGCCACGGTGTCGTCGAGGGTTTCCTTGTCGGCGAACGCCCAGGCGTAGATGCGCGTCATCATCACGTTGTCGGAGTCGCCCCGCCAGTAGGCGCCGGCAACGCTCCTGAGCTTGAAGGCGTCGCGGGCGATGTCCCGGGTCGTGTCGACGTGCGGGCCTTCGCACATGTCGAGGAACGGGCCGTTGCGGTAGAAGGACAGGCTCTCCAACGTATCCCGCTCGACCAGTTCCTGGGCGTACTCGCGCTTGTAGGGTTCGCCCATCTCCTCGAGACGGGCGAAGGCCTCGGCGACGGGCACGTCCTCCTGGTAGAAGCGCTGCCCCTTCTTGAGAATCCGGCGCATGCGCCGCTCCAGTTCCGGGAAGTCGGACTCGGTGAGCGGCTCGCTCAGGATGAAGTCGTAGTAGAAGCCGTCGTCGATGGGCGGGCCGAAGCCGAGGGTCGAGCCCTCGCGCATTTCGAGCACCGCCTGGGCCATGACGTGGGCGAGGCTGTGCCGGAGCCGATAGAGCTGCTCGTCCGGACTGGATTCCGCTGGGTCTGGCATTGGGATGGTTCCTTGTCCCCTCTAAGTATCCTCTGATCAAGCCCATCCATGGGCTTGATCAGGAGCACGTCCCGCTCAACAAAAACCCCGGTCGGCCGTCGCCTTCCGGGGTTCTAAGAAGGGCGGCCCGATCGGAGCCGCTGTGTTGTCCAGACAATACTAGGCGGCCCCTCCACGCGTCGTAGTGGTGGTTGCCGTTGCCGTTTGTCCCCACGGGTACATAACGGCGCGAATCATACGTTCTGCACTCCCGATTGCAAGTTTCGGACAAATCCGATTCAGTACGCTTTGCGAAACTGACCGCGTGGTGAAACTTGACGCGCAATCCGATGCCGTGTTTCGGCGTCCCCATGGTCGTCCTGCTGCTCGCTCTCGGTGCCTGCCAGGAGAGCAGTCCGGCGGCGGAACAGGCCGCCTACGCAGCCACCAAGCCCTGGCTCGCCATGATGGATGCCGGCGAGTACGAGCGGTGCTGGGACGCGGCCGCGCCCTGGTTCCGCGACAACGTACCATCGCTGGATCACTGGCTCGCCACGGCCCGGGAGACGCGCAAACCACTGGGCACGCTGCGCTCCCGCCAACTCAGCAAGACGACGTTCAAGACCAATCCCTGGGGCGCACCCAGCGGCGAATACACCATCGTCGTCTACGACGCGCGCTGGGAAGGGGGCGACATCCTGGAGACCGTCTCCATGCAGCGCCAGGCGGACGGTTCATGGAACGTGGTCGGCTACCACGTCAAGGAACAGTGAGCACCACTCGGGGCTCCACGGGCTCCACGGGCTCCACGGGCTCCACGGGCTCCACGGGCTCCACGGGAAAGTGGCCGTGACATTCTCCAATTCGGTGGCCATCGTCGGAATCGGCGAGACCGACTACTCCCAGCACAGCGGGCGGACCGAGCTTGCGCTCTCCCTGCAGGCGATACTCGCCGCGCTGGCCGATGCCGGGATCGAACCGCGCACCGTCGACGGGCTGATGAAGTGGTGGGTCGACACGAGCACGGAGGCCGAGGTCGCCGCCAACCTCGGGATTCACGACCTGGCGTGGTGGGGCGAGATCAACCAGGCCGGCAACGTGGGCGCCGCCCTCGTGGCACACGCGGCGGCGGCGATCCATGCCGGACTCGCCAACGTCATCGTCATCTACCGGGGGGTGAACGGGCGCTCGGGACGGCGCTACGGTCGCGGCGACGTCACCGGCCAAGGCGGTCGCGGCGGTGGCGCGTTCACCGAGCCCTACGGCCTGCTGACGCCCCAGCACGGCCTGGCCATGGTCGCCCGCCGACGCATGCACGAGACCGGCATCACCAGCCGGCACTTCGGCATGCAGGCGGTCGCCCAACGCCGGCACGCCAACCGCAACCCCAGGGCCACCTTCTACGAACGCACACTCAGCCTCGACGAGCACCAGTCGTCGCGACTGATCGTCGACCCCTTCCACCTGTTCGACTGCTGCCTGGAAACCGATGGCGGCGGTGCCCTCGTGCTCATGTCCGCCGACCGCGCAAGGGAACTCGGCAAGCCCCCCGTCTTGATCCGCGCCGCCGTACAGGCAGGGCCGGGTTCGGGTTCGCCGGCCGGACGGGCCGCGAAGCGACTTTTCGACATGGCGGGCATCGCCCGCGACGACATCGACGTGGTGCAGATCTACGACCACTTCGGCCCGTTCGTGCTGTTCGCCCTTGAAGACTACGGTTTCGTTGGGAATGCCGGCCGCTTCGTCGAGGATGGCGGCACCGACTGGAACCGCGGCCGGTTGCCGGTGAACACGTCCGGCGGCCATCTCTCCGAAGCCTACCTGCAGGGCATCAACCACCTGATCGAAGCGACACGCCAGGCGCGCGGCGAGTCCACCGCCCAGGTGCCGGACGTCGAGTTCTCGTTCTGCGACACCGGCATCGGCACGGGAGCGGTCATCCTCCAACGAGGTGAAACGGGATGAGCGCCTGGGAATTCGAACGGCCACCGGAACTGCCGGCCCCGCAGCCGAGCGATGAAGCCCGGCCGTTCTTCGACGCCCTGCGCGAGCGCCGCCTGGTCATCCAGCGCTGCACCGCCTGCGGCGCCTTGGGCCACCCGCCACGGGCGGTCTGCGGCGTGTGCCGATCGACGGACTTCGACTGGCAGGAAGTGAGCGGCGACGGCGAGGTCCATTCCTACGTCGTGACCCATCAGGCGGTGCATCCGGCGCTCGTCGGCCACACGCCGTTGGCAACCGTGGAGGTCGAACTCAGCGAGGGACCGCACCTCTACTCCAACCTGCTCGACGTACCGCCCGAGGAGGTGGGGATCGGCCTGGCCGTGCGGGTGTCGTTCGAGGACGTCGGCGAGGGAACCGTGCTGCCGTTCTTCAGACGACGAGGGCA
>JAGWBN010000090.1:0-1933 GCA_021295875.1 Pseudomonadales bacterium
CGAATACCTGGGAGCGGGCGGCCGCTTCTGAAGGGGCGGTGGACTCTCGCCACCGAGGAGTTCCCGAACAGCGTTCTGCGGACGGGCTCGGCACCCCCGGACCTTCTCCTCCGGCGGGTCCGCAGGAGGCGGCTTCGGGGCTAGCGGTTTGCGGTCCCGGGTTGGTCCCGTCATCTTGGCCATGGTGCCTTCTGGGAGCTCCGTCGAGGCCGCCATTATGCCGTTCTTCCTGCTCCCAAGGGGTCGCCGGCCGTCGGTGGCGCAGACAGCTCATCGTGGCTCGAGAGACAGGTATGGATATGGTCAGGCCGTAGAGGGCGGTAACCGCGGCGCACTTTCTTGCCCGCCGTCCCTGCGGACTGTATGGTGTCGCCGTTTCGCGACTCCCGCGCGAGCGGTACGCTAGCAAACCGTCGGCAGGGTCGCTTCGAAGCATCCGCTTCGCTGTTGGCCGGAGATTCGAGGAGGGCCACATCCTACCGCTCGTGCTGTTCGTCCTCGCCGTGGTCGGCGTGCTCGGCATGGTCCTGGTTGCGGCCTGGTACATCGGTGCCAAGGCTCGCCACGGCGGTGCCCGTAACATCCCGTTCGAGTCCGGCATCGTGCCCGTGGGCGACGCCGAGGACATGCGGTTGTCCATCGAGTTCTACCTGATCGCGGTGTTTTTCGTGATCTTCGACTTGGAGACGATCTTCGTGATCGCCTGGGCGGTGGCTTTCCACGACCTCGGTTGGCGCGGCTATACGGGCGCCAGCATCTTCATCGCCCTGTTGCTGGCGGTGCTCTTCTACGAGTGGCGTACCGGCGCCCTGGACTGGGGTTTGAAGCGACGGGTGCGCGGGCCGGCTCGATACGCGCGGGCCGCGGAGGGTACCTGACGTGCAGTGGCGGCTTATCAAGACCGAACCAGGCGCATCCATGCGCGAGGTCGACGACATCTACAACGAGGAGGCCGGCAAGAGCTTCCTCACCGCCAAGCTGGAAGACCTGGTGGCCTGGGGCAGGGCCAACTCCATCTGGCCGTTCAACTTCGGCCTTTCCTGCTGCTACGTGGAAATGGCCACGGCGCTGACCTCGCGACACGACCTTTCCCGCTTCGGCGCCGAGGTGATCCGGGCGACGCCCCGCCAGGCCGACCTGATCGTGATCTCGGGCACGGTGTTCCGCAAGATGGCGCCGGTGCTGCAGCACCTCTACGAGCAACTCCTGGAGCCGCGCTGGGTGATCTCCATGGGTGCCTGCGCCAACTCCGGCGGCATGTTCGACGTCTACAGCGTGGTCCAGGGCGCCGACAAGTTCCTCCCGGTGGACGTCTACGTGCCCGGTTGTCCGCCCCGGCCCGAAGCCTTCATGCAGGGCCTGACCCTGCTCCAGGAGGCCGTCAAGAATACGCCGCGACCTCTGTCCTGGGTGCTCGGTGACGACGGCTCGGTGTCCAAGTACAGCGTCAGCCAGCGGGACATGCACACCCCCGAGCGGATGCGCGCCACCGCGCTGGCCGAACCGACCACCGTCGGCGATGCGCCACTGTCCGATTCCCTGCTGGGCAAGAAACGCACCTGATCCATGCCCGCAGTCGCGCAGCAAACCCGCGCTGGCGGCGGCGAGTCCGCTGCGCACCGCGACACGCACATCGCCGAGGATCTGGCCACCCATTTCGGTCCGGAATGCGTAACCCAGGAGTGCGTCGACGGCATCCGCACGGTGTGGGTGCCGAAGAAGCATGTCCGACAGGTCATACGCTATCTCAAGTACGACGCGCCCGCCCGTTTCGAACTGATGTTCGACCTGTCCGCCATCGACGAGCGCGCGCGGCAGAACCGCGACGGGCAGCCGGCGTCCGAGTTCACGGTGTTCTACCACCTCATGTCCCTGTCGTCGGACGACGATGTGCGCATCAAGGTGGCGCTGGCCGACGGCGAGAGCGTCGACT
>JAGWBN010000090.1:2149-25235 GCA_021295875.1 Pseudomonadales bacterium
CTGTCGGCGAAACACACGGACTTCATGTTCCTGAACCTGGGTCCCAACCACCC
Source organism: Pseudomonadales bacterium (assembly GCA_021295875.1). Lineage (GTDB taxonomy): Bacteria > Pseudomonadota > Gammaproteobacteria > Pseudomonadales > Azotimanducaceae > VXYL01. Next base: position 2,203 of record JAGWBN010000090.1, read on the forward strand.
GAGCGTCCACGGCGTGTTCCGCATCGCCCTGCAGCTCGACGGCGAGGTGATCGTCGAGGCGGTACCGGACATCGGCTACCACCACCGCGCCCAGGAGAAGATGGCCGAACGCCAGTCCTGGCACACCTACATCCCGTACACCGACCGGGTCGACTACCTCGGCGGGGTGATGAACAACCTGCCCTACGTCATGAACGTCGAGAAGATGGCGGGCATCGAGGTGCCGGAACGCGCCCAGGTGATCCGCGTCATGCTCGCCGAGTTCTTCCGCGTCTCCAGCCACCTGGTGTTCTACGGCACCTTCGCCCAGGACGTCGGCCAGATGTCGCCCGTGCTGTACATGTTCGCCGACCGCGAACGGCTGTTCTCCATCGTCGAGGCAATCACCGGCGGGCGCATGCACCCGAGTTGGTACCGCATCGGCGGAGTCACCCAGGACCTGCCCGACGGCTGGGACAAGATGGTGCTGGACTTCTGCGACTACATGCCCGCGCGCCTCGACCACTACGAGAAGATGGCGATGCGCAACAAGATCCTGCAGCGTCGAACGAAGGGCATCGGCGCCTACACCACCGAGGAGGGTCTCGACTGGGGCATCACCGGGCCGTCGCTGCGCGCCACCGGCCACGACTGGGATCTGCGCAAGAAGCGCCCGTACAGCATGTACGACCAGTTCGAGTTCGACATCCCCACCGCCGAAGCCGGGGACTGCTACGCGCGCGCCGTGGTACGGGTCGAGGAGATCCGCCAGAGCCTGCGCATCATCCGCCAGTGCGCCGAGAACATGCCGTCGGGGCCGGTCAAGTCGGACCACCGCTTGACCACGCCGCCGCGCAAGGAGCGCACGATGCAGGACATCGAAACGCTCATCCACCACTTCCTGAACGTCAGCTGGGGACCGGTGATCCGCCCCGGCGAGTCGTCCACGACCATCGAGGCGACCAAGGGCTGGAACTCGTACTTCTCGGTCTCCGACGGGGGCACCATGGCCTATCGCACGCGGGTCCGCACGCCGTCGTTCCCCGCCCTGCAGCAGATTCCGCTGATCAGCCGGGGCTTCATGGTCGCCGACCTGATCGCCATCCTCGCCAGCATCGACTTCGTCATGGCGGACGTGGACCGCTAGAGGCATTCGAGATGGCTGAACCCGCGTTGATCCAGGTGCTCTCGGACGAGGAGGTCCGCGAGATCGAGGAGGAGTGCGCCCATCTGCCCGACCGCCAGTCCGCCGCCATCGACGCCATGATGATCGTCCAGCGGCACCGCGGCTGGGTGTCCAACGAGAGCCTTCACGCCATCGCCCGTCTGCTCGGCATGTCGGCGGAGAACCTCGACAGCATCGCCACCTTCTACAACCTGATCTACCGCCAACCCGTCGGCCGGCACGTGGTGATGGTCTGCGACAGCGTGTCCTGCTACGTGATGGGCGCGGACGGCTTGAGGAAAGACGTGGAGGAACACCTCGGCATCCGCCTCGGCGAGACCACGGAAGACGGCCGGTTCACGCTGCTGCCCATCGTCTGCCTAGGGGCCTGCGACCGGGCACCGACCATGATGATCGACGATGAGTTGATCGGCGACGTGACTTCGGAACAGCTGACCGAGATCTTCGGCAAGTTCGACTAGCGAAGGCCCGGACGACGACATGGATGAATCCAGACCCCTGATCGGCATCGTCGACACCGTCGGCGGACTCGTCGACCTTGCCACGTACGAGTCCCACGACGGCTATGCCGGCGCGCGCCAGGCGCTGGCGACCGACCCGGACGGCGTCATCGACCTCGTTACCGAAGCCAATCTTCGTGGTCGCGGCGGGGCCGGCTTCGGCACCGGCATGAAGTGGGGGTTCACCCGGGGCCCCGCGAAGACGCCCGGGCCCAAGTATCTCGTCTGCAACGCCGACGAGATGGAGCCCGGCACGTTCAAGGACCGCTACCTGCTGGAGTACAACCCGCACCTCCTGGTGGAGGGGATGATCATCGCGGCCCACGCCATCCATGCGGAGGTCGCCTACGTCTTCCTGCGGGGCGAGTACCACCAGCCCTACCGCGAACTGCAGAAGGCCATCGACGACGCCTACGCCAAGGGCTACCTGGGCAGGGGAATCTTCGGCACCGCCGTCAACCTCGAACTCCGCATCCACCGCTCCGCCGGACGCTACATCTGCGGCGAGGAGACGGCGCTTCTGAACGCGCTCGAAGGCAAACGTGCGCAGCCCAGGCTGAAGCCGCCCTTCCCGCCCGCCAGCGGCGCCTGGGGAAGGCCCACCATCGTCAACAACGTCGAGACGCTGTGCAACGTGCCCGCCATCGTCAGGAACGGCGCCGAGTGGTACCAGGACCTCGGCATCGGCGACGACGCCGGCACCAAGATCTACGGTGTCTCGGGGCGGGTGAACAACCCGGGACTCTGGGAACTGCCCATCGGCACCACCATCCGCGAGATCATCGACGAGCACGCCGGCGGCATGCGCGACGGCTACAAGCTGCGCGGTCTCCTGCCCGGCGGTGCATCCACCGACTTCCTCGTGGAGGAGCATCTGGACCTCGCCATGGACTACGGCACGATCCAGGCGGCCGGCAGCCGCATGGGTACCGGCACGATGATCCTCATGGACGACTCCATCTGTCCGGTGGACATGTGCCGCAATCTCGAACACTTCTTCGCCCAGGAGTCCTGCGGCTTCTGCACGCCGTGCCGCGAGGGGCTGCCCTGGGTGGAGGAATTGCTGACCGAGATCGAGGAAGGCCGCGCCCAGGAAGGCGACCTGGAACTGCTCGACCGCAACGCCACCTTCATCGGCGGCGTCAGCAACACCTTCTGCCTGCACGCGCCGGGTGCCATCGAGCCGCTGGCGAGCGCTCTGAAGTACTTCAGGGACGACTTCGAGGAACACATCAGCACGGGACGCTGTCCACACCGGTGACGCGGCGCGACGTGTCGTCTGGGCAACCGACACGACGAAGCCCCGACCCCGCTCCTCGCCAAGAATCTCCTCGAGCACGCGAGCTAGGAATGTTCTGATCAAGCCATCCTTGGCTTGATCAGAAACGCAAAAACAAGAGCGCGGTCTTTTTTTGCGTACAATTGAATTTGGCGGCACATCCCTGTGCCGCGCTAGGGAAGGTCTTAATCAGACCTTCCCTAGCGGCCGGATCAGCCCAGACGACGACTGCGCCGTGCGCGGTGCCGCCGTGATGTGGCAGCATCGGCACAGCGCTGGGGAGGGGCAAACCCATGGATCGCCTGATTTCGATCATCGACTCGGTCAACGCCTTCGCCTGGGGGCCGCCGATGCTCGGCATGCTCGGTGTCACCGGGGTGCTCCTGACCCTCGGCCTGGTGTTCATGCCGTGGCGCAAGATCGGCTACGGCTTCCGCCTGCTGTTCGATCGATCGGACCCGGCCGGGTCGGGCGAGGTCAAGCCGTTCAACGCCCTGATGACCGCGCTCTCGGCGACCGTGGGAACGGGGAACATCGCGGGCGTCGCCACCGCCATCGCGTTGGGGGGTCCGGGCGCGATCTTCTACATGTGGCTGATCGCGCTGTTCGGCATGGCGACCAAGTACGCCGAGGCGGTGTGCGCGGTCACCTACCGGGAGGTGGACCAGAACGGCAAGCACGTCGGCGGGCCGATGTACTACCTGCGCAACGGGGTCGGCGAGTTCGCCCCCGAACTCGGCAAGTGGCTGGGTCTCGCTTTCGCCGTGTTCGGCGCGGCTGCGGCGTTCGGCATCGGCAACGCGGTGCAGGTCAACTCCATGGCGGCGGCGCTGGACAACAGCTTCTCGGTGCCGCACTGGGCGACCGGCGTCGTCGTCGCGGCGCTGGTGGCCGTGGTCGTGATCGGCGGAATCCGGCGCATCGGCGAGGTGGCGGGAAGGCTGGTCCCGGCGATGGTCGTGCTCTACGTCGGTGCCGCGGTGGTGGTAGTCGCCATCAACATCGTCGACGTGCCGGCGGCCATCGGGCTGATCTTCACCCACGCCTTCACGCCGGCCGCGGCGACGGGCGGGTTCGCGGGCGCGGCGGTCGCCGCCGCCATCCGCTTCGGCGTCGCCCGGGGGGTGTTCTCCAACGAGTCGGGATTGGGCTCGGCGGCCATCGCACACGCCGCCGCGCAGACCAACAGTCCCGTGCGCCAGGGCGTCATCGCCATGCTCGGGACGTTCATCGACACCCTGGTGGTGTGCACGATGACGGCGCTGGTGATCCTGACCTCCGGGGCATGGACGTTGACCGGCGAGGATGGTGCCGGCCTGACGGCGGCCGTGCTGACGTCCACCGCGTTCCAGACTTCCATCATGGGCGGCCAGTACATCGTCACGATCGCCCTGGCCGTGTTCGCGTTCACCACGATCCTCGGCTGGTCCTACTACGGCGAGCGCTGCTGGCAGTACCTGTTCCGCGAGAAGAGCCTGTGGATCTATCGGGTGTTCTGGGTGGCGGCGGCTCTGTTGTTCGCGAACGTCAAGGTCGAACTCGTCTGGCACCTGTCGGACGCGCTCAATGGACTCATGGCGATCCCGAACCTCGTCGGCCTGCTGCTGCTCGCGCCGATGGTGTTCAAGGTGACGCGCGACTACTTCAACGACCTGGACGGGCGCAAGCTCGAACCGTGAGCGGGCCGCTTGCCGTTCGGGCGCCGCGGGGGTTGTGCGTCGAGGCTTCAAGGAGCGCCAATGCTTGCCCCGTGCCCGCCCGATAGGTATTGTGGCGCGGTTTTCTCGCACCGCCTTCCGCGTCTTCGGCGCCGGGCGGGCTTGGCACGCACCGAGTCGGATTTCACAGGAGGGATTGGTGCCTGAATCGGAGTGGTGCGCGCCGCCCCGGACATACCGCTTTTGCAGGCCAGATCACCCCGTTCTCGCCAGCGGGTTGGATCGGTAGGCACAGTGGCCCGCGTCAACATAGACGGCAAGGACTACGACCTCCCCGAAGGCCAGAACCTACTCCACGCCTGCCTTTCCGAGAACCTAGACCTTCCCTACTTCTGCTGGCACCCCGCCATGGGTTCCGTCGGTTCCTGCCGGCTGTGCGCCGTCATCCAGTACCAGGACGAGGCCGACGAGCGCGGTAGGCTGCAGATGGCGTGCCTGATGACGGTGCAGGACGGCATGCGCGTCGGCATCGGCGCTTCCGAGGGCGAGCCTTCGCGACCCGGCGCTTTCGCGGCCGACTTCCGCAGACAGGTGATCGAGTGGCTGATGGAGAACCATCCCCACGACTGCCCGGTGTGCGAGGAGGGCGGCGAGTGCCACCTCCAGGACATGACCGTGATGGCCGGCCACTCCATGCGCCGCTACGCCGGCCGGAAACGAACCTGGGAGAACCAGTACCTCGGCCCCTTCGTCGGCCACGAGATGAACCGCTGCATCACCTGCTACCGCTGCGTGCGCTACTACCGGGAGTACGCCGGAGGCAAGGACCTGGAGGCCTTCGGCTCGCGCGCGCGGATGTTCTTCGGTCGTCAGCAGGACGGCGTGCTCGAGAGCGAGTTCGCCGGCAACCTGGTGGAGGTCTGCCCCACCGGGGTGTTCACCGACAAGCCGTTCGCCAAGTCCTACACGCGCAAGTGGGATCTCCAGTCGGCACCCTCCGTCTGCCCCAACTGCGCGGTGGGCTGCAACACCTTCCCGGCCGAACGCTACGGTCTGCTGAAGCGGGTGCACAACCGCTACCACGGCGAGGTCAACGGCTACTTCCTGTGCGACCGCGGGCGCTACGGATCGCACTTCGTGAACCACGACAAGCGCATCCGCCATGCCGGGGTGCGCGCCGTCGACAGCGTATTCGAAGCGCCCGGGCGCGATGCCGCGCTTGCCGCCGCCGCGGAACGACTGCAGGGCGCCGACGTCGTCGGCATCGGTTCGCCACGGGCTTCCCTCGAAGCGAATTTCGCCCTGAGGGCCCTCGTCGGTGCCGAGAACTTCTGTTCCGGAATGGCCGACGACGAGGCGGAAACCATCGCCGCCGCACTCGACGCCTACCGAACCGGCGTTCGGATTCCCTCGCTCAGCGATATCGAGAAGGCCGACGCCGTGTTGATCCTCGGCGAGGACGTGTCGAACACCGCTTCCCGGGTCGCCCTGGCGGTCCGCCAGGCAGCACGCGGGGCGACCTTCGACATGGCCGATGCGGCAGGCATTCCCGACTGGCAGGATGCCGGCGTCCGCGGCCACGGGCAGGATGCCAAGAGCCCCGTGTTCATCGCCTCCGTGGCCTCCACGCGCATCGACGAACTGGCCACCGCGACCCGCCACGGCGATGCCATCGACCTCGCCCGGGTCGGCTTCGGCATCGCCCACGCCATCGACCCGGGCTTCGCCCCCGGCACCCTCGACACCTTCGTGACGGCAGCCGCACAAGCCCTCTCTGCGGCCGAGAGACCGCTCGTGATCACCGGCTGCGAAGCCCGCCAACCCGCTCTCGTAAAGGCCGCGGCGAATATCGCCCTCGCGCTTCGCGGCCGGGGCAGGGAAGCGATGCTGGCGGTGACCGCCACGGAGGCCAACAGCTACGGCGCCGCCCTGCTCGGTGGCGGCCTATCGCTGTCCGCCGCGTTGGACCGCGCGCGACAGGGTGCGGTGGCTGTGGTCGTCGAGAACGACCCTTCCCGGCGAGTGCCCGAAAGCGGCATCGAGGACGCCATCGTGCTCGACGCCCTGGAGACCCCCACGGCGGAGACGGCGAGTGTCGTGCTACCGGCCGCCACCTACGCCGAAAACTACGAGACCCGCGCGCAGCGCTTCTACCAGGTATTCGAGCCGGCGGACGAGGTCGCGCCGTCCTGGCGCTGGATCGCCGCCATCGCGCGGGAAACCGGCCGCGAGGGTTTCGCCTGGGCGGACATCGACTCGCTGACCGCGGCCTGCGCCGCCGAGTTCCCCATGCTCGCCGACATCGCCCCGGGCGCCGGTTTCCGGGTCCAGGCCGACACCAAGATCCCCCGTCAACCCCACCGCTACAGCGGTCGCACCGCGATGCGCGCACACCGGAGCGTGCATGAACCGAAGGCCACGGTGGATACCGAGACGCCGTTGTCGTACTCCATGGAAGGGCTCAACACCGGTGAGCAACCCGGTGCCGTGGTTCCGTACGTGTGGACCCCGGGGTGGAACTCCAACCAGTCGGTGTTCAAGTTCCAGCAGGAGGTGGGCGGTGCGTTGGCGGGCGGCGATCCCGGTGTCCGCCTCGTGCAGGTCAACGGCGATGCGCGCGCCGAGGGCTGCGGCTCCGTGCCTGGGATAGTGCCCGAGCCAGTGCCCGAAACAGTGCCCGAGGCGATCCACGCCAACGGCAGCTTCATCGCCGCGCGGGTCAGCGACGTATTCGGCGGCGACGAGCTGTCGGCCGCGTCGGCGCCGATTCTGGAACGCACGCCCGCGCCCTACGTCGTCCTGAATCCCGACGATGCCCAGCGGCTCGGGGTAACCGCCGGCGGCGGTGTCGCCATAGCGGAACTCGACACGAGCTACGAGGTGCGCCTCGACGACGCCGTCGCCGCGGGTGTGGCGGGTGTGTCCCGGGATCTGCCGGGTACGCAGGTGCTCGCCTCGCCGACGGTGACGCTCACCGCCGATCCCGACTTCGTTCCGCGACCGGGCGGCGATCCAAACCTCATCGCCAGGGGATAGGCCCATCTTCGGTTTCGAGATCAACTGGAGCTACGTGCTGATTCTGCCCCTCGCGGTGGGCACGCTCCTGGCGGTCATGTTCCTGCAGTGGTGGGAGCGGCGTCTGCTCGGCTGGTGGCAGGATCGCCGGGGCCCGAACCGCGTGGGCTGGTTCGGCGTCCTCCAGGGGGTCGCCGACGGCATCAAGTTCATCACCAAGGACGACTGGCTGCCGCCCTTCGGCGACCGGGTGCTGTTCACCCTGGCCCCGGTGATCGTCTGCGGCTCGATGATGCTGGTGCTCGCGGTCATCCCGTTCGCGCCGGACATGGTCATCGCGGACCTCAACATCGCGCTGCTGTGGTTCCTCGCGATGTCGTCGCTGGCGGTGTACGGGGTACTCCTCGGCGGCTTCGCCAGCAACAACAAGTACGCCCTGCTCGGCAGTCTGCGTGCTGCGGCGCAGATGGTCACCTACGAAGTGTTCATGGGGCTATCCATCATGGGCGTGGTCATCCACGCCGGCTCCTTCAGCCTGGTGGACATCGTCGAAGCCCAAGCCGACATGTGGTTCATCGTGCCGCAGTTTCTGGGATTCGTGATCTTCTTCCTCGCCGGCCTCGCCGAGTCCCATCGCCTGCCTTTCGACCTGCCGGAAGCCGAGCAGGAACTGACCGCCGGCTTCCACACCGAATACTCGGGCATGAAGTTCGTGCTCCTGATGTGCGGCGAGTACGTCGCCGTGATCGTCACCTCGTGCCTGCTCGTGCTGCTGTTCTTCGGCGGCTGGCTGGTGCCGGCGTTCCTCGACTTCCTGCCGCCCGTCATGTGGTTCGGGGCCAAGGTGCTGGTGTTCGTCCACGTCTTCGTGCTGCTCCGGGCAGCGATCCCGCGACCACGCTACGACCAGTTGATGAGCCTGGGCTGGAAGATCCTGTTGCCGCTCACCCTGGTGAACCTGCTCGCCACGGGCTTCTTCGTCCTCTGGGGGTCTTGACCGATGCTGAGTCAGCTCAGAACGCTGTGGACCGTGTTCCAGCACACCTTCATGCGCAACGAGACGGTGCAGTACCCGGAGGAGATGCCCTACCAGGCGCCGCGCTACCGGGGCCGCATCGTGCTCACCAGGGATCCCGACGGCGAGGAACGCTGCGTGGCCTGCAATCTATGCGCCGTGGCCTGTCCGGTGGACTGCATCGCGCTGCAGAAGACCGAGCGCGAAGAGGACGGGCGCTGGTACCCCGATTTCTTCCGCATCAATTTCTCGCGCTGCATCATGTGCGGCATGTGCGAGGAGGCGTGCCCCACCTACGCCATCCAGCTCACCCCCGACTTCGAACTGTGCGAGTTCGACCGCGACAACATGGTCTACGAGAAGGAGCACCTGCTGATCGACGGCGTCGGCAAGTACCCGGACTACAGCTTCTGGCAGGTGGCCGGCAAGGCCATCCACGGCAAGGACAAGGGCGAGGCTGAGCGCGAGGCCCCGCCGACGGACGTCCGGAGCCTGCTGCCTTGACGGACCTTCTGCTGTTCTGGGTCCCCGCGGTGGTGGCGCTGGTCTCCACGGGGTTCGTCATCACCCGCCGGAACGCGTCCCACGCGTTGATCTACCTGGTGGTGTCGCTGCTCGCCGTGGCGGTGATCTTCTTCGTCCTCGGGGCGCCCTTCGCGGCGGCGCTGGAGGTCGTCATCTACGCCGGCGCGATCGTCGTGCTGTTCCTGTTCGTGGTGATGATGCTCAACCTCGGCCACTCGTCGGTGCTGCGCGAGAGCCGTTGGCTGCGACCCGGCATGTGGGTAATGCCCGCGGTACTCGTCACCGCTCTACTGCTGGTGATGGTCTACGTGCTCGCCGGGCTTCCCGACGCCACGACCGCGACGAAGGGCGTAATGGTCGGTCCCAAGGCCGTCGGCATCGAACTGTTCGGCCCGTACCTGCTCGCCGTGGAACTCGCCGGGTTCCTGCTGCTGGCGGCGCTGGTCGGGTCGTACCACCTCGGCCGCCGGTACCTGGAAGAGCGGCGGGAAGCCTGATGGCCATCGAAGTCCCCGTCGAACACGTTCTCTATCTTGCCGCGGCGCTGTTCCTACTCGGCCTCATGGGCGTGCTCGTGCGCCGCAACATCATCTTCCTGCTGATGTCGCTGGAGGTGATGATGAACGCCGCCGGTCTGGCCTTCGTCGCCGCCAGCGCCCGCTGGGGCGAGCCTGACGGCCAGATCATGTTCATGCTGATCCTCGCCCTGGCCGCCGCCGAGGTGGCGGTGGCGCTCGGCCTGGTGCTGCAGATCTCGCGTCGATTCGAGACCCTCGACATCGACGCGGCCAGCGAACTGAACGGCTAGCGGAGGGTAAGCGTTGTCAGACCTGCTCTGGCTCGTTCCGGCCGCGCCGCTGGCGGGCTTCCTCGTCCTGTTGGTGACCGAGGGCAGACTTGCCGACCGGGTGGTCGCCTGGATCGGTGCCGGCTCGGTGGGCGTCGCCGCCTTGGTGTCCCTCGTCGTCGGCTACGAGTTCGCGGCGAGCGGCGAGCCGAGCTTGAGCGTGACGCTGTGGACGTGGATGGCGGTGGGCGACTTCACGCCCTCGATCACGCTCTACCTCGATCCGCTGTCGCTGGTGATGACCGGCGTCATCACCGGGGTCGGCTTCCTGATCCACGTCTTCGCCACCGGCTACATGTGGAAGGACCACGAGGAACCCGAGGGCTACAGCCGCTTCTTCGCCTACATGAACCTGTTCGTGTTCGCGATGCTGATGCTGGTGCTCGGCGACAACCTGCTGGTGCTGTTCCTCGGCTGGGAGGGCGTTGGCCTGTGCAGCTACCTGCTGATCGGCTTCTACCACCGCGACCCGGCCAACGGCTATGCGGCGCGCAAGGCGTTCGTGGTCACGCGGGTGGGCGACACGCTGATGGCGATCGGCCTGTTCCTGCTGTTCCGCGAACTGAACACGCTGGACATCCAGACGGCGCTCGCCGGTGCCGGCACGCTGGACCCGGGCATGGCCACCGCCATCGCGCTGCTGCTACTCGGCGGCGCCGTGGGCAAATCCGCCCAGGTGCCGCTGCAGACCTGGCTGCCGGACGCCATGGCGGGCCCGACGCCGGTCTCGGCGCTGATTCACGCGGCGACCATGGTGACCGCCGGGGTGTACCTGATCGCGCGCATGAAGGGCGTCTACGACCTCGCGCCCATGGCGCAGTTGGCCGTCGCCCTCGTCGGCCTGGTGACGCTCCTCATCTCGTCGTTCACGGCCCTCGCGCAGACCGACATCAAGCGCATCCTCGCCTACTCGACCATGAGCCAGATCGGCTACATGTTCATGGCGCTGGGGGTCGGCGCCTGGTCGGCGGGCATCTTCCATCTCATGACCCACGCCTTCTTCAAGGCCCTGCTGTTCCTCGCCAGCGGGTCGGTCATCCTGGCGCTGCACCACGAGCAGGACATCTTCAAGATGGGCGGCCTGTGGCGGAAGCTGCCGGTGCCGTTCGCGAGCATGCTGATCGGCTCGGGCGCGTTGGTCGCGCTGCCGTTCATCACCGCCGGCTTCTTCAGCAAGGACGCCATCCTGCTCACCGCCTGGGACCACGACACCGGGCGCTGGTTCTGGGCGGGCGGCGTCCTGGCGGCCTTCATGACCGCCTTCTACACCACGCGGATGATGGTGGTGGCGTTCTTCGGCGAAACCAAGACCGAGCCCCACGATGCCTCGCGGATCAACATGTGGGGACCGCTCCTCGTGCTGTGCGTCCTGTCGATCGCAGGCGGTTGGCTGGGGATTGGCGTCCTCGACGAGCTGCTCGGTGCAATCAGTCACATTTCCCATGGCCATCCCGCCGCGCTCGCAACCATGGCCCTGCCGCTGTTGGGGATCGCCCTCGGCATTGTCGTGTTCAGCGGTCGGCTGAAATTCGACGCGCTGGTGGAATCCGCCGTCGGCGATGCCCTCAGGCGCTACTGGAAGAGCGGCTGGGCGTTCGACTGGATCTATGACCGCGTCTTCGTCTGGCCGTTCCTGTGGGTGGCGCGGGTCAACAAGAGCGACGTCGTCGACTACGTCTACCGGGTCACCGTGGCCATCACCCGCGGCGTCCACCACATCGGCGCCCTCACCCAGACCGGTCGCCTGCGCTGGTATGCGGCCAACATGGCCATCGGCTTGATCGTCGTGCTCCTGATCGCGGTGGCGCTGTGATCCTGTGGGTCGTCCTCAACCTGCTCGCCGCCGGCGTCGTGGCGTGGGCATCGGAACGCGTACTCGGCCCGGGTGCGCCCCGGGTGGTCAGCCTGCTGGCCTTCGGCGCGGGTCTGGTCTGGGCGGTGCTGATGTGGCTCGGCGGACCCGCCGCCGACGGCGTCTACGCGGCCATGGACTGGCCGTGGATTCCGCGGTTCGGCATTCACGTGGCCCTCGCCATGGACGGGCTCAGCCTGCTGCTGGTGGCGCTCACGATGTTCCTCGGCATCGTCGCCGTGGTCTCCTCCTGGGACGAGATCGACTCGGGACACGGCTTCTTCCAGTTCAACATCCTCTGGGTGATGGCCGGCGTGGTGGGCGTGTTCACCGCCATGGACCTGTTCCTGTTCTTCTTCTTCTGGGAAGTCATGCTGATTCCCATGTACTTCCTGATCGCGATCTGGGGGCACGAGGAGAAGGGCTACGCGTCCATGAAGTTCTTCCTGTTCACCCAGATCAGCGGGCTGCTCATGCTGTTCGCGATCCTGGCCCTCGTCTTCGTCCATCACGACACGAGCGGCGAGATCACGTTCAGCTACGCCAAGCTGCTCAACGCCAACATCGATCCGCGAATCGCGCCGTGGCTGATGCTCGGCTTCTTCGTCGCCTTCGCCACCAAGCTGCCGTCGGTGCCGGTGCACACCTGGCTGCCGGATGCGCACACTCAGGCGCCCACCGCCGGCAGCGTCATCCTGGCGGGCATCCTGTTGAAGACCGGCGCCTACGGCATCATCCGCTTCGCGGTGCCGCTGTTCCCGGAGGCCTCCGCCGACTTCGCCGTGTGGGCGATGCTGCTCGGCACGGTGAGCATCCTGTACGGCGGGGTGATGGCGTTCAGCCAGTCGGACTTCAAGCGCCTCGTGGCCTACAGTTCCATCGCGCACATGGGTTTCATCCTGCTCGGCGTGTACGCCTTCAACGAACTGGGGATGCAGGGCGCCATCGTCACCATGGTCGCCCACGGGTTCTCCACCGCGGCGCTGTTCATGATGGCGGGGGCGCTGCAGCAGCGCCTGCACACCCGTGAGATGTCCCGCATGGGCGGGTTGTGGAAGCACGCGCCGCGCATGGGCGTCATGACGCTGTTCTTCGTCATCGCCTCGGTGGGCATGCCGGGGCTCGGCAACTTCGTCGGCGAATTCCTCGCGCTCTTGGGCGCCTTCCAGGAGAACTGGATGCTCGCGGTGGTGGCGACGCTGGGCATCGTGGTCGCCGCCGTGTACGGCCTCTACCTGATGCAGCGCTCGTTCCAGGGCACGCCCAATCCGGACGTCGCGTCCATGCGCGACTTCGGCTTGCGGGACATGAGCGTCATGGTCGCCATGATGGCCGGCCTGATCTGGGTCGGCGTCTACCCGCAGCATGTGCTCGAACTGTCGCGCGCGACCATCGAGACCCTGGGGATTCTGCCGTGAGCGTCGAGCAGGTCTGGGCGCTGATGCCTTATCTCGTGCTTGCCGGCGGCATCGTCGTGCTGCTGCTCGCGGTCGCCTGGCTGCAGTCTCGGCTGGTCGCGTTTTTCGGTTCGATCGTGGTCCTCGCCGTGCCCCTCGGCTTCCTCCCCGCCGCCCTGCAAGGGGGGACGCAGATCATCGACACCGTGCTGGAGGTCGACGGCTACGCGCTGTTCTTCTTCGCCCTGTTCTCCGTCGCGGCGATCGTCACGGCCGTGCTCTCCGAGCGCTTCCTGAGAAGTCGCGCCACGCACGCCCAAGAGTTCTACCTGCTGCTCACCACCGCGGCCCTCGGCGCCGCCGTGACTGCGGGCGCGGCGCACTTCGCGACGTTCCTCCTGGGCGTCGAGGTGCTGTCCATTTCCCTCTACGCGATGATCGCCTACCCCGAGGAGGGCCGCACTCCCCTCGAGGCCGCCGCCAAGTACCTCGTTCTGTCCGGCGCGGCGTCGAGCACCATGCTGTTCGGCATGGCGCTCATCTACCTGGCTTCGGGATCGATGTCGTTCGATGGCGCCGTGAACGTCGCGACGGGCGAGCGTTCAGTCCTCGCCCTCGGCCAGGGCATGCTGCTCGCCGGCGTGTTCTTCAAGCTGTCGCTGGTGCCGTTTCACATGTGGACGCCGGACGTCTACCAGGGCGCACCCGCACCGGTCACGGGTTTCGTCGCCACGGTGTCGAAGGGCGCCGTGTTCGCCGTCCTGTTGCGCTACGCGGTCGATGCCGACCTGCTGGCGTCGCCGACCGTGGGCGTCTTAGTCGCCGTCATCGCCGTGCTGTCGATGATCGTCGGCAACATTCTGGCGCTACTGCAGACCAGCCTGAAGCGGCTGCTCGCGTACTCCTCCATCGCCCACCTGGGCTATCTGATGATCGCCCTGGTGGTCGCCGGCACCGCGCGCCCTCGTCTACGTCGTCGGCTACGTTCTGATGACACTCGTCGCTTTCGGCGTGATCACGGTGCTGTCGGGTGATGATGAGGAAGCGGACGACCTCGCCGGCTACGACGGACTGCTCTGGCGCCGCCCGGTGCTCGGTGCCGTGCTGGCCGCCGCCGCGTTGTCACTCGCCGGAATCCCCCTCACGGTCGGCTTCATCGCCAAGTTCTACCTGGTCGCGGCCGGCGTCGGCAACGCCGCCTGGGGGCTTGTCTGGGCCCTCCATCGGCATCTACTACTACCTCAGGATCGTCTTCGCGATGACCAAACGGCCCGATGGGGAAGATGCCGACGAGGTACGCCGTCTGCCGTGGGAAGGCACCGTCACGGTCGTCGTCCTGGGTCTCTTGGTGGTCGCGCTCGGTGTCTATCCCGAGCCGCTGATCGAGTTCGTCCGCGGGCTTGGGGGTCCGTAGCGGTTCCGCAGACTGGCGCTCAAGAACGCCAGCGAGGCTCCGCCCGTAGGGGACGCCCTTGTGGCGTCCCGTGCCGGTCAAACCGAGGCCATCCGGTAACGAAGACGGGCGACCCCAACGCGCCCGCCAGGGCGCGCGGTCGCACCAACGGAAACGCCAGTGTGCCGTCAGACGCTCAATGCCGCGCCAGTGGTCGCCGGTCAGCCAACAGGCTACTCTCCAGGGGCGCATCACTCGTAGATCGTAGGCAGCTTCGGGAGAAGAACCATGTTGCGTCCCAATCGATTCCCCAGGTGGCAACTTCCCCCGGTCGTGGTGTGCATTGCACTCGCCATGAACGCCGGGGCGGCGGACGACTGGAAGCTCGTCCAGGCGTACCTGGACCTCGACACGGCGTGGCACGCCAAGGACCGCGAGATCCGAGACGCCGAGGTCTCCACCGAGGAGAAGGAACGGCAGCGCACCGAGGAACTCGGCGAACATCCGGACATCGTGCTGGCGGTCGCGGCGGCCCGCTCGATCGTCCAGGCCGGCGACAAGCGGGCCGTCGAAGCCGCCGAATTCCTGGTCCAACATCCCATGGGTCTGTCGCCCACCGCGCAAGCCGACATCGAGTTCGGCATGGCCGCCCTGGTGGACCTCATCGGTCCCGACTGGTCGGTGGTGGAGGACTACCAGGATCAGCACGGTGGGCGCTGGTCGCAGCTCCTGTCGTTCTTCTCGACCGAGAGGACCGCGCTCCAGGCCCTTGCCGCGGCAAGCGCCATCGTCGACCTCGGGGGCGAACACGACAACACGGTGCAAGCCGCCGAGTTCCTCATCGAGAACGCCGGATTCGCCCGCGGCGGCAACACCGCACACGTGGTCAAGGGCATCGAGACCCTGACGAACACCGCGGGATACGGCAACTGGCAGCAAACACTGATGCACCTGGATCGGGCGGGGTCCACCGACTTCAATGACGAAATCGAGGGCCTGCTCGACGATCTCGCCGACGGCGCCGAAGACCCCCTCGTCCAGGCCACGGCCCGCTACTACGCCGCATCGCGACTGGCTCGGATGATCAACTCCGCTTCCACGGAGGAGCGGGATGCCCACCGCGAACGCGCGCTCGCCCTGACCGAGGGTCTGAGCACCGGTATCGAAGACGAAGAGTTCGTCGCCAAGGTGTCGACGGCGGATGGTCCGGCAAGCCAGACGTTCGTAGATGTGGAGCGCGACCTGCTCTCCACGATCCGCTACGCAACCGTCGGTGGGACGGTTTCCGACCTTCGCGGACAGCGGCTGGACGGCGTCGAGGAGACCCTCGACGCCTACGGCAACCAGGTCGTGCTGGTGGACTTCTGGGCGACCTGGTGCGGTCCGTGCATCGCGGGCCTGCCGAAATTGCGCGAGTTGGTGGCCGAGTTGCCGGCCGAGGAGTTCGAAATCCTCAGCATCAGCATCGACCAGGAGCTGGAGTCCGTGACCGAATTCCAGCTCGACGAACCGATGCCCTGGGCCCAGTGGCACGTGGGCGTCGGTAGCGAACTGGCGAGAACCTGGCAGGTGCGCGGCATTCCGACCTACGTCCTCGTCGATCGCGAAGGCCGGATACTCGCCAAGGGCCACAGCCTCGACGACGACCTAATCGCCATGCTCAAGGATGCCGTCGTGGATGCAACCGAAGACAGCGAGGTCGCGGGGTCGGAAGAGACGGTCGACGCCTGATGGCGCGCCCTGTCGGCGCGCCCTGCATTCTTAGTGGGTCACCATCAGGCCGGCGACATTGGCGGCGGTGAGGTCCAGGGCGTCGGCGACCATGTTGAAGAAGCGCACTTCCCGGCCAGAGACCCGCTCGTCCACGAGAATCACCTCGGCCAGCGCCTTCGCGATCATCACGCGGTCGTGGACGTCGATCTTCTTCGCTACCCGGGCGAGATGACGCTCCAGCGGTTCGACGTCGAAGAGGCCGGCGTGCGCCGCCATGCGGACGTCCTTGGCGCTGACCTCCTCGCCGGTGTGCTCCTTGACGATCTCGCGGACGGCGTCCACCTCCAAATGCTTGATGTTGGTGTCGGATGCTGTCGCCCGAGCCAGCACGAGGAGCACCGTCTCGTTCACCATGTCGCGGACGTCGTCCGCCGTGGGCTCTGCGCCGCCAAAGAAACTCATTATGTGGCTGAGGCTGGAGAGGCTCATCGGGACTTGGCTCCTGTCGGGGTGGTGACACAGGGAAGTGCGGCGAAGAATAGCAGACGCGACCGCTTCGCGGTCGCCCCGAGAATCGCCCCGCGAAGTCTCCCGGGCCCAAAACCACGCGGACCGCCAAGGCGACAGCCCGTTGTTCGTGCAGTTGTCGGTTATGGCGTCGGAGCATGCTCGTCCAGCAGATCCTCTTCCTTGAACCGCGCCCTAACGTCGCCTAGAACGGTGTTCACCCGGAACGCTTCCCCTGATGCCAAGTCGGTCAGCGCGAGACCCAGACGTCGCTCCGACCGCCCGAGGCCGTACCAGGGCGCGGTGTCGTAGAACCGCACGCCCGTCTCCCAGGCGCGGCGGCTCTTGCCGACTCGACGGGGTGTCGTGGTGTCCATGGGGGAAAGCCGCTGGAGAACCGCGACGCTACACCGCGAGTCCCATGGCATGACGCCAACCGTGCGCCGGGCGTTTGCGGTCGGCGATGCTCCGTGGCGTGCGACCTCGCTCGTCCCTCGCGTCCGGGTCGGCGCCGGCGTCCACAAGGAGCCGGACGACCGCCATCAGCGCGGCCTTGTCCTTCACCGTTGAGCGTAGGGCGGTCGCCAGCGGCGTATCGCCCGAACCGTCGCGGGCGTCGACCTCGGCACCGTGGGCGAGCAGCAGCTCGACGATGTCGACGAATCCCGCCTTGGCCGCGCAGTGCAGCGCGGCCTGGCCCTTGTGGTTGCGAACATCGACGTCGGCACCCGCGTCGATCAGCGCGCGCACGCGGTCGACGCTGCCGCCGCGGTCGCCCCGGGACTGGAAGACGATGGGCGGCCAGCCCCCCTCGGCGTGGTCCGGATCGCAGGCGACGCCGTGGGCCTCGAGGAGCGCGACCATGGCGGGGTTCGCGATGCCGGACCGAGGCGGCTCAGAGCTCGCCGGGTCGAGACCGGCGGCGATCAGCGCCTCGAGAACGTCGACGCGCTCCCGCCAGATGCAGAATCGAACCAGGTAGTAGCCGTAGGGTCGCGGGTCGGCACCGCGTTCGAGCAGCAACGCGACGATGTCGGCGTGCCCCGCCGCCACCGCGTAGTGCAGCGTCGCCGCACGCACGTTCGGATCGTGCTGCGGCTTCTCGGCACGCGCGAGTTCCGGGTCCGCGTCCAGATAGGCGGCCACGGCCTGTGTCTCGCCGAGGTAGGCCGCCGTGTGGATGTCGACCGTCGCCTGGTGCGCGAGAAGGAGGTCGGCAACGGCATCGTGCTTCTTGTGGCGCGCCGCACAGTACGGCGAGATGTCGACCAGGAGCGGCGTGAAATGACAACCGCAGGCGTCGATGTCGGCGCCCCGTTCGATCAGGTACACCACGGTGTCGAGCCGACCCCGGTAGGCCGCTTCCCACAGCATCGTCCGACCATGGGATCCCACCCGCCGAAGCCACTCGGGCTTGTCGTCAAGGATGGCGCGCACGGTGTCGAGGTCCCCGCGTCCCGCCGCGGCGACACCGATCTTCAGGAAGTCGCTGGCCTTGCCGGTGAACAGTTGCAGGTCCGGCTCCCCAAGCTTGAGGGGCGGAAAGTCTACCAGCCGCCTTACCGCGTAGAATTGTCCCGACGCCGCTCTGCGATCACCCGTACACCATGTCCGACCTGCCGCTCTCGGTTCCGCTCACCGACGCCACCGAACCCGAGCCGGCGCTGATCGGGGCGAAGGCATCGTCGTTGATCCGGCTCCAGCGGGCCGGCTTCTCCGTGCCCCGCGCCGCCTGCCTGACGACGCACTTCTTCGCGCCCTGGGTGGACGTCTTGACCGCAAGTTCCCGGTGGCGCTCGGCAACGACGACCTAGACATCGCACGTCTGTGCGATGAACTCAAGGCCGAGGTCCCGACCCTGACCCTGACGGACGCGCAAAGCGCGGCGCTTGCGGACGCCGCGGCCGGTGTGCCGGGGCCCGTCGCCGTACGCTCGTCCGCGCCGGAGGAGGATCTTGCCGGCGCCTCCTTCGCGGGCCTCTACGAGACCGAACTGGAGGTGCCGTGCGCCAAGCTCGAAGAGGCCACCAGGCGCTGCTTCGCCTCCTGCCTGGACGCCCGGGTGCTGACCTACAGGACCCGCCAAGGCATCGGCGTCAAGCCCCGCTTCGCTGCGGTCGTGCAGACGATGCTTGCGAGCGAGGTATCGGGCGTCGCGTTCTCCCTCAATCCCGTCACCAACGACTACGACGAGGCGGTCATCAACGCCACGCCGGGGCTCGGCGAAGCGCTGGTCTCGGGCGAAGTGGACCCGCAACAATGGGTGATCGACAAGGTCGGCGGCGAGACACTGGACGGCCGGTTCGACGGGGGCGTCCCCTGCCTGGACGACGGCCAATGCGGCGCGATCAGGGACGCGGTCTGTTCCATCGAGACGCTGTTCGAGGTGCCGGTGGACATCGAATGGGCCTACGCCCAGGGCGAACTGTCCCATCACGACCTACGTGCCGCTTCCCCGGGACATGCAGACCGAACCCGGCCAACAGCGTTTGCTGTACGTGGACCCCAGCCTCGGCGAGGGCATCACGATCAGCGGCGCGGTCTCGCCCATCACCAGCGACCTGGTCGCCAAGTGGATCAATTGGTTCGCCGACCACGCCTTCGCAGGCGAGTCCTTCATCGGCGACATCGCCTGCGCCGGCGGCGCACGCCTGTACGGCAACCTGTCGAACATGCTGCACCTGATGGACCCCCGCAAGATCGCGTCGGGCAAGGACTACGTGGACACCACCTTGGCGGAGCTCTACGCCACCGCGGACTTCGAGCCCTACCGGGTCAAGCCGCCGCGCCACCTCGGGAAGGCCCGCCTCGCGTGGGCGGTTCTCAAGGCGTGCGTGCGAATGCGTCCGTTCTTTTTCGCCATGCTGCAGGCCATGTTTCGCCCGGAATCGTTTCAGGTCCGCTATCGCCAGGACCTGGCCGACTTCGACCGGGCCGTGGTCGACGCGGACCCGGACCTCTCCATCGTCGACTTGGCCCGGGAACTCTACGCCGCGGTCGGCCGAACGGCGCTCACCGCCACCGCGCCAGCCATGCTCATGTTCATCTACGGCGGCAGCGATGCCGTGCCGCGGGCCAGCGACGCCGATTCCGAACGGCAGCGGCAGCTGGTGGCGGCGATCCTGGGCGGTGGCGACGAGTTGGTGCTGCAGATGGGGCTCGCGATGTTCCGCCTGGCAAGGCTGCTGCCCGAAACCGAGTACCACGACCTCGACGCACTTCGCCGCCGCGTCGAGTCGCGGCGGATGCCCGAAGACTTCCTGGCCGCGTGGGACGACTTCATCGACCGGTTCGGCTGTCGCGGTCCCATGGAGATGGATCTCGCCAACCCCAAGTACGGTGACGACGCGCATCTGCTGCTCAGCCAACTCGCGGTGCTGGCGACGGACGGCGGCACCGATCCGGTCGCCGTGCATGCCGACCGGGTCCGGGGCCGCGCCGAAGCCTTCGCCGAGTTGTCGGCGCTACTGCCCCGCCGGAGACGCCGCAAGCTCGCCCGGGCCTATCGGATCCTGTGCGACTTCGAGGGCTCCCGGGAATTGCCCAAGCACCACATGACGGTGGTCAACATGGCCATCCGGCAACGTCTGCTGGCCACGGCCGATCGTTGGCTGGTCGAGGGCCGTCTCGAGCGGCGCGAGCAGATCTTCGAGTTGACCCTCGACGATGTTGCCCGCGCCGACGCCGACGACGATGTCGACGTGTGCGCCCTGGTGGCCGAGCGAGGCGCTTTCTACCGCGATGCCAAGGAACGAGTGCGCCACTTCCCCCACCTCATCGATTCGCGTGGACGGATTCTGCGCCCCGAGCGCAACTACCGACCCGGCGAGCTCACCGGTGTGCCCGTGTCCCCGGGCATCGCGCGCGGACGCGTCAAGGTATTGGACACACCGTTCGCCAAGGCGCTGCTGCCGGGCGAAGTGCTGGTCGCGCACACCGCCGACCCGGGTTGGACACCGCTGTTCATCAACGCCGCCGCCGTGGTGCTGGAAGTGGGCGGCGAACTGCAGCACGGCGCCCTCGTCGCCCGCGAGTACGGCAAGCCGTGCATCGCCGGGGTCATCGGCGTGACGAGTGCCTTGGAAGACGGCCAGTGGATCGAGGTCGACGGCAACGCCGGTGTGGTAAGCCTCGTCGACGACAAGCGGGAGACCGACCCGTAGCGGCGACGCTATCGCGCCCGACAGGGCGCGCCGCCGCCCGTCTTCGTTCAAATACTCCGCCGCGGGCGGGGACAAGCCCCTACGGCAGACTACGGACCTCCCGTCGGTTCGGCGCCAGGCGTCGCGCGGCCTCAGCGTATCGCACCGCTGATTCGCGATACTCGGGATCGGTTGTGCCCGCCCGATGGTACAAGCGCGCGAGCAGCGCGATCAGTTCCCAGTTCTCCGGTTCGGTGCGCAGCACCTGCCGGGCTTCGGCGTCGACCATGTGCATCAACAGCGCGGCCTCGCCCGGGGCGTAGACGCGCAGCGCCCGCCAGTGATGGTTGACGAATTCGAACAGCTGCATTCGCGGCTTGTTGGCAAGCGGAGTGAATCCATGGATCGCCCGTGCGTAGTAGGCCCGCACCCGGCGGGGCTCGAAGCCTTCGGTCCGCGCGCCGGTCACCACCGCGAGTGAGCCCGCCTTCGCCGAGGAGTAGATCGCGGGGTGGGTGTACGCACCACCGCCGGCAAGCGCCACGGCGGCGAGCAGCAGGACCAGTCGACCGCCAAGTCCCGCAAGCCTTCGATTCCGGTCGTAAAGATCCGCCAGCCGCTGTCGCCACGGTGAGAGCCGATCGGCCCCCGGGACCTCTCCCCGCGTGGCGACCGCGACGCTCGCGACGAAGGCCACCAGCAGGGTGAACAACAGCGACGCATCGACGGAGTCGGGCGACGTCAAGCGGTGCACGAACTGTCCTGCCAAGGCGCCGCCAGCGAACAACAACAGCACCCGGCCGCCTCCTTGCAGACGCCTGCCGGTACGCAGCAGCACGACCAGGATCGCCACCCACAGCGCGACGTAGGTCGCGAGCCCCAGGACGCCCTTGGTCGCGATCTCCTCGATGAGCTTGCTGTGGGCGTGGTCGTGGACGAGCATCCTCGCGCCGACACTGTCGTCCACGTAGCGACCGAAAACGACGATGAAGTTCTCCGGACCCCAGCCGAGTACCGGCGCATCGGTGAACCCTTCCCATCCGGCCTCCCAGGCCGCGAGGCGCGTATCGACGGTCGTCCGGCTGAAGGATGCCAGGCGATCCACGAGGGGATTGTCCGCGCGCAGCGCCGAACCCGAACGCTCGATGGTGACCGAAGCCACCATGAGCACGGCACAGACGGCGAACAGCCCGGCGACACCCAGGGCGATGCGGCGGATGCGCTTCGAGCGAGACAGGAGGACGTACAGCACGCCGACCGCCGCGAGGCCGGCCAGTAGGCCGAGGAAGGGTCCCCGCGCGCCGGCGAGGGTGACCGCCCAGGCGTTGAGCAGGGTCACGCAGGCCCATCCTGCGGCGATCATCCAACCCCAGCCACGGCGCCTCGTTTCGCCATCGTCGGATTGGTTCCCGGCAGCGGACGGGAACGCGTGCATGAAGAAACCCGCGGCCAGCAGACAGTTCACCATCGCGTAGCCGCCGACGTAGATCGGATTGCCCAGGGTCGTGGTTATCCGCAGGTGCCCCGCCGCCGTCTCGTCCCAGATCAGCATCTCGATGCCGTAGTACTGGCCGACGGCGAACAGCGCGATCCCCAAACCGACGATCACCTGCGCGCCGAGCAGCAAGCGCCAGTGGCTGGGCCGGATGACCGACACCAGGGCCAGCGCCAGCGCGAACCAGTGCGCCTGGTCGACGACGCCCTGCATTCGCTCGTAGGTCGACCAGAAGCTCCGCTGCACGCTGATGCCGAAGCAGGCCGACACGGTGGCCACGACGAGGGTGGCGCCAAGGAGAATCAAAATCCCGGATCGCTGCGGGCGAAACTCGGCCCTCTGGTACGCCAAAACGGCCCATGCGAGGAACACGATCTCGATCAGCGTGCGCGAATACAGCGCCTTGCCGACCACGAACGGAAAGATCGTCTCCCTGGTGAGGACGAACGGCGTCAGCAGGAGCAACGCGGTCCCCGCCCACACGACGCCGAGCAGCACTCGTTGTGTTCTGCCTAAGTCCATGCGGTACG
>JAGWBN010000090.1:25280-31011 GCA_021295875.1 Pseudomonadales bacterium
CGGCCAGGCAACAAACGGAGTGCTTGTTTCTTGGAAGCGGGGGCACCGACGAAAATCGTCCGAGTCCTGACCAACTAGACACCCTAACACTCGGGCGAGCGACGGACTATGATGTTTGGTCCGTAAGAGTGTGGTGCTACGGAGCCTGCGCGCGTACATGGCCGTAACAACGCAAACGGATCGATCCGAACCCGTCATCCGGGTCCAGGACATCCACAAGAACTACCGCATGGGGTCGGACACGATCCATGCGCTGAACGGCGTCGACTGCGCGATCCGCGAGAACGAGTACGTCGCCGTGATGGGACCGTCCGGGTCCGGCAAGTCGACGTTGATGAACATCATCGGCTGTCTCGACAGGCCCTCTTCCGGGGAATACTGGCTGTCCGGGGAGAACGTCTCGAAGCTCGGCGACCGCGCCCTCGCCCGCGCTCGCAACGCCCGCATCGGTTTCGTGTTCCAGACCTTCAACCTGCTGCCCCGCGCCAATGCGTTGCAGAACGTCGAGATCCCGCTGATGTACGGCGGCATCGGGCGCCGTCAGCGCCGGACGCGTGCGCGCGCCGTACTTGAACGGGTCGGCCTCGGCGACCGCATGAAACACAAGCCGAGCGAGTTGTCCGGAGGCCAGCGGCAGCGCGTTGCCGTGGCCCGTGCGCTGGTCAACGAACCGGACATCCTGCTGGCCGACGAACCGACCGGCAATCTCGACAGCCGCACCGGCGAGGACATCATGGATTTGTTCGGAGCCTTGCACGACGTGGGTCAGACCATCATCCTGGTGACCCACGAATCCCATATCGCCGAACGCGCCCACCGCCACGTCCACCTGCACGACGGCGTCGTGACCCAGGACCACGAATGGAGCAAGAACCATGCGTAAATGGCTACTCGTCGCCACGCTGGCCATCGCCGGCTGCGACCAGATCGAGGCCTTCCTCGCCGATGAGGAAGCCGTGGAGGACGATGCGTTCTTCGAAGCCGCCGAAGTCGTTCGCGGCAACATCCGCGTCGCCGTCGAAGCGGCCGGCAGCATCGAGCCGGTCACGACCGTCGAGGTCAAATCGAAGGCTTCGGGGGAGATACTCGAACTCGCGGTGGACACCGGCGACGCGGTCGACGAAGGCACGCTGCTCGCGCGCATCGACCAACGCATCCTGAAGAACTCTCTCGACCAGGCCAGGGCAAGTCTCGAGGTGTCGAGGGCGCGGCTCACCAACACCGAGTCGCAACTCGAGCGCATCAGCAAACTCTTCGAGCAGGACTCGCTGTCCAAGGCCGACTACGAGGCCTCGCTGCTGGAACACGCCAACGCCAGGGCCGACGTGGTGCGGGGCGAAATCCAAGTCGAGAACGCCACCATCGCGCTCGGCGACACGGACGTCAACGCACCCATCACCGGCACGGTCATCGAAAGGCTGGTCGAGCAGGGCCAGGTCATCTCGTCACCCATGGGCGATGTCGGCGGCGGCACGACGCTGCTGCAGATGGCCGACCTCTCGAGGGTGCGCGTGCGCATGCTGGTCGACGAGATCGACATCGGCAAGGTGCAGCCCGGAACGGTCGCCCAGGTGAGCGTCGCGGCCTATCCGAACCGACCGTTCGAGGGCGCCGTGCTGAAGGTCGAGCCCCAGGCCATGGCGCAGCAGAACGTCACCATGTTCCCCGTGCTGATCGACCTCGACAACAGCGAGGGACTCTTGAAGCCCGGCATGAACGCCGATGTCGAACTGGTCGTCGCCGACCGTTCGGATGTCCTGACCATCCCCAACGCCGCCTTGCGCACGGAAGGAGACGTCTACGTCGCCGGCAACGTCGTCGGCCTGAGCGAGGAGCAGGTACGCGACATGCTCGCCGCCTCCACCCTGCCGCCCCGGCCCGGTCAGGGCGAGGGATCCGCACCGGCGGGCCCGCCCGGCATGTCCGAAGAGGATCAGAAGATGCTCCGCTCGATCATGACCAAGCGCCAAAACGGCGAAGAGTTGAACGAGGAGGAGCAAGCGTTCTCTCGCCGCATGATGCAGCAGTTCGCGCGCCGCGGCGGAGGTGGTCGTGGAGGACCGCGGGCCGGTGGACCCGGGCGAGGTGGCGGCGGCGGTCCCGGAACCGGGGCCGGGCGTCCCAGAAGTTCCTCCGTCGATTCCCAATTCGGTGGCGACTACATCGCCTACACGCTACGCGACGACCAACCGGTCGCCGTGCGGATCCGCACCGGCGTCACGGACCTCGACCGTTCGGAAGTGCTGATCGGACTGGATGAAGGCGACGAGGTGCTGATTCTGCCGAGCGCGTCGCTGATCGAGGCTCAGGAGTACTTCCAGCAGCGCATGCGCCGCTGGAACCAGAATCCGCTGATGAGTAGGTGACGGGCAAGGTACTAGGGGACCGGCGATGACAGCGTTCGAGACCATACGCGTTGCATTGGAGTCGATCATCCACAACCTGCTACGCTCGACCCTCACCATGCTGGGGATCATCATCGGCGTCGCCGCCGTGATCGCGACGGTGGCCTTGGTCACCGGTGCGCAGCGCGCCGTGGACGAACAGATCAGCAGCCTCAGCGCAGGCGTGGTGTCGGTGATGCCCGGCCAGTCCTTCTTCCGCGGCGTCGCCTCCGCGAACCGCGTGTCGATGACCATCGACGACTACGAAGCGCTCCGCCGGGACGCGCACTATCTCTCCGAGGTCGTCCCCGAGATCTCCTCGTACCGGCAGATCAAGTACCTCAATCAGAATCTCAACCATCGGATCAACGGCACGACTCCCAACTACGCGGACGTACACGGCATCGAGGTGACCCACGGACGCATGTTCAGCCAGGGCGACCTGGCCGCCCGACGTCGTGTCGCGGTCCTCGGTCAGGAGATCCCTGTCAACCTCGACATCGAGCCCCAGAACATCATCGGTCGGATGATCTCCATCGACCGGGTCGCCTTCCAGGTCATCGGCGTCTTCGAACGCGTCGGCCTGCCCTACCAGAATCCCGACGACGACGTGTTCATTCCGCTGTCGACCGCCGAGTTGCGCGTATTCGGCAACGACCGACTCGACCGGCTGTCGGCCAAGGTCGCCGAGGGCATCCCGCTGGAGACCGGCATGGTCGACATCGAACGGGTGATGCGCCGTGAACACAAGATACGTCCCGGCGCGGCGAACGATTTCATGATCATGAACCCCCAGCAGTTCGTCGAGGCGCAACAGCAGTCCATGGCGATCTTCGCCTTCCTGCTCGGCGGCGTGGCCAGCGTCAGCCTCGTGGTGGGCGGCATCGGCGTCATGAACATCATGCTGGTCTCGGTGACCGAGCGGATCCGCGAGATCGGGGTGCGCAAGGCACTCGGCGGCACACGGTTCAACATCCTCACCCAGTTCCTGACCGAGGCGTTGACCATCGGTACGCTGGGCGGACTCCTCGGCATCGGTCTCGGTTGGGGCGTGGCTTGGGCCATGGCACAGCTCGGTGGCTTCAACACCGCCGTTTCCGTCGAAGCCGTGCTGCTCGCGTTCGGTGTCAGCGGCGGCATCGGGCTAGTATTCGGCGTCTGGCCGGCACGGCGCGCCGCGCAGCTCGACCCGATCGAGGCGCTGCGGCACGACTGAGGCTGTCCGGGCCCGGGTACCGATTGCCACATCCACCGTCGGCACCGGTGAACCAAACGATTCTAGACATTGGCCTCGCCCAAGGAACCTAGCATGATCGTAGGACTGGACCATATCGGCATCGTCGCCCACAGCATCGACGAAGCCCGCGCAGCGCTCGAAGCGAGGATGGGATTCTCCCTTGATCCCGGCACGCCACTGCCCGACGGCGCCTACTTCGCGCCCGAAGGAACGCACAACTACATGTTCCGGGTAGGCAACGGCGAGACGCGCATCGAGGTGCTGATTCCCGTCGTACCCGAGGCCGGCACCTACAGGTACCTGCAACGCTTCGGGCCGGGCTTGCACCACTGGGGATACGGTTGCGACGACGTCGCCGAGGAAGCGGCACGTCTGCGCGCCCAGGGTCTGCGGCAGATCGATCTCGGTGGGCGACCCGACGGCGCCAACGTGTCGGTGGCGTTTTTCCATCCCAAGAGCACCGGTGGCATTCTCACCGAACTGGTGCCGGCGCGGCGACGGACCGGGCACGGTGATTGAGAAGTGACGCGATGGAGCGCGATGGAGATAGAGCAACTCGTCCCCCAACTCCGTACCACCAACTTGGATCGCGCGATCCACTTCTACACGAAGAAGCTTGGCTTCGCGCTTGCCTTCAGATATCGCGGCTTCTACGCGGGTGTCAGCAGCGGCACGCGTATGATTCACCTCAAGCTGGTGGACGAGCTTGACCCGGGTATCGACTTCGTCCGGCGCGGGCAGCACCTGCACCTTCACGTCGAAGTGCAAGACATCCATGCCGCTTTCCAACAGGTTCAGGACGCCGACATAAAGATCGTGGAAGGAATCTCCGACCGTCCTTGGGGCATGACCGAGTTCGTGATCGAGGATCCGGATGGCCACACCATCTACTTCGGGAGTGTCGCGGCCGACAACGGCGGCCGCTAGCCCGTGCGGTAACGCAGCCGGATGGTGTAGACGTCGTCGCCGGTGAGGGCGCGCCCTGCGGGCGCGTTCGAGTCGCTTCGCGACTCGGCCGTCATCCAGCGTCCAAGTCTTCCGACCGGTAGCGAAGGCGGATGGTGTAGACGTCGTCGCCGGTGAGGACGCCGCCGCGGCCGAAGAGGCGGCCGTGCTGCCAGTTGGACAGACCGAGTTCGGGCTTGCCGAGAGCGTATTGGCCGTCGACCCAGCGGGTGTGGCCATCGCCGACGAACGGCGCGTCCAGGGTATTGAAGAACCGCTCGTGTTTCGTCGGATCCTTCGACACGAGCGAGCCGACGAGGCGGGGGCTCAAGTCGTTGAACAGTGCGATGGCCTCGTCGATGGAGTCCACGGCCACGAGGCTGACTTCCGGCGTCTCCTCCCATTCCCATTCGATGCCGAGATCCCCAGGGGCGATGGTTTCCGCCTGGGGCTCGACGACCGGCCCTTGGGCGCGGACGACTTCCACCTTGGTCGAGTAGAACGAGGCGGGAACCACGTCCTCGCTGCCTTCGGCGACGTGCAGCTTGAACGAACCGCCGCGGGCCTCGCCGGCGCAGCGCAGCGCATCCAGCACCTTGGCGACACGTTGCGCGGTACCGGGGCCTCTCACCAGGCAACAGGTGTTCATCGTGTTGCAGACCTTGCGGTCGAGCGAGCGCAGGACCGCTTCGGCCACCGCGTCCTCGTCGACGTCGTCGGAGATGACGATCCATGCGCCGCCGGTACCGTGCAGGCTCACCGGCGTACCCGCGCTGCGGGCGAGAGATCCGAGGCTCGCGACCGCCGGGCCCGAACCACGGGCCACGGCCAACGCCAGGCGTGGGTCGAGGAACAACGCCCAACCGGCGGCATGGGCGGTGCTGTCCACCAGCGATACGCTACCGGTCGGCAACCCCGCCCTGGCCAGCGCCGGTTCGATCGCGAGACCCATGATCGCGCGTGCTGTCGCCAGCGCATCGCTGCCGATCCGGAACACCACCGCGTTGCCGCCACGCAGGACGCCGCAGGCATCGGCGAGCACGTTGGGGCGGCCTTCGAACACGAAGGCGACGACGCCGAGCGCGGCACCCACCAGTTCGACTCGGAAACCGTCGTGGGGCACCGTGTCCAGCACCGCGCCGCGTCGCGTCGGCGTCGACGCCCA
>JAGWBN010000091.1:0-2038 GCA_021295875.1 Pseudomonadales bacterium
TGGTGAGCTATGATCCGCACCGCAATCGGATTCGGAGCCGGCCCGTGACGTTGAACTCCCATCAGAAAACGCTCCTCGGTGTGGCGGCCGCGCTGGTCGCGCTATGCGTCGTGGCGCGCCTGCTGCCCCACCCGCCCAACTTCGCCCCGGCAACCGCGGTGGCCCTGTTCGGCTGCATGTTCTTTGCCCGGCGCTGGCATGCCGGCGCCGTGGTCGCGGCGGGCATGTTGGCGGGTGACTGGTTCATCGGCTTCTACGACATCGGCGTGATGGTGACCGTATACGCGTCGATGCTGATGCCGCTGGCGGCACGACGCTTTCTACGCCAGTCGTCCGGCGTGGCGCGGGTCGCCGCCGTCGCCCTGCTCTCGGGCGTGGGTTTCTACCTGACGACCAACGCCGCGGTCTGGTTCTTCACCGGCGCCTATCCACCAACCGCCGAAGGCCTCGCCGCCAGCTACGTCGCCGGGCTGCCGTTCCTCAAGTGGACGCTGCTCGGGAACCTCTTCTATGCCGCGATCCTGTTCGGCGGTCTCGAACTCCTGAAGCGCCGGGTCGGTGGCATGGCCACCGCAACGGCGCACGTCTGACGCCACTCTTGCGCTGGCGGGCCTGGAGGGCAGTCCAGGCCGCGGGACTCGTCCTGGCCTGCGCCGCCGCGCTCGCCGCAGAGACCACCCGGCAGGTAGCCGTCCAGGTCGAGATCAGGGACGAGTTGACAGGCAGCGACCTCGAAGTCTCGATCCGCCGCAACGTGGCGGCGGGAACCGAGGCCATCGACTTGCTGGACGAAATCGTCGACCTGGAGGTGCGGCGCTATCCCGGCGTCGGCGTCTTCGTCACGAGCCTCTGCGGTGTGACGGCACCCAAGGGCACGTTCTGGGCGCTCTCGATCAACGGTGAGCGTGCGACCATAGGCATCAGCGACCTGACAATCGACGAACCCGTCCACCTTCGTTGGGCGCTGGTGAAACTGGAGGACCAATGAGCCACGACCTCGTCATTCGCGACGGCAAGATCGTCGACGGTACCGGGGCCGAGCCGTATTCCGGAGACATCGCCATCGACGGCGA
The DNA here is from genome assembly GCA_021295875.1 of Pseudomonadales bacterium. Taxonomy (GTDB): domain Bacteria; phylum Pseudomonadota; class Gammaproteobacteria; order Pseudomonadales; family Azotimanducaceae; genus VXYL01. The sequence goes on from JAGWBN010000091.1 coordinate 1,074, forward strand.
CACCATCACCGCCATCGGCAAGGTGGCGGATCGCGGCAAGCAGGAGATCCGCGCCGACGGTCTCGCGGTGACCCCCGGGTTCATCGATCTGCACACCCATCTCGACGCGCAGATCGGCTGGGATCCCATGCTGACGCCGATCTCCTGGCACGGCGTCACCACGGCCCTGCTGGGCAACTGCGGTGTGACCTTCGCACCCTGCAAACCCGCCGACCGGCAATTCCTCGCCGAGATGATGGAAACCGTCGAGGACATTCCGCGGGAAGCCATCCTGTCGGGTCTGCCGTGGAGCTGGGAGTCCTACGGCGAGTACCTCGACGCCCTGGAGACGATGGCCCCGGCGATCAACGTGACCGGCATGGTCGGCCACGGCGCGGTGCGGTTCTACGTCATGGGTCATAGGGGCATCGACGAGAATCCGACGCCCGACGAGATCGCCGCAATCGCCAAGGTCGCCGGCCAGTCCGTGAAGGACGGCGCCATCGGCTTCTCCACCAACCGCCTGCCCGGGCACCGGTTGCCGGACGGCCGTTCGATTCCGGGAACGTTCGCCGAGGCGGAGGAACTCGAAGCCATCGCCCGCGAGGTGGGCAGCCACAACGGCTTGATGCAGAACGTCCCCTGGTACGACCGGAAAGCCATCGGCAGAGATCTCCATCTGCTCGGCAACCAAGCCCGGGCGGGCGGCGTCGTCGAGACCGAGACTTTCAGGTTCGACGATCCCCATCAGATCGTCGAGGATCTACGCGCCGACGGCTGCGAGATCTACGGCGTGACCGTACCGCGTCCCGGTGGCTTCGTGTCGATGCTGAAGACGAACATATTCTTCCCGGCCTGGGCGAAGCTGCGCGTGATCGATGTCGACCAGCGCCTCGAGGCCATCCGAGACGAGGAGTTCCGGCGGGAACTGATCGAGGCGGCGAAGGCCGATCCGGCCAGCATTCCCTTCGCGCAAGGGTTGCGCT
>JAGWBN010000091.1:2157-12769 GCA_021295875.1 Pseudomonadales bacterium
TTCCACCGACCGTTCTTCAACACGAAGTTCGATGCCGTGGAGACCCTCATGCAACGCGATTGGGTAGTCCCGGGCCTGGGCGACGCCGGTGCCCACGTGTCGCAGATCATGGACTCCGGCTGGCCGTCGTTCCTGCTCAGCCACTGGGTGCGCGACCAGGGCAAGGTGTCGCTGTCCGAAGCCATTCGCCGTATGACCAGCGCCGCGGCGCGGGTTCTCGACCTGAAGGACCGGGGCACGCTGGCACCGGGCATGAAGGCCGACATCAACGTCCTCGACCCGGACCGGGTCGAAGAACGCCAGCCCACCGTGGCACGCGACTTCCCGCATGGCAAGAGCCGGCTGGTCCAGCGCGCCGTCGGCTACCGGGCGACGCTGGTCAACGGTCGAGGACGAGCATACCGGCGAACGCCCGGGGCGGGTGGTGCGCAGCACGGCGCCGTGAGGTGACACGCCCCGTGACGGAAGACGACTTCCTGGATCTTTCGATCGCGGATCTCGATGCCCTGGCCGGGTTGCAGGATGCAATGTTCACGCACCTGCGAGAGTCGGGCGAGGATCGAGACTCGTTCTTCGCCTGGATGCGCACGATGGTGTCCGACCTCCGGTTGGCCGATTCGGGTGCCGAGGACATCGACCAGTTCGCCTACTGGTTCGCCCGGCAGTTCTGGAACGCCATGCCGCTGGCGTCGAACGGGTTCCGGCCGATGCCGCTGCCGCCACCGCGAAGAGGTCAGCCCTGTCCTTGTGGATCCGGCAGCCTTTTCGAGGCGTGTTGCGAACCTTGGGTACCGCAGGACGAGCTTCCCGAAAACGTGATGTGGCCCGCGCTGGTGCGGTCCCAACCGAACGAGTACTGGGTCGCCGCCGCGCGGCAGGGGCGCCTGCCGCCGGAAGGAATCCTGCACGCAAGCACAGCCTTCCTGGAAGCGGGTCGCTACCGGGCTGTTGCAGACCTGATCGAACCCTTGTTGGCGCCGGGGCGCGTGATCGACGAGAAGCTTGCCGATGCCGTCGGCATCCTTTGCGAAGCCTACGATGCCCTGAACGACACGCCGCAACAGAAGGAGGAACTGCTGCACAGGCTGGCCCGCGATCCCGGCGCCGCGATCCGCTGTGCGGCAAGCCAGCGGCTGGCCGCGTGGTTGCACGACCAGGGCCACCGCGACCGCGCTTGGCAAGCCATCGAAGCCGCCGAGCGCGACGTGCCCGGCGAACCCATGACGGCCATGATCGAGTTGACCATGCTCAGCGCGGAGCGGCGCTTCGACCGGGTCGCCGAACGGGCCGTCTACTGGCTCGGCAGCGTTTCCCGAAATCCCCTCGGCACCGAGGAGGCGTTGTCGGTGATCCGCGGCTTCCGTGACGACCCGAAACGCGGTCGTGACGAGTACTACCGCTTGACACTGCCCGATGACGTGAACGAGGTGTTGGACTGGATCGACGATCACGCCTCCCGCAGGCGGCCCACCCTGCGTTGGCGCCGTTACCGGAACGAGGAACAGGACGAAAACCTCCGCGGTGCGCATCTGCCCCTGGTGGCCAGCAAGCCGCGAGCGCTCGCCCGACGCTGGCAGCGGCTATCGGGCGTCGACAAGCCGTTCTCGACGAATCTCTTCTCTGGCAACGAGGAGGAGGTGTGGGAGGACATCGACGCCTGGTTGCCATGGCTCGAAGAGAATCCACAGGCGCTCGACGATCTGTCCATCGTCGACGACATCGTGCGGCTGCTCGCCTGGGTCGAACCCCGGCTCGGCGTCGAAGACAACCGTTGGACGATGGCGCTGCTCGGCCGAGCCGCCGCGACGCTCGCCAAGGGTTGGCCGACCACGAAGGCGGGGACCTTGCCCTGGGTATTCGAGGACAACCGTCCGGCGTTGCGCCTCCTGTGGCTCTACATCGAACGCATCCGAGAGGACGCTCCCGACCGCGCCGAGCGTTTCGCGCGGCTCTACCTGCGCCTCAATCCCAACGACAACCACGGCGTCCGGGCCCCGCTGGTCAACCACCTGCTCAAGACCGACCGCGACGCGGACGCCCTCGCCGTTGCCCAACGCTATCCCGACGATCTCCACCCGGAACTCGCCTACGGACGGGTTCTCGCGTTGTATCGCCTGGGACGCCCGGACGATGCGGCGGCAGCCCTCGTGGATGCGAGGAAGTACCTGCCGTTGGTCACCGACTACCTGCTGCGCAAGAGCATCGAGACGCCTGCTCTGGACGAACACGTCACCGTCGGTGGCGAAGACCAGGCGTGGTTGTATCGGGACGACATGCGCGAGGTCTGGATGGCCACCGACGGCATGCGCCGCTGGCTCAAGCGGCAAGCCCGCGAAGACTGACTCGGTCAACTGACCGACTCGATGGCGCGAGTGGTCGGTTAAGCTAAGCGGCAGCGGCGTCGAAGATCTTCCCCGGATTCAGGATGCCCTTAGGATCCAGCGCCCGCTTGAGGGTGCGCATGAGCGCGATCTCCTCGTCGTTGCGGGACATGGCGAGGTACTTTTTCTTGTCGAGCCCGACGCCGTGCTCGGCGGACACCGAGCCGCCGATGGACTCCAGCGGCTGGTAGACCGCCTGCTTGACGCCGTCGTGGGCGTCTTCGCCGCTTCCTGCGGAGATGCCGAAGTGGATGTTGCCGTCGCCGATGTGGCCGAAGACGAAGTTGGTGTAGTCGCCGAAGGTGGCTTCGAGTCCCTTGTCCACCTCCGCCACGTACGCCTCCATGTCGGAGATCCTCAAGCTCACGTCGAAGATGAACATCGGCTTGTACTGGTGCACCTGCTCGACGTCGTCGCGGATCGCCCAGAGTTCCAGCCGCTGCGCCTCGCTGGTGGCGATGACCGCATCCGCGACGAGGCCCGACTCGTGGGCATCGGTGAAGACCTGTTCGATGCGCGCGTGGTCGGCCCGCGGATCCCCGCCCATCGCCTCGATCAGCACGTAGAACGGGTAGTCCTGGGCGAGCGGCGGCTTCTGGGTCGCCGGTGGTGTCGTCACCAGCCGGTAGAAGCTGTTCCACAACACCTCGAACGCCGACAGCGTACCGCCGAGCCCGGCGTCCATGACCTTCAGCAGCGCGGTGACCCGGTCGAAGTCGGCAACCGCGACCAGCATGGTCTCCTGGCTGCGCGGCTTCTCGCGCAGGCGCAGCACGGCCCGGGTGACGATGCCGAGGCTGCCTTCGGTACCGATGAAGAGCTGCTTCAGGTCGTAGCCGGCGTTGTTCTTGATCATGTGGTTCATGGACGACACCACGGTGCCGTCCGCCAGCACGGCCTCGACGCCGAGCACCATGTCCCGGGTCATGCCGTAGCGGATGACCCGGTTACCGCCGGCGTTGGTCGCGATGTTGCCGCCAAGGGTGCAGCTGCCACGACCGCCGATGTCCAGGGGATACATGAGGCCGTGCTCGTCGGCGGCATCCTGCACCGCCTCGAGAACCACGCCCGACTGCACGGTCATGGTCCGCTCGACGGGGTTCACCTCCTCGATCGTGTTCATGCGTTCCAGCGACAGCACGATCTCGTCGGCTTCGGTGACGGCGCCTTCCACCAGTCCCGTCAATCCGCCATGGGCCACGACCGGCTGGCCGGCAGCATTGCAGGTAGCGAGTACCCGGCTGACCTCGTCGGTGGTGCGCGGCCGGACGATGGCGCGCGCTTCAATGCCCTGGCTGCGCCACACGCCGCTGGCCCGGGAGGAAACATCCGTGCCGGTCAGCACGCCGCCTCCGCCGACGATTTCGCCTAGGCTCCCCAGAAGATCGTCCATGCTCGATACGCGCCGCAGAAGATGCGATTAGGTTACACCGTGAGACGACACCCGCAAGGAAACCCCGGCGGCATAGAATGTCGGCCAGTGGCTGGACCATCCCAAACGGTGGGAAGCGCAATGAGCGACATCAGGGCCCGGTTGGATCGTCTCGCCGACGAGGCCGACGCCAGAAAGCGCCGACTCGTCGCCGTAGGAGTCCTCACCGAGGCGCTTGCACCACACGGCATCGAACCCATTCTGGTCGGCGGTGGCGCGCTGGAGTTCTACACCGCCGGGGGTTACGCCACGAGCGACGTGGACCTGGCGTTGCCCGCGTCTGCAGAAGTGAATGCCGCGTTCGCCGATCTGGGGTTCGAGAAGGAGGGGCGCTACTGGGTCCGAGCGGACCTGGATCTCCTCGTCGAGGCCCCCGCACCAGCCGGCCTGCCCGGGGAAGATGCTCCGCGAACCGAAGTCGACGTGGACGGTGTGCGCGTCGTCGTCATCGGCATAGAAGACCTGCTGCTCGACCGGCTGCGCGCCTGGGTCCACTGGCACAGCGGCGAGGATGAGCGCTGGACCCGTCGACTGGCCCTGTTGTATTCGGATCGAATCGACTGGGAATATCTGCGCGACCGAACGAAATCGGTGGCGGAGGAGGCCGCGGCACTGGAGGAACTCGCCCAGGAGGCCCGACAATGATCACCTACGACGATTTCCAGGCCGAACTCGGACGGCGAAAACGCGAACGCTGGGCGAAGATTCTCGCCTCCGAACCCCCCGGGAGGCCACCGGGAAGACGACCACGCGACCCGCACAAGCAGCGCTTGCTCCTCGAACTCGACCGAGCGAGGCTGGAACGCGAGCGCCCGGAGCTGTTTTCACGACCGCCGTGAACGCCGACCGCTTCGACAAGGCCTACTACGACCGCTACTACAGGAATCCAGGCACCCGGGTGTGCAGTCCGGGGGAGGTCCAACGACAGGGGGACTTCGTCGCCGCCTATCTCCGCCATCTCGAAGTTCCCGTACGAAGCGTCATCGACATCGGTTGCGGTCTGGGAAGGCTCTTGTCGACACTCGCCGAGGCCTTCCCCAAGGCGCATGCGCTGGGCGTCGAGTCGAGCGCGTACCTTTGCGCCGAACTCGGCTGGGAATCCGGAGCTCTCCCGGACTATCCCACCCACCGGCAATACGACCTCGTCGTCTGCTACGACGTGCTTTCCTATCTCGAGGACGACGACGCGGCGGAGGCGATCAAGACCCTCGGCGAACTCACGCGCCAGGCGCTCTACTTCGGCACGTTGACCCTCGAGGATCGCGAGTTGTGCGACCCCGTGCGCACCGACACCGATGTCTACCTGCGCTCGAACCGCTGGTATAGGCGCCGCCTCGGCCGCCACTTCGAAGCGGTGGGCGGCGGCCTTTGGCTCAAAAAGCCGATTCAGGCTTTCATCTGGACACTGGACCGGCGCACGTGACAGACATTGCTCCAAGCAACGCGCGGACGAACAAATCGGGCCGGATCACGAATCCACGATCAACCGTAGTGGGGTGCCCGGTTCCACCTTGCGCAGATAGTGCCGTGAATCGCCACCGGGGTCGTCGACAACCAGTTCCAGCCAGCCGGCGCGGATGGATTCGAAGGTGACGGGTTCACCCGTCAGGCGAACGGCCGGCGGCGGGGGGACGCGCGGGCCGGTGCCGCTGGTGATGACGATCCTGCCCGGGGCGGTCCACTGCTTGTGCATTCTCCCGCGGACCCGAAGTATGCGGTCGCGGACGGGATGGCCAGCGGCGTCCACCACTTCGACGACAAGCCGGGCGGGAGACCGGGAACCGAGGCCCTCGACGCGCGTCGTCGCGCCGGCGACAAGCTTGACTTCCAGACCGCCCCAACCCGGATCGGCCGCCAGGTGATGGAACAGGTGGTAGTCCCCGGCGGGCACTCCGGACACGGCGAAGGTGTGTGGCTTGCGGCCATTCCCGGGCCGCGGCAGGTAGCCCATGACGTTCCACCGGTGCCCTACGCCGGCGGTCGCCAACAGCATGAGCCGGGGTCCGTCCACCCAGTGATAGGAGACCAGACGATCGTCCGGATCGGGTTCGTAGGTCATCGTGCCCGCCAGGGAGGCATCGAGAGACGGTAGTCGAAGCTCGCGCGCTTCGCCCGGGGCGAGGTCCACTTCCACGAAGAAAGACTCGTCCGCGCCCGACACGCCTGCATGCACATGCCAACGACCGGTGCCCGGAAACCGTAGGACCCGGGCCCCGTCGGTGATCGATTCCACCTGCGCGGGCTCTAGCCCACTGCCGAAATCCCGCCAATCCCGCAGGAACCGAGAAACATCCATGACTTCGTGCGGGAGCAGACGCCGGGTAGCGCCCACGAACCACTCCCTCGGATTCCGGTATACCGGGGGCCGGAGGACGACTCGTGGGCGGCTGTCGCGCGAAACGTCGACAACGAGCGATGGCTTGCCGACCGCGAAGGTGGTGCCGCGCACAATGTTGCCCGCGTCGTCCGCCACCGTCGCATCGTAGGTTCCGGGGGACAGACGAACGGCAATGGCTTCGTCGTCGGCTGTGGCGCGGACCGCCACCACCAACGAACCGTGGCCGGCGGGTCTTACGTGCACGTACTCCCCGGCGCGGACCCCCTGCAACCGGACATCCGCATCGCGCGCCACGAGTTCGACACGGGCATCGCGTCCCGGCATCAGTCGTACCCGTGCTGGCTCGTGTCCGTCGGCATATACGTAGGCCACGTACAGACCGTCGGGATCGCCGGCAAGGCTGAGGCGACCCTGGGCATCGGTGACATCGCGGTTCAGCAGAATAGGAGCGGCCGGATCCTCGCGGCGCAGACGCAACAACAACGGTGCCGCGACGTCGACGATTTCCACCTTGGCGCCAGCCACAGGCCCGTCTTTGCCGACCACAACGAGGCCGTGGGGCTGGTCGTTGCGGAAGTCGAACACCATTCTGGAATTCGCCGGCGGGTAGACCAGCAGGCGGTCGATCCGACCGGGAACCTTTGTGCGGACGAGGGTCTGCTCGTCCGACTTCCCCATCACCCTGCTCAGCAGGTCCGCGCGGATGGGTCGCCATTCGTCCCGGTCCAGCCAGCTGTAGGCGATCCGCCCGCGCTCGCCCCGGACGACGAGGCGGAGTTGCCTCCGGGTCTCGAACCTGGCTTCGAACGGCTTGCCGAAGTCGACGACCTGTTTTGGCGGCAGGGTGGCCGGATTCACGTCGTATTCCGGCGGCAGGTCGTCGAGGTCGACACCGTCGAAGTACGGTCTCGAGTCGATGGACAACTCGCCCGACGGCGTGGCAACGGACAGACGTTCGACCATGTGCCGGCTCTCGAACTCGAACCGCCCATCGTCGTCCGTGCGCAGTTCGCCATCCCCGTATCCCCTTACCACCGGCATGCCAACCAACGGTCGTCCTCCCACGCTCAGCAGTCGTCCGGCAAAGAAGAACCCCGGTGCCTCCCCTACGGGGACTCCGGCGGGCCAAACGGATTCCTCCACCTCGGCGAACCGACCGCCGGTGCCTTCAGGGGGGAGCGTCACGAGCAAGTGCCGATAAGGTCGTTCCGGGTCCACCGTGAACGGGATCCTGTAGTTGACCGAGCGCCGCTGTTCGTCCGACCACCAACCGATGTTGACGAACAGACCCGGTTCTTCGTCGAAGTCCTCGAGCCGGAAGACGGCCTCACGCTCGTCCTTGTCGAAGGCGAGAACGCCGTCGGCGTAGTTCGCCCGGAAGGTCCGTGCGGTGGTCAACTTCACCGTCGTGCGGTTCGACCGCGGTTTGGTCGCGCCGTCGGCGTCCCGCTGGAGCACGACGCCCGTCACATGGAAGTTGCGCTCGAGGCGGACGACTCCCAGGTCGACGACGCCGTTGGAAACCCCCGCGATGCGTTCCCGGTACGGCCGCAGATCGTCCGTCCCCGCAACGAACACCGACAGCACGTGACGCGTTGAGATTCCGTGCAGTTGCGCACGCCCGTCGACGCCTGTCGGGGCTGTGGCCACGGCACCGCCGCCCGACACTGTAACGCTCGTTTCCACGGGCGCGCCGTCGTGGTCCACGACGCGCACGACCAACCCGCTGTGGTGGGTACCCGAGCGGTGAAGGGCCGTGCGCTGTTCCACCCAGTCGGCCCCGTGCACGACAACGCCCAAGACAAACGCTCCGGCCATTGCGCCCCATCGAACAGCCATCGCCGCCCTCACGCGGCCGCACCGACCTGCAGGTCGACGAACCGCCGGTAGGCACCATCCGGATTCGCCATCAACTCGTCGTGGCTCCCCGTTTCGACTATCCGACCCTCGTCGAGGAAAGAGATGCGATCCGAGGCGCGGATCGTGCTCAGGCGATGGGCGATCACGATCAGCAGGCGCCGGTAGCGCTCCGCCTTGAGGGCCTCCACCAAGGCGTTCTCCGTCTCCGGATCGAGGGCGGCGGTGGGTTCGTCGAGCACCAGGATCGGCGCCGTGCTCACCACGCCGCGGGCGATGGCCAGGCGCTGCTTCTGGCCGACTGACAGACGGGCACCGGCACGGCCCAAACGGGTCCCGAAGCCGTCCGGCAGCGCCTCGATGAAGTCCAGCGCCCCGGCCGTTCGTGCGGCGGCGACAACCTCGTCATCAGTGGCTTGAGGATTGCCCAGGCGGATATTGGCGGTCGCCGTGTCGTCGAACACGAACGGCTCCTGGAATACGAAGGCCACCTGGCCGCGCAATGCGTCCACGCGGAGACTCCTAGCATCAACGCCGTCGTAGAGAATAGTACCGACGCTCGGCTGGACAAAGCCCGCGACCAAGTAGGCCAGCGTGCTCTTGCCGGCACCGGTGGCGCCAACCAGGGCGAGAACTTCGCCGACGCGGCCTTCGAGGCTCGCGTCCGTCACCGCCGGGGTCCCGTCCGGGTAGCGGTACGTCGCGCCGTCGACGCGGACGTGCGCCACAGGTCTCTCGACCCCCCGTTCGCCTTGCCGGTCCGCATCCACCGCCGAGTCCGCGACTTCATACACCCGGCGCATGCCGGCGACGTTGTTCTGCAGGTTGAACCACATGGCCCCGAGGCCCATCAGGTTGTTCACCAGCTGCACGAAGTAGGCGTAGACCACGCTGAAGTCGCCCGCCGACATGCGACCGTCGACAACGGCGGCGCTGATGTCGAAGAACACGTAGCAGACGAGACCGAGGCCGACGGTGGCCTGGATCCCGAGCAGCAGGATGAACATCAGGATGTAGCCCCGGAACCGTCTGAAGGACTGGTCGCTGTCGAGCGCGAAGTCGTCGCGTTGGCGTCCTGCCGCGCCGAGGCTCTGCACCGCGACAACGTTGCTGATGCCCTCCTCCACCGTGCCCGTGGTGGTCGCCCCGGCCAGCCGGCTGGCCAAGGATCGGCGCCGGGTCATGCCGGTCATCAGCAGCGTCGAGAAGAGCACCATGGGCGCCGCCAGGCAGGCGACGACGACCACCGAGGGCACGGCGCTGAAACTGTGCGCCGTCGTCCAGATCACCGTCCCGACCACGAACAGGTTGGCGATGGGCAGCACCAGGATGTCGTAGCAGACCCGCGAGATGGCCGGCGTGTCGTACATCGTCCGGTAGACCGCGTCGCCGACGCTGGCATCCGCGAAGCGCACCATCGGCCAGCGCATCACCCGGCCGAAAACCAGCGTCCGCAGGGCATGGTTGATGCGATGGGTGATGCGGAGCTGGTAGCGGAACTCGTAGAGGCCGAGGAGCCCGCCAACGCGGCTGCTGGATTCGTTGGCCTGATTCTCGCTCTGGGTCGCGGTGTCGAGACCTTCGGCAAGGCCGCCGCTGGCGTCGTCCCGCGCCACGCCGCCGCCGAAACCGCCGATCAGGACGATGCCGACCACGCACACGCCGACCACCGCCCAGACGATCTCGAACGGCGACAGGCCGTGGAGCAGGTCGACGAACCAGGCGACGTAGACCGGATAGGGGGTCGGCGACGAACCCACCGGCAGGCCCTCGACCACGTGATCGATGAGAATCTTGATGGGCCAGGGCAGGAACAGCACGATGCTCAAGCCCATACTTGACCGCGATCTGGCGTCGATGGGGCCACACGAAGCGCAGCGAACGGCCGAGCAGTGCCAGGGTCTCCGCGCTCGTGATACGCGTCGCCTCCGTCCCGCCCCCGTTCACTGGACATCCTCCAACGCCCGGGTGGCGTCCGTTTCCGCGGTGACGAACCGCGCATAGGGTCCGCCGGCCGCGATCAACTCGTCGTGGCGACCGATCGCCTGGATCCGGCCGTCCCGCAGGTACGCCACCGCCGTCGCCTGGCGCACCGTGGACAGCCGATGGGTGATCAGGAACACGCAGCGGTCTCGGCCCCAGGCCTTGAGGTTGTCGAGCACCTTGAGTTCGGTCTCGGCGTCCAAGGCGGCGGTGGGCTCGTCGAGGATCAGGATCGGGGCGTCCTTGCCGCTGGCCGCTCGACAGCTTGGTGGCGCGCTCCCCCAAGGGCGTGTCGTAGCCCTGGGGCAAGGCGCCGATGAACTCGTCGGCCGAAGCCACCCGCGCCGCGGCGACGGCGGCGGCCCGGGACGCGCCGGGCACAGCGTAGCGGATGTTCTCCAGGACCGTGTCGGAGAACAGGACGTTCTCCTGGGTCGCCAGGGCGATGTTGGCGCGCAGCGAATCGACGGTCAGCGAACGCAAGTCGTGGCCGTCGATCTCGAAGCGTCCCGTGTCCGGATCGGCCAGGCGCAGCAGGAGCGACATCAGGGTCGATTTGCCTCTGCCGGTGGGCCCGCCCACGGCCGTGATAGTGCCGCGCCTGGCGACCAAATCGATCCC
>JAGWBN010000091.1:12964-16627 GCA_021295875.1 Pseudomonadales bacterium
GTGGCGGCGGTGAACGAGCCGAGGTTCCACACCGCGAAGCCGAAGCCGAGCAGCAGGTTCCGGGCGAACGTCTCGGCACCCGCGTTGGCGTACATCGCGGCGGTGGACTGGGTGGCGAGCACCGTCGCGCCGATGATGGCGAAGGCGAGGATGCCCATCACCGTGAGCAGGGTCCGGGCTCGGAACGCGGCATCGAAGGCGGTCAACGAGTGCTCCCGAAAGGACCGTTCCCGGGCGGCCTCGCCGTGGGTCGCCTTGACGATGCGCGCGCCGAGCACGCTTTCCTGGATCCACGACGTCAGCCGGCTGTTGGTCTCCCGCGCACGACGGAACGCGATCCGCAGGCGCGACGAGAACTTCAGCCCCAGGTAGAGGATCGGCAACACCGTCGCGGCAAGCATCAGCGCAAGCCACGGATCGAACGCCGCGATCACCCCGACGCCGAACAACAGGCGTCCGAGGAACATCAGCGGTTCGAGGAAGATCGCCCGGATGATGGACGTCACCATGGCGCTGTCCTGATAGACCCGGTAGATGGCGTCGCCCGTGCGGGCGGAGGCGTGGAAGGCCAGCGACTGCGCCTGCAGTCGTTCGATCAGGGTCACCCGCATGCGCTGGTTGATGCCCTGGAAGATCCAGATGCCGTAGTAGTAGAGGATCAGGGCGCCAGCGACGGCGACGACCAGCAGCGGAATCGTGGTGATGATCACCGGCCAGCACAGCGATAGTCGGGCTTCGTCCGACAGGGCTTCGACGTTGACGTAGACCGCGGGGTCCAGACCGTAGATGGCCACGTGGAGTTCACCCAACGGCCTGCCGGCGACGATGCCGCCGTTCATCAGGCCGGTGATGATGAACACCAGGACGGCGCTGTAGATCGCGATGGCCACCGACACCGCAACGAAGATCACGAGATGCTTGACGGCCGGCCGGATGAACGGCCAGGTGCGCGCGAAGATGTGGACGACGCGGCGGAAGTTCAGGTCGTCGGCGATGGTCGGTCGATCGACCGTGTCGGTGGTCTCGGTCATCCGGTTTCGACGACCGTCAGTCGTCTACGACCAGGGTGAGCGTGGTTCCCGGTTCCGCCTCTCTTGAATAGTGCCTTGCCGATCCGGCGGGATCGTCCAGCACCAGTTCGACCCATCCCGGACGAATCGACTCGAAGGTGACCGGCTCGCCGCGCAGACGCGCCGCTGGCGGAAGGGGGATCCCGTCGGCCGCGTACCTACCAGTAGTTGGAATCTCACCATACGCCGCCCACGCTTCGTGCATTCGATCACGAACCCGCAGCACCCGATCGCGGATCGGGCGACCCTCTGAGTCGACGACGTCGACCGTCCACATCCCGGGTTGGTCGCTGCCGAGCCTCGGTATTCGTGCGGTCCCGTCCGCGCGGAGGGAGACCTCGATGCCACCCCATGCGGAATCCTCGCCGAGATGATGAAACAGGTGGTACTCCCCCGCCGGCAGGTCGCGCATTGCGAAGTCGTGGTTCTCCGGCATATCGGCCGGCGGCAGCAACTCGGCGTATCGTGTGCCGTACCTGCCGAAAAAGAACACATCGCGAGGTAGACGGTTGACGACATTCCAACCGGCGTCGGCGCCGGCGGCCCGGATCAGCACCATCCGGGGACCGGCCACGCCGTGCATGTTGCCGACCAGATCGCGCTCAAAAGCGCCTTCCAGCGACGCATCCAAGGGCGGCATCCCGAGTTCCCGCGTCTCCCCCGCCGCCAGTTCCACCTCGATGAAATACAGGTGGGGAACAGCACGCCGTTCCGCCGCCAGGTACACCAGCCAGCGACCGCTGCCCGAAAACCGCAGTACGCGAGCCTTCTCGTGCGGTTGCTCCGACACCTCGACCTCAACCGGGGTTTCGCCCGCGCGAGCACCGCCAAATGTGGTGACGGCGAGGCCACCTGCCGGCCGACCGGGTGGCGTTCGGCGACTGGCCCAGACGATCCAGCGGTCCACGGGAGGCGACTCGGCCATTCCCTCCTCATCGGATCGGTATCGCTTCGGGACGGCGGGGAGTTCGGGAAGTTGCAGCCGGAGTTCCGGTCGTCGATCCACGGTGGTGTCGACGGTAACGGGCTCCTTGCCCACCACGAACGTGGTCCCGCGTTCGACGACCGAGCCCGAGTTCTCCACACTGACATCGTAGGTTCCGGGTGCCAACGGAACGACGACGGGCGACGTATCCACAACGCGTTTCAGGGCGACGAGAGAGTCCCGGCCGGCCACCTTGACGCGCAACCGTTCGCCACCGCTCAAACCCCCGAATTCGACGTCGATATCCCGTTGGGCAAGCTCCACGCGCGTCTCGGATCCCGCCTGCAGGAGAACCCTGGCCGGGTCGTGGCCTTCGGCATAGACATGGGCGACATAGAGGGCGCGGGGATCGCCCAACCGCGCGAGGCGGCCGTCGGCATCCGTGGTCAGGCTGTCCACGAAGATGTCGGCCTCGGGATCGTTGACGGCCACCCGATCGAGATACGGCGTCGCGACCTCGACCAGGTCCACCGTCGCGCCGGCGACCGGACCGTTCTCATCGACCACAACAAGCTCGTATTGCTTGTCCTCCGTGAAGTCGAACGCCAACAGCCCCGGCACAGGATACGCCGCAAATCGATGAAATCGCCCGGGCGCTTTGACACGGATCAATTGCTGCCTGGTTCGATCACCGAGCACGCGCTCGATCAGTGTCCGATCGACTGTTCGCCACTGACGACCGTTATACCCCGAACTGTACGCCAGCTCTCGAGGATCAATGCCCGACACCTCGAGTTCGACTCGACGCTGGATGGGGATCTCTATCTCGCTCTGCACGAGGACGTCGGCCACGACATCCGGCGGACCGCCGATTGCCAATTCCCAGTCCTTCGGCGACTCGACGCCGACAGAGACCCTTCCCCAAGGTCCCGCCACGGACAGTTGCTCGGGTACCGTCTGGGTGTCCATCGAAACGCGCCCATCGGCATCGGTGGTCGCCGAGGGCTCCTGGGGCTGCCCGGTCACGAAAACCCGCGCAGTTGTGATCGGTTCACCCTCGCTGTCAACAAACCGCAAGTCGATCCGATGGGTGGACACGCTACCCTCTTCCACCACCGTTGGCGCTCCGCCATCAATGACACGCTTGATCGTGCCCGTAATCACCATATTGCGTTTGAGGCGCAATACACCGAGATCCGCGATACCGTTCGATACGCCTTCGAGCGGAAGGACCAGCGGCCGGAGCCGTTCGGACGGTTCCACGGAGATGTAAAGCGAACGGTCGCTCGAAACGTCCCGGAGTTCCGCGTAGCCGTCTTCGTTCGTCGTCGTGGTCGCCACACCCCGGTCCCTTCCGATACCGGCCCAGGGCCCGATAGCCGATACCGTCGCTTCCACGGGCCGGCCTTGTTGGTCCAACACCCGCGCGATGAAGCCAGCGTGGTACAGACCAGGGCGATCGAGAGCGGTACGCGGCTCGACCCAATCCGTCGCGCTGGCTACGACCCACGCACCGGCTGCGCCGGCTGCCAAACAAGCACGCCACGCCAAGTTGAGCGCGGTGTGCCGATTGGGCATGGACGAAAAAACGCGCGCGTTAGGGCCGCGAGAGCCCCAGTCGCTCGTACTGCTCGACCGGCGCCTGGTGCTCGGCCAAGGCCTCCTCCA
>JAGWBN010000091.1:16652-17181 GCA_021295875.1 Pseudomonadales bacterium
GGATTGGTCTGGCCGGGATCGGTGGCGAGATCGAAGAGTTGCGTCTTGAACACTTCCGCAAACCTACCCATGCCGCGGGACGGAATGCGCATCACCGGGCAGCCCTTGGTGAAGCCCAGGGGCTCGTTCCACTTCATGTCGGCGAGCTCCCTGGGCGAGAACGGGGCTCTCATGTGCGTGGGCATCAGGGTGTATTGGTTCAACGGCTGGTTGTCGCCCGCCGGGCCGCGCATGTAGACGTGGCGGCCGTCGGTGATGTTCACGTGGGCGCCGAACATGCCGTAGATGGCGACGTCGCGGACCCTGGTGTCGTCCTCGACCGTCGCGCGTAGCGGCTTGCCGTCCATGTCGGGGGGCCGCGCCATGGCGAAATAGTCCAGCAGTGTCGGGCCGACGTCGATGGTGGTCGTGAGGCTGCGCCGGCGGACGCCCTTGACCCCCGTGCGCGGGTCCCAGCAGAAGAACGGGATGTGCGCGGTCTCGTTGTACCAGGGCATGCGCGCCTTGCCCCACCAGTCGTGCTCGCCGA
>JAGWBN010000091.1:17281-18204 GCA_021295875.1 Pseudomonadales bacterium
GGTAGCGCAGGTACTCGACGGCGTCGGGGTCTTCGCTGACCCGTTCGTACTTGGGCCAGTCGAAGTGGGGCCCGTCCCATTCGTAGTTGTACCGGTCCTTCCACTGCTTCAGGGTGAAGAACGGCTCGTGGGGGTCGAAGGTTTCGATCTGCAGGTACCAGTTGTCCTGGTCGCGGTTGGTTTCCAGGAACTCGAGCCCGGCGGCGAAGGTCCGCGCCTGGGGCGTCAGGTGCTCCTCCTGCATGTATTTCCGGTTGACCCAGTCCTGGCGGGCGATGCGGCCCAGGTGTTCGGGAATATCCGGGTCCGCCACCTCGCCCTTCCAGGCATCGCCCTCCTGGCCGCGCATGTTCTCCCAGCTCGAGTAGCGGTGGTGGTAGGTGGCACCGCCGTCCTCCCAGTAGTGATAGTGGTCGGAAACCAGGTGGGTGTAGACGCCGTTGTCCTTCAGGATGGTGAAGGTGGAGTCGTCGAACGGCTCGAACGGTCCCCAGGAACGGTGCAGGAAGTTGTGCCGGCCCGTGTGCAGTTCGCGCCGGGCCGGCATGCACGGCATGGAGCCCACGTAGTGGTTGTCGAAGGTGACCGCCCGTTCGCCCAGGCGAACGAAGTTCGGCGCCAGGGTCCAGTCGCACCCGTAGTTCGGCAGCAGGTGCCGGTTCAGCGAGTCGTACATGACCATGACGGCCTTCATGGCGGTCTCCTAGTCGCGAGCGGGCGCTTGACGGGTGGTTTAGGTCTCGCTCGCGGTCTCGGCCTCCTCCTCGGACACCTTCGGGACGTTCAACTCGGCCAGCTTCGCCGCGATGTCCTCGGCGGCGGTGGCCGGATTGACCGCCCGGTCGATGGCGAGGATGGTGCCGTCGGCGCCGATGTAGAAGTTGTGCCGGTTGGGCACGCCCCAGCTCTCGTTGAGCACGCCA
>JAGWBN010000267.1 GCA_021295875.1 Pseudomonadales bacterium
TCCGTGCGGCCATCCACGAAGCCGCCGGCAAGCGCGCCAACGGGGGGACCGACCGATGAACACGATCACCAACATCTCGCCCGACCTCTCCCGCCGCCACTTCCTCGGCGTGTCGGGGGTGCTCGTGCTCGGCACGTGCCTGCCGACGCGGAAAGCCGCGGCCCTGGACGTCGCCTCCGGCGCGTTCGAGCCCAACCTCTTCCTCGCCCTCGATGCGGACGGCACCGTCCGGATCACGACGCACCGCTCGGAGATGGGCCAGGGTATCCGCACCGCGCTGGCCCAGGTCGTCGCGGACGAACTGGACGCCGACTGGTCCCGGGTCGCCGTGGTGCAGGCCGAGGGCGATGCCAAGTACGGCGACCAGAACACCGACGGCTCGAAGAGCATCCTGTTGAACTACGACCGGCTGCGCGCCGCGGGCGCCAGCGCACGCCTCATGCTGCGCCAGGCCGGCGCGAAACGCTGGGGAGTCGACGTCGACTCGGTGGCCGCGACCAACCACGAGGTTATGCACGAGGCCAGCGGCCGCCGACTCGGCTACGGCGAACTTGCCGGCGACGCCGCGGCCCTGCCCGTCCCGGGCGACGCGCCGCTGAAACAGGAGACGGAGCACCGCTTCATCGGCAAGGGCGTGACCCACGTCGATGCGGCCGACATCGCCCGCGGCCAGGGCACGTTCGGCGCCGACTTCCGCTTGCCCAACATGGCGACCGCGGTGGTCGTGCGCTGTCCGTGGCTTGGCGGCGGAGTGAAGAACATCGCCAACAAGCCGACGGACGAAGCCGGCCTGGTGGGCATCGAGATTCTCGACCCCGCGCCGAGCGCCGGGCCGGTCTTCGCGCCCCTGGGTGGGGTGGCGGTGGTTGCCGAGGACACCTGGACCGCGGTTCGCGTCGCCCGGCAACTCGACATCGAGTGGACCGGAAGCCCCAACCAGGACTTCGACAGCGATGTACTGCGCCAGTCGCTGCGCGACGCCCTGAAGCAACCGGGAACGCTGGTGCCGGGTTCCGCCAAGGGCGACGTCGACGCGGCACTCGAGTCCGGCGGCACCGAACTGGAGGCCACCTACGAGACGCCCTTCCTCTCCGCCGGTCGCCGTGGCGGACGTCTCCGAAGATGGCTGCACGGTCAACGCGCCGCTGCAGGATCCGCAGTCGGCGCGCGGGCTTATCGCCGACTATCTGGGAATGGCGCCCGACAAGATCTCGGTGACGCCGACCCTCCTCGGCGGTGCCTTCGGACGCAAGTCGAAGCCGGACTTCGCCCTCGAGGCGGTGGAGCTGTCGAAGCGGCTCAAGCGGCCGGTGCGCGTGCAGTGGCTGCGCGAGGACGATATCCGCCACGACTACTTCCACGCCGCGAGTGCCCAGTACCACCGGGCGGTGATCGACGACGCCGGGCGACCGACGGCGTGGCTGCAGCGCACGGCGTTCCCGTCCATCACCAGCGTGTTCGCGGCGCAGGCGCGCGACCCCGCCGCCTGGGAACTGGACATGGGCTTCTCCAACCTGCCCTACACGGTGGACAACCAGCGCATGGAGTTCGCCGGCATCCGCCCGGGCATCCGGGTCGGCTGGCTGCGGTCCGTGTGCAACATCTTCCACGCCTTCTCGGCCAACGTGTTCGCCGACGAGATGGCGGCCGCGGTGGGGCGGGACCCCATCGAGCACCGCCTGGGCATGTTCCCGGCGAGCGGCAAGCTGAAGCCGCCCGGCCAGCAGCCCCTGCCCGGCCACGAACTCGATTTCGGCCGTCTACGCCACGTCATCGAACGGGTGCGCGAGTTGTCGGCGTGGAACAAGCCCCGGCCGGAGGGCGTCGGACTCGGCTTCGCCGTCCACCAGAGCTTCAATTCCTACGTCGCGACGGTGCTCGAGGCGAGCGTGGAAAACGGCCAGCCCCGGGTGTCGAACGCCTACGTCGTGCTCGACTGCGGCACCTACGTCAACCCCGACACCTGTCGCGCGCAGATGGAAGGGGCGGTGGTGTTCGGCCTGTCGCTCGCACTCCTCGGCGACATCGGCATGAAGAACGGCGCCGTGGTGCAGAGCAACTTCCACGACTACCAGATGCTGCGCATCGCACAGGCCCCCGCGACCACGGTGGAACTGGTCGCGGCCCAGGGCCGGCTGCCGGCCGGGGTCGGCGAGCCCGGGGTGCCGCCCGTGGCACCGGCGTTGTCGAACGCGATCTTCGCCGCCACGGGGACACGCCATCGCAC
>JAGWBN010000092.1:0-655 GCA_021295875.1 Pseudomonadales bacterium
GCAAGGTCCGCTACTGGGAACACCGAGGCGTCAAGGTCAGCGATCAGCCATCGATCTACTCGAGCAGGTTGCAGACATCCACAACGGCGCCCGTCAGTGCCCACGAGCCGATCAGAGTCGACCTCGGCGGTGGCGTGTCGGCGCTTGTGCCGACCGCCATCCCCGTTGCTTGGGAGGCGGCCTTCGAAGGGACACCCGTCACGAACCTTGCCGACGACCTACCGGACCACTGGGATCCGACCGGGGACGACCGATCGACCCGCCTGGCCGCCGTTGCCCTGGCGTGGAACGTGTTCCAGCACTTCTATCCCTATTTCGACGTGGTGGACGCCGACTGGAGCGCCACCCTGAAGCGTTCCTTGACGGCCGCCGCCGCCGATGCCGGCGAAGCGGACTTCGTCGATACGATCAAGCGGCTGGTCGCCGATCTTCACGACGGGCACGGCCGCGTCGGGGGCGTTGCCGGCGGTCCCATGTACCTGCCGCCATTGGCGGGCGACTGGGTGGACAACGAACTGGTGGTCACTGCCGTCGCGGACGGGATGAGCGGACCCAAACCGGGCGACGTGATAGCCGAAGTAGACGACCGGCCGGTGGGCGAACTACTGGCTTCGATTGCGCAAACGAGCTCGGCCGCGACAACCCAACACCTTCG
>JAGWBN010000092.1:723-8291 GCA_021295875.1 Pseudomonadales bacterium
GGGCGGAGAGGAACATCCCGCCGTGGGGCGACGATGTCGTCCGCGAACCGCGCCCGGACCAGGGTGCGGAGCTGGCCGACGGCGTGCTCTACGTCGACCTGGACGGGATCAAGCACATTCGCGAGTTCAACGCGCTGGTGCCCCGGCTTGCCGAGGCCAAGGGCATCGTCTTCGACCTGCGCGGCTATCCCGCCTTCCCGTTCACCCCGGTCATTGCCCACCTGATCGACGACACCGTCAATTCCGCCCAGTGGCACGTGCCGTTGGTGCACCATCCGGACCGGCGCGGAATGCAGTTCCAGTTCAGCAACTGGACGGTGAACCCGCAGAAGCCGCGCTTCACGAAGAACGTCGCGTTCGTCACCGACGGCCGGGCGATCAGCGCCGCCGAGACCCTCCTCGGCATCATCGAGCATTACAAGCTGGCGGAGATCGTCGGCGGACCTACGGCGGGCACAAACGGCAACATCAACCCGTTCGTGCTACCCGGCGGCTACCACATCACCTGGACCGGAATGCGCGTCCTGAAGCACGACGGCTCGCAGCACCATGGTGTGGGAATCCGACCCACGGTTCCCGTGTCGCGAACGATCGAGGGTATCGCCGCGGGACGGGACGAGTTGCTGGAGCGGGCCGTGGCGATCGTGGCAGGACGTTGACCGGACAGAACCGGCTGGCCCACTGGTCCGAGACGAGATACCGTCAACGCATTGATTTAACTACATTTTGTAGCGTACGTCCAGGGCTGATACTACTTCCGGTACTGGTTCAGAAGTGGGACTTCGGGCAACTTGCTGGGCCGAAAGACCAAACTGGTCGTACCGACAAGGTGTTGACCCGAGACGCACAGCGCTTGGAGGAGGTAACACTGCGTTGCAGCCTACGCGAAGACCGGACCCTGCAACGGTGATACGATCGGCGGCGCCAGCAACTTGGTGCCTGGAGTTGGAGGCGACAGGGTATTGGAGGTGAGTGAATGAGTGCTGGGAAGACCACATTTTCTGAACTCGTTCGGCTGGGTACGTCGGCTCAGCAGGATGGAGCGCGAACCCTTTGGGTTCCGCTACGGAACCAATTCGATAGAGATGGGCCGGACGCGGCGAGAGAATACCTGCTAGCGCAGAGACAGCAACTGGTGGATCAGGTTGAGAAGCAGCTCGATCAAGTCGATGGTCGAATAGATGGCTGAGGGGTTTCGCCTAGAGCGGATTCTGATCGAAGGTTTCAAAGGGTTTACGAAAACCCAGGAAATCGACCTGAAGAACCGCCACGTCTTCCTGCTTAGTCCGAGTGCGAAGGGCAAGTCCAGCATCGTCGAGGCCATTCGATGGGGTCTCTTCGGTTCGTCTGGCCGACCGCCGCGACGGATCGTCGGTTCGTAATCTCGTTGGTCAGCCGAATGTGCAGATGGGCATCGGTCGCAAAAGAAGCCGACAAACGTTCCATCGGTTTGGTATTTGCTTGATTGGGCGTCCCACGCGTTATCACCAGACTGCACCGTTCAAAGAGTTGTCACTCGACCAGAAAAACATGCTCCTTGTGGTCTGGCTATAACATGCTAACCCGTCGCCTTGATTTTCTAACACCGGTGAACCCGCCTATTGCATTCCAAGCACTTTGACAAGCTCCGTAGCGGGGGCAAATCCGTGAAATTTCTTGCCTCTCGCTGTAATCGAAGTCGGCGTGTCCTTCTTGTCGACTTTCTTCAGCATTTCACGCCGCTGCTCTTCGCGGCGCGTTTCGGTTAGGTTGACCGCGCCCTCTTTCGTGATCTCGTAGAGGTCGCCAGCGATCACATAGGAACCGTTCGCCGTCGCGTGCAATATCTTGTTGACTTCTTCGTTTTCCGTTTCCACAGCGTAAACGCCTTGCGCAGGCGTCGGCAGAACACCTTTGACCGTTAGATGGGGCAGCCGTTCCTGCAGCTTGTCGTGAATCTGGCGTTCGTCGCCGGACAGCCACGAGCCAAGTGTCCAAGCCCCACCCACGCACAAGCAGCCTAGTAGGATCAGTGCAGCTCTCGTCCCTGTCACGGCCCTTCCCCGCCGGGTTCCCTGTTCCTTGCCTGCACTCTGCCCTGGTCAGACGGCGACTTGCGCCACCGGATGGCGTCGGCGACCACCAAGCCATCGCTTAGCGCCGAAACGGCCAGACGCACGTCCCGGGACTTCAGGTCGTACTCGCCGAGAAGGTGCCAGCCCTGTTCGGCTTCGGCCGCGTCGAACGAGATCTCGAACCTCTCGGCACCGGCCGTGAGCGCCATGTGGTGCCGTCCCAAGGGGGGGAGTGTCGAACCGTAGGCGGACCGCACACGCAGACCGTCCCAAAGACGGCCCACGGACGGGAAACCGGATCGGTGGCGAACAAAGCGTCCGGGAATGTGGTAGTCCAAACGCCACCTGCCCGTACTGGGCAGCCGGGCCGTGAAGACGGCTCTCTGCCCACCCTTCCCCGAAGATGCGCAGGCGATGGTGCTCCGGTATTTCCCCCATCCCGTCGACACCACTTGGCGTATCCACCCCTGGGCCGGTGCATCGCAGCGGAAAGCCGGCAGCCGGCGGTGGACGGTCGATGGCGCGTCGTCGGGCCGATCCACATCGGCACCCTGCGTCGCCGCGAGCACCGCGAACCCCGCGTCGAGATCGTCGATCACCAGACCAACGGGGCGCGGCCGCCAGGCACTCGGCCGGACGCCGGCATGCGGATCCGAGCCCGGCGCCGCGTCGGCGGGCAGCAATTCGGGAACCAGGGTCCCTAGGTTCCGGGACAGGTAGGTGTCCAGCGTGGCAACCTCAGGCGCGTCGGGAACCACCATGGCAATCTCCACCGCTTCGCGGCCACCGATCCGGACCACTTCGCTGTAATGTGTCGCTTGCCCCGCGACGAGTCTCAACCGCACCACGCCTGGCGCGCTCTCGTCGTTGCGGATGTGCAGTCGAACCAGGTAGCGCCCCTCCTCGTCGTCGAGCCGCACGACCTCCACGGGCGAAACCAGGTACCCGGGCTGGGAGCGCAGTCGAAGCAGTTCGGCCAAGACCGCGCCCGCTGGCGCATGGATCCCGGCGACCAACGACCCGAAATCGTCCGCCGTGAACGTCTCCCCGCCGTGACGACGCACGAGCTCGGCGAACAGCTGCCGTCTGTGCTCTGTGTTCAAGCTGTGGAAGAGAGCCCGCGCCGTGGTCCGCGCATGCAGCCGTGCCGCGGAGAACCCGAGCTCTCCCCATTCTCCAACGGCACCATCCGGGCCGACCGAGCCGGCCCGCTCCCACACAGCGGGGCGTTCGACCCCCTCGACCACGGCATTGTGCACGGCCGCCGTGTCGCCCATGGCCGCTCGTAGCGCCGCAGCACCGAAATCCCCTCGCCGATGTCCGAAGACATGGGAGTCGGGGAATAGCTGCGGGGTAAAGAAGCCGGTCCCGCCGAGCTCCAACGACACCAGCTCCGCCAGGAGGAGATCGAAGTAGCTGGCACCTGGTCCGCGGGCGCGGGTTCGGAAGTGAAGAAAGTTGCTTCTCCAAGCGGCGGCTATGGCGCCGCCGTGAAAGTCGGACCGCATGTGTCGGCTTAGCATGGAGTACAGCCGTCGCGCACGGAGGTCTTCGGCCATGCGTGAGATGTGTTCCAAGGCGGAATCGAAACGGGCCGTGGGGAAGCCGTGTTCGCGGATCATCGCAACGCCCGGCGCCGACAGCACCGTGTCCATGCGCGATCCGCCACCGTAGCCGCGCAGCCGGGCCGGAACCTCGACGAAGCTGATGCCGCCGTACGGATAGACGAGGCCCGACCCTGCTAAACGGTGTCGTCCGGTTTCCGCCAACACCTGCAGATAGCGCACCACGTCGTGAAAGTAGTCCACGTTGCGCATGTGGCGGCGATGGAGGAGGAGTTCGACCTCCACTCCGGCGACCACCGCCGTCCGGCGCTCGAACTCGTTCGACGCAATCACCGCCACTTCCGGCACGGGGGTTCCGGGCCGGAAGCGGAAACGCGACACCGAGGCCCGGTGTTCGGACTCCTTGCGCCCCCCCGGGCCCGCGACTAGCCAGTTCCGCGGCGTCTCCACTTCCAGGTCGACGACGAAGAAGTCGATGCGGCGGTCGGGGGCGTCGCCGAAGCCGGCGCCCGGCAGGGGCAGCCATTTCGCCCCGGGAAGCAGGGCCACGTAGCTCTTCGAAAGGACCGACGCCTCGGTGCCGAGGACGCGCCGCAGGCTCGTCCCGCGGCCGGCGGCCCACGGATCCGCGACCGCGTCGAGATAGGCGAAGCGGGGATCCGGCACGCCCACGGCGCTCAGCGCCATCCGGACGACGCCGCTACCCGATTCCGCACCGCCAGGCAGATGGACCCTCAGCAGGCCGAACGAGTGCTCGTGTTCCACCGATGCGCCGTCGACGCGCACGTCCTCGACCGTCATGCCCGGATTGAAGCTGAGCAGCAGTTCCCGCTCCGGGGTCACGTCGCGCAGGAGCAGCGTCGCGTCCAGACGGATTCGGCCCGGCTCGATGACGAGGCGGGCAACTACCCGCTCCACGTCCGGGCGCGGTTCGCCCCGTACGGCCTCGCCGGCGCGGACCCAGTCCTCCCGTTCCGACCTCCCGCCGGCCGCCTGGGCGACAAGCGTTCCCATCCCCAGGACCCCCGCGAGGACCAGCACTGAACCTCCGACGAAGTGCCGCCCGCGGACGCCGTCGCGCCGCGGATGCGCCGCTGCCGCAAGGCCCAGGAAACCACAGGCCAGCGCGAGGACCGAGGCCCGCTGGCCGAGTCCCTGCGCATCCACGACGCGCGGCAGGATGTCCGAGGCCAGCTCGCCGAAGCGCGGCAGCAGGGACAGCACGGGAAGCAGATGCGGCGGCATGGCGAACAGGGCCCAGCATTGGAGGCCGAGCAGCGCGAAGGCGAAGCCCGCGACCAGAATCCTGGAGCGCACCGCGACGGCCAGCAGCATGACGGCGGCGGTCCAAAAGGCGAGCATCGGCAGAGCATCGACGAACATGAAGCCGGCGAGCGACGCCGGTTCGGGGAAGTCGCCGAACCATCGGCCACCGGCGCGGGCGATGGCGAAGACGAAGGTCGCCGCTGCCAGCACGGGCACGGCCAACCAGGTCGTCAGGGTCAGAGCCGCGGCCTTGCCGAAGATCGGGGCCAGGTTGTTGACCGGCCGGGAGTGCAGCAGCGTGGCCGTGCCCTCGCGCCGGTCGCGAGCCACGGCATCCAGCGTCAGCAGGACAACGCCGAAGAACAACGCCCCGAGCAGGAGGCCGCCGAAGGAGTGGACCAGAAACTTCGGCGGCACGGAACCGACCGTAGCGCCGTATCCCGAACGGAGAGCATGGGCAACCGAATAGTAGACGAAAGGGGAGAACCCTGCGGCCACAGCCACGGCCACGACCACCCACGTCTGCGGGAGGCGGCGTAGCGTGCGGAACTCGGCGAGCGCTAGCGCGAACACCGTTGGACGCGGGTCCCTGTCACCATGTGGCCCCCATCTGCCGATTCGACTCCCTGCCCACGGCCTATTCGCCTATTTGTGGGTAAAAGAGCAAGTGTCCGCTCGGGGTATGTCGCCCTCTTGTTCTTGGGGCCGCGTTTTGTCCACGTGCACCTATGGCCTGTAAAGTCGGGAACGTTGCTGCAATCGCTTGCCAGCATATGGACCCGGTCGGGTGGAGCAGGCGGACGGCCTCCGCGATGCAGGCCGCCTGTGCCTCAATATAGCGTTCAAGGGTAGTTCGCTGTTCGTACTCCTTACCGAGGTTGTACGGAGGTGACGTCACGATCAGCTGCATCGACTCGTCCTTGTGGCGACGCATGTACCTGAGGTTGTCCTCGCAGGCGATGTCCGCATG
The DNA here is from genome assembly GCA_021295875.1 of Pseudomonadales bacterium. Taxonomy (GTDB): domain Bacteria; phylum Pseudomonadota; class Gammaproteobacteria; order Pseudomonadales; family Azotimanducaceae; genus VXYL01. The sequence continues at coordinate 6,579 of JAGWBN010000092.1, forward strand.
CACGTCGGCGGGAAGCGTTGTAACGGTGGCAAGGGGAAGACTCTGATTAGTCTGGCTCATGTTGTGGCCGTGGCATTTGTCGCGGGGGGAAAGATGAGCAGGTGGGCCGATGCGCGCGGCACGCGGCTGTCTGGATTGAGGGCTACCCGGCACTTGGGATCGTCAAGGAGTCGCGGATCGCGGTTCGACTCGAATCTCATTGGGAAGCTGTATGTCCGTACATGGGTTGTCTCGATTGTACCTGTATCGGACGGGGATCGCGTGCGGAGCGGATTTCGACGGCTGACCAGTCGACGCGGATCGGCAGATCATGCCCGTCCCGGCCGGCGTCGGCAAGGAACAACGTGAATGCGCCACGTGCAAGTGCCCATTGCAGCGAATCCCGAAACACGGTAACTTTGCCGACCAAATGCTACAAAAGCAGCAGTAAACGGCTACAAGCAGCAGAGAGAGGAGGCACCGTGTACCGGTCGAAATCGAATCGAAACGACGCTGGCAGCAAGATCAACCTCACGCCCATGCTGGACGTCGTGTTCATCATGCTGATCTTCTTCATCGTCACCGCGACGTTCGTCAAGGAGGTCGGCCTCGACGTCAACCGGCCCGAGGGCGACCCGCCTCCCGTGACGGCAGACAAGACGTCCATCGTGGTGCGTGTCACGAGTCGGGACCGGATCTTCATCGCTCAGCGCGAGGTCGACGTCCGCGCGGTGCGGGCGAACATCGAGCGGCTGCACGCCGAATATCCGGAAGCGCCGGTTGTCATCCAGCCGCACCCGGAGTCCAGAACCGACACGACGGTCCGGATCATGGACCACGCCAAGCAAGCCGGTGTGCGCGACATCAAGCTCGGGGAAGTGCCGTAGGGGCGACCGCGAGCCGGTCGTGCCATCGGCCGCGTGAGCTAGATCTCGATGGCCGGCACGCCTCGCTCCACCGCCTGGCGGCGCAACTTGACGTCGAAAGTCGCGAATGATTGCGCGCCGGTCTCGGCCGCGCAGGCCAAATGAAGCGCGTCAGCGAAGTCGAGTCCCTGTTCGTACCATGACAAGGCCCGTGCAATGCGCCCCGCTGCCTCTGCCTTGACGTTCGGAAGCCCGAGGAAGTTGCGAAGTCCACGCAGAACGGCATCCCGCTCCAACGCGTAGACGCTGCGCAAAACCCATTCAGTCTCGAGAAGCACGGTCAGGGGGATGAACACGTCGTTGTCGTCGAGCAATCCCGCAGCGCGACGGGACTGGTGCGGATCGTCGTCGGCAAGCAACCGCACGACGATGTTGGTGTCCAGGGCGATCATGAATCGTCGGCGTACCCTGGTGGCACGGCCTTGTGCATGTCGGCGACAGAACGTCGAGGGCCCGCGTATCCCACCGAGCCGATGACATCCTCGAGCCGCGTCTCGCGGAACGCAGGGACCGGACGCAGCAGCACACCCTGCGGCGTATCCTCGACCTCGATCTCCAAGCCGGCTCCCCATCCGCGGGCCGCGCGGATACTCGACATCCTCGTGAGCATCTCAAATTCGCGGCGGTAAGACTAAAGTAAGAATGTAGGCCGCAAGGTCGTGCTTGTCAACGCCCCAGGGGTCGTTGCGGGTAGATGCCTACGGCAACCCGGTCGTCCCCGACAGGAAACGGTCGATCTCGCGCGCCGCCTCGCGGCCCTCGTTGATCGCCCGGACCACCAGCGACTGGCCGCTGCGGCAGTCGCCGG
>JAGWBN010000093.1:0-2839 GCA_021295875.1 Pseudomonadales bacterium
TGCCGTCGATGTCGACGCGGATGCCGTCGGAACTGCAGTTGCCCATGTCGCAGAAGATGCGGCCGTTCGTCAGCGACGCGCCGTCGACGACGTCGAACGCGCTGATGGTGCGCGGATGGCCGGGCTTGTGGGAAGCGCCCGTGTCGACGATGTAGAGGATGGAGAAGTCGGGCGAGAACGCCAGCCCGTTGGGCTTGACGAGACTCTCGTCGACCACCGTCGCCTGCAGGGTTTCCGGGTCGAGCCGGTAGACCCGTTCCGGCAGTTCGAACGGTGCCTTGTGGCCTTCGTAGTTGACGTGGATGCCGTAGCCCGGGTCGGTGAACCAGATGCCGCCATCGGCGTGGACCACGACGTCGTTGGGGGCGTTCAGGCGCTTGCCGTCGAAGCTGTCCATGAGCACCGTCACCGTGCCGTCGTGCTCGGTTCGCGTGACCCGGCGGGCACCGTGCTCGCAGGTCACCAGGCGGCCCTGGCGGTCCCGCGTGTTGCCGTTGGCGTTGTCGGCGGGTTGGCGAAAGGATCTCGTCCCAGCGAAGGATGCGGTCGTTGGGAATGTCGCTCCACAGGAGGTAACGTCCGTCGCCGAACCAGACCGGTCCCTCCGCCCAGCGGCAGCCGGTGTAGAGCCGCTCGACGGCGGCGCTGCCGAGGACGTATTGGCGAAACCGCCGGTCGAGGACCCGGACGGCGGGATCGGGATAGCGGACGGGTTCTTTCCAGTCGCGGCTCACGGCTTCTCCAGCGGATCGGAAACGGGCAAGTCTACAAGGTGTCGGGGTGGCTTGGGCCGCCGGGCACTCCGCCACATCCGCTACAATGCCGCGCGTGTCCGACTCCTTCCATGACCGGCTTAGAGAATCCTGGCGACGTTCGGATTCCGCTCTCTGCGTCGGCCTCGACCCCCGATTGGACCGCGTCCCCGCGCATTTCAAGGGCGTATCGGACCCGCTGTTCGCCTTCTGCCGGGAGATCGTCGACGCGACGGCGGATCTCGTATGCGCCTTCAAGCCCCAGTTCGCCTACTTCGCGGCGGAACGCGCCGAGACCCAACTCGAGGCGCTGATCGCCTACATTCACCGGGAGCATCCCGGTGTCCCGGTGATTCTCGACGCCAAGCGGAACGACATCGGTTCCACGGCCGAGCAGTACGCGCGGGAACTCTTCGACCGCTACGGTGCCGACGCCGCGACGGTCAACCCCTATCTGGGTTGGGACAGCGTCGCACCGTACGCCGACTACGACGGTCGTGGCGTCGTGGTCCTCTGCCTGACCTCGAATCCCGACAGCGCGTGGCTTCAGGACCATCCCGCGAACGACCCGACCTACCTGCGGGTGGCGGACATGGCGGCGGAGAACGACCGCGGCAACCTGCTCCTGGTGGTCGGGGCCACCTTTCCGGAGCAACTCGGCAGGGTGCGCGAGAGGGCGCCTGCACTGCCGTTCCTGGTGCCCGGCGTGGGTGCCCAGGGCGGCGACGTTGGCGCGGTGTTCGCCCACGGTCTGGACGCTGAAGGAGCGGGACTCGTGGTCAGCGCCTCGCGCAGCATCATCTACGCCGGCGAGGGGGAGGGCTTCGCCGACGCTGCTCGACGGACCGCGCAGGATCTGCGCGACGAGATGCGCCGCGCACGCGACGCGGCGACCCGCGCGATGCCCTGACCAAGACTCACTGAACGGAAACCGTTGATATGCCCGACGACGCCAGCTCTGCCTGGGCCGATCCCCTGCTGCTCGACGACCAGCTCGACGACGACGAGCGCATGATCCGGGACACGACCCGGCAATACGCCCAGGAGAAGCTCATGACGCGGGTCCTGGAAGCGAACCGTCACGAACGCTTCCACCGCGAGATCATGAACGAGATGGGCGAACTGGGCCTGTTGGGCGCGACCCTGCCGCCGAAGTACGGCTGCGCCGGCGTCAACTACGTCTCCTACGGGCTGATGGCGCGGGAGGTGGAGCGCGTGGACTCGGGCTACCGCTCGGCGATGAGCGTGCAGTCCTCGCTGGTGATGTACCCGATCCACGCCTACGGCAGCGAAGAGCAGCGTGCCAAGTACCTGCCGAAGCTGGCCAGTGGCGAATGGGTCGGCTGCTTCGGCCTCACGGAACCGGACCACGGCTCGGACCCCGGCGGCATGACGACCCGCGCGGAGCCCACCGCGGACGGGTTCGTTCTGAACGGCGCCAAGATGTGGATCACCAACGCGCCGATCGCCGATGTCGCGGTGATCTGGGCGAAGCTGGACGGCCGCATCCGCGGCTTCCTCGTGGACCGCGGCACGCCCGGTTTCTCGACGCCGGCCATCGAGGGCAAGATGAGCCTCCGGTCGTCGTCCACGGGCCAGATCGCGCTGGACGACGTGCGTGTTCCCCAGGCCAGTCTGCTGCCCAACGCCGCCGGCTTGAGCGGCCCGTTCGGCTGCCTGAACCGGGCCCGCTTCGGCATCGCCTGGGGCGCCATGGGCGCCGCGGAGTTCTGCTGGCATGCCGCCCGGCAGTACACTCTGGACCGCTCGCAGTTCGGTCGCCCGCTGGCGGCCAACCAGCTCGTCCAGAAGAAGCTCGCCGACATGCAGACCGAGATCACCCTGGGCCTGCAGGGCTGCATGCGCATGGGCCGACTCATGGACGAGGATCGCCTGCCGGTGGAGAGCATCTCGCTCTTGAAGCGCAACAACTGCGGCAAGGCGCTGGACATCGCACGCACGGCCAGGGACATGCACGGCGGCAACGGCATCTCCGACGAGTACCACGTCATCCGCCACGTCATGAACCTGGAGACGGTGAACACGTACGAGGGCACCCACGACGTCCACGCGCTGATCCTGGGGCG
>JAGWBN010000093.1:2904-18839 GCA_021295875.1 Pseudomonadales bacterium
GGGAAATCGCCACAGGATGCTGGCAGACTTGCGTGCATCGGACGACGGTCCGTCGGGGTAACGACATGGTGGAGAGCGATCTCACGGTCTTCGGCCCCACGTCCGTTGGATGGGATCCGGCGACGCTGCCCAACGAGGTCGTCGACGAGGACGGGACGCCGCGACGGATTGAGGGGTTCGGGGAGCCGGATCCGCGCGTACCGGCGCGGCGCAGGCGGGACGATCCGGGCGTGGTGGCGTTGCGGGAGCATCTGAAGGCCAACAACGGCATCCGCGGGCTCGAAATCTGCACCCCCGACGAGGTGGAACGAGCGGCGCGCATCTACCGCCGGGACGGTTTCGTCGTGGTCCGCGACGCGCTCGACGAAGAGCATCTGGCGCTGTTCCGGGAGGGCTGCGCACGGCGGTTGAAGGAGATCCTCTCGCACCCTGGGTGCAACGGTCGCAAGTACATGGCGGAGACCGGACGCCTGCCGCACCGCTACTGCTACGGGACGTCCTCCGCCTCTCGGCAGATGATGCACGACCCCGCCTGGACCGCGATGATCGACCTGCCGACCACGACGCCGATTCTCACCGAGATCTTCGCCACCGACGACTACCTGGTGTGGGGCGGCGGCGGCGATCTCAGCCTGCCGGGTGCCATCGAGTATCAGCACCTGCACACCGACGGGGTCGACAGCCAGCCGATGGGCGCGGATGCCGAGGCGCGGCTGAGCTGTTTCCGTCGTCAAGGCTTGGACATCGACCCGAACAAGGCGTTCGCCGAACTCGACTTCCGCACCCAGCGCCTGGTGATGGACCGGACGCCGACCGGCGTGACCATCAACTTCACCCTGACCGACCTCACTTGGGAGAACGGTCCGATCCGCGAGATTCCCGGGACCCAGACCTCGACCCAGCCTCCGCCGGTGCCGGCGGAGGAACCGGAGTGGATGCGCCTGTCGACCCTGGTCGGCGCTCCCGCCGGATCGGCCATCTTCCGCGACGTGCGGACCTGGCACGGTGCGACGCCGAACCTGTCGCGCGAAGTGCGCGCCCTGCCGAGCGTCGAGTATTCGGCGGGATGGCGCAGCGGCACCGGATTCCAGAAGACCATGCCCCACGACATGTGGCAGACCCTGTCGCCCCACGCCCGGCACATCTGCCGGTTCATCAAGCAGGCACCGGGAGTCTGGCCGTACGGCGCCGGGGTCATGCACCCATTGACCAGCGGGCGCCGGGCCGCCTACGAGCGCGAAGCCGGCGTCAACGGCGAGGTGACCAGCGTGCACACCGATCCCCGTTCGGCCGGAACCGCCATCCGCCTGTTCAATCGCGACCACGATAGCGGTTACTGACGGGATCGTTCGACCGATTCGGTAGGCCCCCTCGCCTGCAAGTGACGGTAAACTGTTGCCGAGGCCGATGATGGGGAGGGCGTGTGGTACGTCGGGGCCTGTTCACTCTGGTTGTTTTCTGCGGCGGTGCCCTGGCCTGGGCACAGCCCAACGTCGTGGTCATCCTTGCCGATGATCTCGGCTACGGCGACATTGGCGTCAACGGCGGCGAGATCATTTCGACCCCCCACATCGACGCCTTGGCGTCGCGGGGGGTACGCCTGACTCAAGGCTACGTCTCACACCCGGTGTGCAGCCCGTCCCGCGCGGGCCTGATGACCGGCCGCTACCAGCAGCGCCACGGCTGGGAGTTCAACCCGGCGGGGCGCGACCAGGACGCGGGAGTGTCCACCGATGAGACCACATTGGCCGACGCCATGCGCGCTGCGGGGTACCGCACCGGGCTCGTCGGCAAGTGGCACCTGGGATCCGAGCCCGAGCATCACCCCGTGAGCCGCGGCTTCGACGAGTTCTTCGGCTTCGTCGGGGGAGGCTCCATCTTCATCGACGGGGACGCGCCCGGCGTCGAGTCCTGGGGCGGGCTCAGGGCCGGCCGGTCGAACACGATGCTGCGCGGGCTGGCCCAGGAGGAGGTGGTCGAGGAGTACTTGACCGACCGGTTCACGGATGAGGCCGTGGACTTCATCGAGCGCCATGCGGATGTGCCGTTCTTTCTCTTCCTCAGCCACAAGACCCCGCATACGCCGCTTCAGGCCACCGCCAGGTATCTCAACCGCTACCGGCACATCGCCGACGATGCGACGCGGATCTACGCGGCCATGGCGGCCTCCCTCGACGACAGCGTGGATGAGGTCGTCGGCGCGCTGAACCGCGCGGGCCTTCGAAACGACACGCTGATCGTGTTCCTGAGCGACAACGGCTGCGCGGAATACATCGCGGGTGCCTGTTCGAACGCCCCGTTTCGGGGCCACAAGCGCTACTTCCACGAAGGCGGCGTCCGCGTGCCGTTCATCGTCAGCTGGCCCGACCGGTTGCCCGAGGGCGCCGTCTTCGATGACCCGGCATCGGCTCTCGACCTCATGGACACCTTCCTGGCGGCGGCCGGTCACGAGGAAGTCAGCGACGACAGCGTGAATCTCCTGCCCTATCTTGATGGAACCGACGACGGCGCGCCCCACGACTACCTGTATTGGCGCGCCGAACCGAACTGGGCGGTGCGCGACGACCGCTGGAAACTCATCCGCTACAACCGCACGGACTTCACCCAGGACGACCTTGGCCGGGTACAGCTCGAGCCGCCCGAGGGTGGATGGCCCACCGATTCGCCCCACGGCCAGGTCACGCTGCTCTACGACCTCGTGAACGACCCGTCGGAGACGGTCAACTATGCGGCGGGCCGTCCCGAGGTCGTCGAACGCCTGACCGAGGCGTGGAACAGGTGGAATGCCTGGAATGCCCCAGAGGCAATTCTGCCGGCGTCCCGGTCGACGCTGGCCGAATTCCACGGCGAGATCGTCCAGCTCGTGTTCTGACGCCCACGCCGCGTGGGTCTGCCTCTGCGGGGCACAACAAGCGTTGCCACTACGCGCTGCTCACTCACGATCGCGGTCTCGTCGGTAAGCGCAGCCGGGTCACCGTGAACAGGATCAGCGCGGCGACGACGATCGAAGGGCCGGAGGGGGTGTCGAACTCGGCGGAGGCGTAGAGTCCGCCAACGACCGCGGCGACGCCGACGACGGCGGCACCCGCGGCCATGATCTCCGGACCCGGTGCGAAACGCCGGAACGTCGCTGCGGGAATGATCAGCAGGGCAACGATCAGCAATACCCCGACGATCTTGATCGCCACCGCGATGATGGCCGCGACCAGGAAGCCGAACACCAGACGCGCCCGCTCCGGCCGCAGTCCCGCCACGGTGGCGAGTTCGACGCTGACGGTGCTCGTCAGCAGCGCCCGCCAGATCCAGGCGAGCACGCCGAGCGCGAGGGCGCCGCCGATCCAGATCATGGCGAGATCCGAGCGCGTGACGCCGAGGATGTCGCCGAACAGCAGGGCCTGCAGGTCGAGGCGCATGCTCGGGAAGAACGACAGCAGGACGAGCCCCAACGCCAGGCCGCCGTGGGCCAGTAGACCCAACAAGGTGTCGGTCGGCAGGGCGGAGCGGCGCTCCAGCAGGAACATGACCAAGACGACGATGTTGGCCGTGGCGAGTACGCCGATCACCAGGTTCACGTTGAGCAGGATGGCCAACGCCACGCCGAGCAGCGCCGAGTGGGCGATGGTCTCGCCGAAGTAGGCCAGTCGCCGCCAGACGATGAAGCATCCGGTCGGACCGGTCACCAGCGCGAGCCCCACGCCGGCCAAGAGCGCGCGGACGAAGAAGTCGTCGAGCAGACTCATGTTGCCTCGCGACCCTCGGACGTCGGCTTGGCCGTCGTGCCGAAATAGGGGTTCGGATCGTCGTGCTCGTGGGGAAGCAGCACGATCACGTCGTCGCCCGAGTCCATGACCAGCTCCATGTCGTGGGTGATGAGCAGAACGCCGCAGTCGAGGTCGCGGCGGATCTCCTCGATGCGTTCATGGAAGACGTTGGTCCCCGCCGCATCCACGCCCTGGGCCGGTTCGTCGAGGACCAGCAAGTCGGGGCGGTGGATCAACGCCCGGGCGAGCAGCAGGCGTTGGAACTCGCCGCCCGACAGCGTCGAGACGGGCGGATTGCCGAGCAGATCGAGACCGACGGCGGCCAGCGCGGCGTCGATTTGGGGTCTCGGGAATCGCCCCGTGAGCGTCATCAGGCGACGCAGGCCGAGCGGCAGGTTGGGGTTCACCGCGAGGCGCTGGGGCACGTAGCCCACGCTGAGACCGCGTGCCCGTGTGATCGTCCCCTCGTCGATCTCGGTCAGGCCGAGGAGCGACTTGGCGAGTGTCGACTTGCCCGCGCCGTTGGCACCGATCAGGTACACGAGCTTGCCGCGTTGCAGCTCCAAATCCACATGGCGCAGGATCCAACGGCCCTGGCGCTGGACGCCGACATCCTGGACGCGTACCAAGGCTGTCGAATCGGTCTGGTCCATGTCGGCTCGGCTTGCGTTGTGAAGGGTGGCCCAATTAGGCTGGACCGCGAGGGAGTTCCACGGGCGTCAAGCAGCACGGGCTGTGGACAAGGAAACAAGTGTACAAGACTCGAACCGCTGGCAGCGCTCGTAGGCGGATCGGCTGGCTCGCCGCGGCCGCCGCGTTCGGCTGGACGGCCATGGCCGACGAGGTCCGCGTCGTCGCAACCATCAACCCCGTGCACTCGCTGGTCAGCGGTGTCATGGTGGGCGTCGGCGCACCGCATCTGATCGTTCGCGGTGCTTCGTCGCCCCACGACTTCAGCATGCGCCCGTCGGATGCCGAGAAGCTCGAGCAGGCCGACGTGGTGTTCCTCATCGGGGAATATCTGGAGGCATCCCTCGCCGGACCGATTGGTACGTTGGCGGTCGACGCGGAGATCGTCGAGCTGGCGGAGACCGATGGTCTGGTGCGCCGTCCGTTGCGCGAAGGGGGCAACTTCGAGGCTGACCGCGATCACGTCCATGGAGGCGACGCCCAGGACGAAGGTGGCCATGACGACGGTCATGACCACGAGGATGACCACGACGCAGATTCGGACGGCGGCGATGCGGATCGGGGCGGGAACGAGGACGAACACGGAAACTTCGACCTGCACGTCTGGCTCGACCCGGTCAATGCCCAGGTGATGGTGGGCGAGATCGCCGAGGCCCTTGCCCGGGCGGACCCCGGCAACGCCGAGACCTACAGCAGCAACGCCGCGGCCCTCAAGCATCGCCTGGAGGAACTCCAGACCGAAATCGCGGCCCAGGTGTCACCGGTTCGGGGTGCGCCCTTCATCGTCTTTCACGACGGCTATCGCTATTTCGAGGACCGTTTCGGCGTCGTCGCCGTCGGTTCCGCCGTCGTCAGCGCGGACCGTTCGCCAGGCGTCAGGCGCATCCGCGAGTTGCAGAACAAGGTGCGCGACCTGGAGGTGAAGTGCGTCATGACCGAGCCGCAGTTCGAGCCCCGCCTGGTCAACGTCATTGTCGAGGGCACCGACGCCAAGGCGGGCGCCGTCGACCCCTTGGGCGCGACCATCGACAGCGGCCCCGACCTTTACTTCACGCTGCTGCGCAACATGGCGGCGTCGTTCGAGGATTGCCTGGCTACCGGCGGCTGACCACGAGGCGTTGGGACTCGGGACCGAAACCTTGCGCGACACCGGCGAGTCCCTGATTCGCCTGCGATCGCCCCGGCGAGAGTGCATTGAGGTGGATTGGAATGGGATCAGAAATGAAGGTAGAAGTGGACGGCGCGACGCTGCACGTCGAGGTCGACGGCGACGGCGCACGGGGTAAACCCGCCCTGCTGCTGTGGCCGCCGGGCCGATGCACCATGCGGTCCTGGGATCATCTGGTCGGCAGGCTCGCCGAACGCTTCGAAGTCGTGCGCATCGACCCTCGAGGCTTCGGCCAGAGTACGCCGACGGCGGACCCGGACACCCAGTACACGTTCGTGCAGTACGGCAATGACGCCTGCGATGTGCTCGACCACCTCGGCATAGAACGCTGCCATGTCTGGTCGCAGTCCTGGGGTTCGAGACCCGCCATGGTGTTCTGTGCCTACCACCCGGAGCGGGTGGTCTCCGCGGCGCTCTACGCGGCCAACGTCGACAAGGCCGACGTGCCGGCGCAACGGGAAGGGACCAAACGCGCCGCGGAGCTGCGCCGGCAACAGGGCATCGAGCCGACCCCGATTCCCGCTGGCATCATGGACCATCGGGATTCGGAAGCGGCGGCCCGGGCGACCCAGGGGCTGCCCGGGTTCGACCTGAAGCCGATGGTCCCGAAGCTCACCATGCCGGTGCTCATCGGCACCGGTGACCACGATCCCAACCTCGTGTCGAGCCGGGTGATCGCCGCCACCGCGCCCAACGCCAAGCTTGTCGAGCTGCTTCGCTGCGGCCACAACGGCATGCTGGAGCACCCTGAACTGGCACTCGAGACCTTCCTGGTGTTCCACGACGAACTCGGGACCTGATCCGGGTGAAGGTCCTCTACCTGATCCGACACGGCCAGTCGGAGAACAACGCGTTCGCCGCCGAGGCGGGACCGGACGAGGCCGAGGAACCGCCACGCACGGCCGATCCCAGCCTGACGAAAGCAGGCTATGAACAGGCGAAGTGCGTTGCCGAACACCTTGCGCGGGAGGCCGACAAGACCGACTGTCGGGATGGGACCCCGGTCGAAGGCGGATACGGTATCCAGCGGCTCTATACGAGCGCCATGCTCCGCGCCCTGGAGACGACGCAGCCCATCGCGACCACCTTGGGGCTCAGGCCCGAGATTTGGCTCGACGTCCACGAAGAGGGTGGCATTTGGCTGGACGCGGGCGACGGTCGGGGAGCGGTCGGTCACCCGGGACTGACCCGCAGTGCCATAGCGCAGCAGTTCCCCGGCTTCCTGCAGCCCGAGGCGATCACCGACGACGGGTGGTGGAACCGCCCCTTCGAACGCCGCGCCGACCTGGTGTCGCGATCCGCCGAGGTTGCGGCGGATGTCCGTCGGCGCGTGCCGGAGTGGGAGAACCGGGTCGCCATCGTCAGCCACGGCACGTTCATCAGTCTGCTCGTTCAGCACCTGTTGTTGGGCCAGTACGTCCCGGACATCCGGTTCAGCAACCACAACACCGGCATCAGCCGCCTGGATTTCGACGGCGACTCGGTGATGCTGCGCTACCTGAACCGCATCGACCATCTGCCTGTGAGCCTCGTCACTTGACCCGCAGACTCCGGACGATTGATGACGGCTACTTCGCGTTTGCCGCCGGGTCCGGGTCTCGGCATCGCCATGAGCGAGGAGTGGCGCGGCGCACCCGTGGGACGACGACGCCCGACCTTGGCGCCACCGGCAGGGAGCAACGCCCTCGCGCCAGGACATGGAATGGTCCTAGTCTCGCTGAACGCGAGGCAACATAACGGAGTATTTGTTTCATCGGAGGATGATGATGCGCAAGGTTTTCGAGGCACCGGAAGACGCCTACTTCGAGTTCTTCCGCGCCGACGCCGCCCAGGATGCCGAGGCCTGGGCGGCCGTCATGAGCTATCCCCACACGCGTGTGTCGGCGGCAGGCAGGAGTCCCTACTACGAGACGCCGGAAGACTACGCGGCACGGGCATCGTGGACGGAACGGGTGGCCACCGGCTGGGTTCGGTCCGTGGGGGTCGACCCGGTTCGCATCCACGAATCCGCCGACAAGGTGCATCTGGCCGGCGGCTGGACCCGCTACAACGCCGAGGACGAGCCGATCCTGCGCAATCGCGTCACCTACATCCTCACCCGCATCGACGGTTCGTGGGGCATCCAGGCGCGCTTCGGCACCGACTCCTTCACCGAGGGCGAAGAGATCGACTCCTCGGCACCGGTTGGCGTGGTCGCGGCGCACTTGGAGAACTGGGTCGCCGGGGATGTTGCCGCCGCGACCGAGACCTTGGTCTACCCGTTCACCGACGTCGGGGTCGGCCGGGTTCACCGCCATGTGAACGCGTCGGAAGTCGCCGACAGCCTCTATGCCGAGCCGCCCCGGAGGGTCGACGACATTCAATCCGTTCGGGAGGGACGACAGGGCATCGTCGCCGCGGCCACGTGGCAGAGCGAACAAGGCACGGCGTTCCGGGCGGTTTTTCTGGTGGCTAGACAGGAAGCGGATTGGCGTATCGCCGCCGCCTCGATTATTGCCCCGACGGGGTAGCGCCGAGTCGGCGGGCCTTGTCGGCGTCGTACCACCAGCTGTCGAGGACGCGCAGGTTGCCCGAAGGGCGCGCGTTACGCGGTGATCGACTTACCGAACCGATCCGCATAGTCGTCGTGCAGCATTTGTTCGTAGCTCGTCATGCCGTCGATCGGAATCCCGATGGGCCGCATGCCCTGGATCGACGATTCGTAGGCGGCCATGGCCATCTCCACGTCCCGGCGGCCCCCCAGGCCGTACTCGGGCGGCTCGTCGTTCACCGCGGCGTTGGCGATGCTCATGATCTCCTCGGCGTGGCCGATGGACCAATCGTCGATGGCGCAGTCGGCGTAGGGGTTCTCGTAGGTCAGCGGCGGATCGGTGTGGACGACGATCCGCGACAGGACGTCCAAGCCGTCGACACGACACCGTTCGAACTCGACCGGGATGTCGCGCATTTCGCCATCGACCAACATGCGCAACGGTAGCTGGGGTCCGAACGGGTCGTGGTCCAGGATCCGGCCGCGGGTTCCCGCGATCTGACAGTAGCGGAGCGTCTCTTCGCCGAGCCGGGAGGTCTCGTAGACGCCGACCGCCCCGTTGTCGAAGTCGACCATGGCGTGGCCCCAGTCCTCGTGGACGAACTCCGGGTCGGGTCGGTACTTCTTCAGGCTCGCGACGATCCGCCTGGGTTCGCTCCGGGCGTAGAGTCGAATCTGCGAGAACCGGTGCGCGCCCATGTCCATGAACAGGCCCGAGTAGGACGTGAACTGCGACACGGGTCGCGACACGCCCCTGGGCTCGACGTTCGCGTCGAAAGGTCGGAACCGTTTGCCCTTGGGCTCCACGAAGTGGACGCGCACGATGTCGCCGAGGACGCCGGCCGCGATGAGTTTCAGGATCGCCCGCTGCTTCGGCATCCGGAAGTAGTTCTCGGCGACCTCGAAGTGGACACCGTTGCGGCGGCAGGCGTCGACGATCACGTCGCAGCAACGCAACGTCACCGCCATGGGCTTCTCGACCATCACGTGCCGGCCATGCTCCGCCACGAGGCGGGCGATGGCGTGGTGGGTCGGATCGCCCGTGACGATGTCCACCGCCATGATGTCCTCGTGCCTGTCGAGCATCTGTTCGACGTCCGCGTAGTGCGGCACGCCGTATTCGCGGCCCATGCGCTCGGCCAGTTCCGCGTCGATATCGCACAGCGCGACGAACTCGATGCGCCCGCGACGCGCCAACTCGGCGACCGTGGGCAGGTGCCAGCGTTGCGACGGACGTCCGCAGCCGACGACGGCGACTTTCGCCAGCTTCATTCGGCGGACCTGTCGCTGATGGCCCCCGCGCATCGGTCCAGCATCGCGACGCTGTCGGCGACCTGGTCCTCGGCGAGCCCGTGCAGGATGACGGACACCTCGAAGGGCAGGGCGCACAGCAGCGACACGTAGCGTTCGTAGTCGAGTTTGCCGGTTCCGGCGGCAAGGTGACCCGCGTCGCCGTCGTGGTCCAGATCCTTGGCGTGGGCGATGGCGATGTGGTCGCCCAGTAGATCGAAGGCCTCGTCGAGAATCTCGGTCATGCGCAGCAGTTCGCCCTTGCCGAAGAGGTTCGAGGCGTCCATGACCACCTTCAGGGCCGGCGAGGCCATCTCGTCGATCAGCCGGCGGCTGCGCTTGGCGTTGTTGCAGACGTTGTTGACCTCCGGCTCGAAGGCAAGCGCGACGCCGTGCGACTCGGCGACCGGCAGGAGGTGCTCCAATGTCCGGCGGAGCACCTGCCAGGCGTCCTCGGTGACGTTGTCGGGGTGGTGGCGCCACATGCTCTCGGGATGCCGGGAACCCGTGCACGTGGCGATCGCCGTGGTCCCCAAGGGTGCACAGATGCCGATCAAGGTCTCCATCCGCTCGATGCCCGCCTGCCGCTTGGCCGGATCGGGGTGAACCATGTTGACCGGTCCGCCGAGCGCCGCGATGGTCATCCCGCGTTGCTCCACCTCGCCTCGGATGCCCGCGAACACGGATTCCTCCTGATCGCCGGCCGGTCCATCCAGATGGGCCGACCCGAGGTTGAACTGAAGGTGGCGGATGCCCTGACCGAGGATGGCGTCGAGGGATTCGGCGAGGGTCGGGCGGGGAAAGTGGCCGGACATGATTCCGATGTGCATGGATACTCCTTCGTGTTGTGCCGATGCGCGATCAGAAACCGCGTTGTGCGCATTGCCGGTTGATCTCGTCGATGATCTCGCTGACGCGAATCGATTCGGCGGTGGTCCACTGCGGCAGTTCCTTCAAGCCGGCCGCCATGCAGCGATGCACCGCCTGCGCCTGGTAGGTGAAACCGTGCTGGTTGCCGCCGTGCCAGGACCATCCCCTGTAGGTGACGAGCCGTTCGCCGTTCCAGCGCGAGCCCGGCGGTTGACCGCGGGTGATGGGTGCGGGCGTCGGTACCGGGTACTCGAACCGTTCCACTTGGTTGAAGGGGCCGGCGCTCGGGTTGCGGTCCTGGTTCCAGTGCGTCTCGATCCAGTCGCCGGTCCAGCCGGTGTGCGGATCGAGTTCCATCACGGGCTTGCCTTCCTCCCGGCGCGTACCGCGTCGGGGCGGTCGCCCGGTGCGGATGGTCACGGCGCTCGGGTGGTGGGAGGGCGTCTCGATGGTGATGCGTCCCTTCGTGCCTATGTACTGGGACTCCTCGATGAAGCGGCCGCTGGGGAAGGTGATGACCGCGATGCCTTCCTGTTCGGAGTACTGCAGCACCGCGGCGCTCGGCGAGCCGCCGTGGGCGGAATAGACCCCGTCCGCGTAGGGTTGAGGCCGGGCTTTCCGGCCAGCCGCGGCGATCACCGGCATTTCATCTGCGCCGAAGCCGGTGATCGCGGGGTTCAGGGCGTAGACGCGGTCCGGGTAGTCGGCCTGCACGACCCGGATGTCGCCGATATCGCCGCGTTCGATGGCGGCTCTGGCGTGTTCGACTGCGGGAAAGAACCGCAGCCACATGCCTTCCCAGCAGACGACCCCGGCCTTGTCGGCGGCCTCGAACGCCTCCTTGGCCTGGTCGGCCGTGTCGGTGAACGGCTTCTCGCAGAGCACGTGCTTGCCGGCGGCGATGGCCATCATCAGGTCCCGGTGGTGGTCCCAGGTCTTGGACGCGATGTAGACGATATCCACGTCGGGGTCTTCGCAGAGGGCTTGGTAGGAGTCATAGGCGGTGGGAATCTCGTGGGCGTCGGCGAAGGCCCGGGCACGGTCCATGTCCCGGGCGGCGATGGCGGCGAAGCGGGCACCGGGTACGTCCTGGAGGGATTTCACCCAGTCGGAGGAAATGGACGAGGCGGAGATGATTCCCCAGCGCAGCTTGTGCTTGATGCCGTCCTCCTGCGTCAGACCAAGCCGAATGTCCATCGGCGTGTTCATCGGGAAGCCGTTGTAGATGTAGGGATCGTCGTTGGGGTCCATGGATGCTCTGGCGGGTTGGCGGAACGGGCTACCGTACCGTATTTGGCTGCGACCGCGCGAACCGAAGGGTAGGAGTTTCCCTGTTGCGCCGCCCGAAGCGGCGGTGTTGAGGTTCGGTTCAACGCGGGTTAAGCGAATTGAACAACAGCCCGGGGGCTCGACCGAGCGCCACCGCGTCCGAGAAGGTTTGCTCCGCTAGGGGGAAATCGAAATGAGACGGTTGACGATGGCCGCAGTTGTGGTTGGCGCTATAGGAGGTGACTTCTCCGACCTTCTGACTCTCGCGCGACACTCGTCGCGTTGAGCATTGAAAATCGCGGCAACGCGACCTGCGAAATACTCCCGCTCCATCACGTCGGTGGGTTGCTTCACTCTTAGTCCCAGTGGCACGCTCTTGATGACGAATTCGTTGCGCACCACCTTGAACGCTTGATAGATCTCGCGCACGTCCGGTCGAGACCTCGATGCGGCTTCGATCAGTAGGCGAGCCGATCCGAAGCTTTCCCGCAGCGAGTCAAGGGACTCATTGTGCAGCGCACTTCCAACCAGTCGTCTGAGTCGCAGGGGGTGAACTCCCGCCAGGATCAGCACCCTCTCTCCCACCCTGAGCTTGGGTTCATTCCAGTCCACGACATCGTCCACGCGGTCTCCGTTCTGATGCGGGCCCGTCGTCAACAACCAGAACTCACTACGTCCACGGTGAGAAACGGCACCACAGTCCTTGTAGATTCGGTCCACATCGAGCACCACCTTCGTGTGGTAGATGCCCCTCGGATGCCCCACCAGCTGCGCCACGGTGCCTTCGACTACCACATCTGACAGGGCCGCGTAATGCAGGGAATTGAACTCCGCCAGATTGCCAATGGCAAACGTGATGCCCGCCTTCTCCAGGCGCCGGTTTTCCGTAGGGGTGATTCCGAACTCGGTTATGTAATCGTAGAGGACGATAGGGTTGGTGCCCTTGCTTTGGAAGTAACCGATTTCCTTGTCAGTCAACAGGGTGGAGACGCCGACCCGGGTGTAGTATTCCTTCGCAACGTCCAGTATGTGTGGAAGTGATTGGTGGTACGTCCACGCATTGCGGGGGAGCGGTCTGCGGTCTTCGAGCATCGGCTCATCGCGGTATTCGATTTCTGAGCCGTGGGCAGCGAAAACCACGGCCAGAGCCGTAGAAACCGAGCTTAGTGTAGTCAACCTTGCCACTACGGTCTCAAGAGGGGATTGCGGATCTTTTCTTGTTGTTCGTAGATGCTGCCGCCCGGAACGCGCGGTAGGCTGAGGCGCACCGGCAGGTCCTTCATTCGCGGCTCAAGGGTTGGCTTGCCGCGCACGATCCGCCGGTCGAGATCCTCGAGGGAGTCGTCGCCCGTGGCGTAGAAGCCGACGAAGAACATCCGCCGCGGCCGGTCCGATCGGTTGGGCTTCGAGCCGTGCACCATGCGGACGTGATGCAGGGTGATGCCGCCCGCGTTGACCGTCACCGAGACGGCACCGTCGGCGCTGAACGCCGGGTCGGTGATGCCGCCGACGAAGACACCGTCCTGATGGTGGTCCCAGGTTCTGCCCCTGTGGCTTCCCGGAATCACCATCAACGCGCCGTTGTCCGCCGTCATGTCGTCCAGCGCGATGCCGACTTCGAGAATGCTGTCGTTGGTGTGCGGGTAGAAGGCCCAGTCCTGGTGCCACTGAACGGCGGAACCGTCGGCGGGGTTCTTCATGTTCAGCTTGTTGTTGTGGTAGCGCAGGTCGATGTCCAGGATGGGATCGTGCCGGGCGTATTTGGCGTAGACCGGATGCCTGCTGATCGGATGCTTGATGCGGCGCAGGCTGGGAGACTCGGCACGGTGCCCTGGCTCAAGGTCGAATATCTCGTCGTTCGAACCGACGTTGCGGGATTTCTCGACGAATTCGTCGGTTACGTGCCGAAGCTCCTCTAACTCGTCGACCGTCAGAACATTGTCGACGGTCAGGTAGCCGTCGCGTTCGTAGCCTTCGATTTGGGTCGCGTCGAGCATTCGTGCTCAATTCAGGGGCAGTATCCCGGACCTTCGGTAGTAGACGAACGGCTCCGCCTCGGACTGGGCTCCGCCGGCCGGATTCTCCGCCCCGTACTCCGGTATCTGGGTGCCCACCCTCGCGACCCTCGCGGCCATGGACACTCTCCGCTCGCCGGCGCCAAAAGCCAGGCTGCGGTGCAGCAGGGTGGAATGGAAGAGGACGAACTGGCCTTGCTTGAGGGGTAGCGGCGTGACCCTGTCCCGGACGACTTCGGGTACGTCGAGGATATGCCGCGGAATGTCCCTGTCCCACCCGTCGATCGAGGAATGCGATCCCTTCACGTATTCGATCCTGCCGGAGTTCATGCCGACGTCGGTAAGGGCAACGAGGATGCTGAAGTGATTGCCGGTGTCGAAGAGATCGATCGGCTCGTTGCCGTTCTCGAAGTGTCGGTCGTGGTGCCACTTGTTCTGTCCCGCGCCGTCGCTCTTGACGAAGAAATTGGTTCGCCAGACGAAGAGTCCGTCGCCGAAGTGGTCGGACAACGCGGCCTGCAGGTTGTCGTCGAAGAAGATGTTCCTGATCGCTTCCACATCCATGTGCCGGTCGATCAAGGGGTTCGGCGCCGTATTCTCGATGCCCGTGATGGATGCGACCCTTCTCTGCTGGCGCAGCAGCGCCTTGAGTTCCAGGACCACTTCGCACGCGGCGTCGAGCCCGGACGTGTCCGCGAGCTCGTAGGGGCCCGCCAATCCGTCGCGTTGCAGTTGCTCGTTCGACACTGCTTGTCCTCGTATCGTTACGCCGGTGCCGGCGCGGCGCACCTAGAACCGGTAGCGTGCGCCGAACGGGAACCGGCGGCCGGCATTGACCGCGCTTGGAGAAGTGCTTCGCAACGCCGATCGCCAGCAGGTTGAAGTAGTATACGTTCTCATCCGTGATGTTGATCGCATCCACCGCGAGCGCGGGTCTGTCGGTCAACGCGTACCGGAAGGCCGACGTCGAGGTCTACCGAATGGATGATTCCGGTGAACTCGAAAGGTGGGCGATACCTGTCGGTCGCGGGTGCATGCGGGTCGCGGCCGACGTCCACGCCGCGAATCTTCGACAGGCGCGTGACGTCCGGGATGCCGATCGAACCGACTTCCCGACCGTCCGCCTGGAGGGTGATCGTGCCCGTGTCGTCGTCGCCCCGTTCGAACAGGACGCCGACGGTCGTGCGCCCCTTAGGGAGCGTCGTCGTCGACCGCCCCGTGATCGCGTCGCCCAACACGTTGAACACGAGACACAGGGCCGCCTCCTGGATGAACAGCGAGAATCCATCCAGGAACGAACCCTGGGAGTAGATGACGCCCTCGGTCGCGGCGTCCGGGATCTCGATGTCCGCGACCAGCGACCAGTTGCCCCGTCCCAGGGTCGGCGTGCGCCATCGGTGGGACGAAACGGTAGCTGGCGGTGTCGCCTCCAGACTCACGGCGCCATCCAAAGCGATCATCCAGTGGCAGGACGCCGTGGCGTCCCGCCTCCACCCACCATAGGTCGATCATCTTCCTCAGCCGCTTCGGCTCCGCCGCTGCCAGGTCGTTCGTCTCGGAAAAGTCCCGGTCCAGGTTGTACAGTTCCCATTGCTCGTCGTCGTAGTCCTCGTCGGGCTCGTGGCGGCTGACGGCCTTCCAGCCGTCGTGCCACAGGCCGCGTTTGCCCATCATCTCGAAATGCTGAATCGGCTTTCGGGTCGGACAATCCCCGTCTCCGAAGGTATAGGCGAGACTCGTTCCCGCAATCGGCATCTGATCGTAGCCGCGGTAGTTCGACCGGGGCTCCACGTCGAGAGTCTCGAGTACCGTCGGGGCGATGTCGGTGACGTAGTGGAACTGGCCGCGGATGGCGCCGGGCTCGTCGATGTTCCGTGGATAGTGCACGATCATCGGGACCCGCACGCCGCCGCCGTGGGTGTCCTGCTTGTACCAACGGAGCGGCGTGTTCCCCACCTGCGACCAACCCCAGGGGATGTCGCTGTTGCTCTTCGGCCCGCCGATGTCGTCGAGTCTTTCCTGGATGGCATCGAAGTCTTCTTCGGGCTGGGGTCGACCGATCTTCTCGCCGAGAGTCTGTCCGCTCCTGGTCGCGTTGCGGGCGCCGCTCGGACCGGCGTTCATCACGCCGTATGGTCCGCCGTTCTGGCTCGTGCCGTTGTCCGCAGTGAGTATCACGAGCGTGTCGTCGAGCGCGCCCATCGTGCGGAAATGCTCGATTAGGCGACCGATCTCCGCGTCGGTGTGCTCAAGAAACCCCGCCCACGCCTCCTGCAGGCGGCAGACGAACTTCCTTTCGTTCGCCTTGAGCTCTTCCCAGGGTTTCACGCCGGGATTCGGGG
>JAGWBN010000094.1:0-7311 GCA_021295875.1 Pseudomonadales bacterium
CGCCGTGCAGTTCGCGGGCCGAGTCGTCCACCTCGTAGCGACGGCACAAGGCGCGCAGACCATTCTTCTGACCGGGGTGCTTGCGTCGCGCCAGTGCGAGGGAGTCGGTGATCGTGCAGATATCGCCCAGGCTCCTGGTCCCGTCCCGTTCGAGCAGCGAGAACTCGTAGTCGATGAAGATCAGGTCGAACGGCGCGTTGTGGATGATGACCTCGGCACCGTCGACGAAACTCACGAACTCATCCGCGACCTCGGCGAACCTGGGCTTGTCGGCAAGGAAGGCGGCATCGAGCCCGTGGATTTCCAACGCCGCATCGTCGATGTCGCGCTCTGGATCGATGTAGAGCTGCAGGCGATTTCCGGTCAGCTTGCGGTCGACGATTTCCACCGCGCCGATTTCGATCACCCGGTGGCCTCTCTCGGTCTCGAGACCCGTGGTCTCCGTATCGAGGACGACTTGCCTCACGCCTTGCCGGTCGCCGCGAGCAACCGGTCGATGGCCTCGTTCGCCGCCCGGTCCACCGCCTCGTTCTCCGCATGGCCGCTGTGGCCCTTGACCCACTCCCAACGCACATCGTGCTGGCCATCGAGCGCATCGAGGCGCCGCCAGAGATCGACATTCAACACCGGCTGCTTGTTGGCACGTTTCCAGCCGCGCTTCTTCCACCCATGAATCCAGCTCGTGATGCCTTGACGGACGTATTCGGAGTCCGTGGTGAGGACGACCCGGACCGGTCGCTTGAGCGCCGCCAGTCCCTTGATCGCCGCCATCAACTCCATGCGGTTGTTGGTGGTATGCGGTTCCGCGCCGCTGATGGACGTCTCGTTGTCACCGAACCGCAGCAGCGCCGCCCAGCCACCCGGCCCGGGATTGCCGCGGCAGGCACCGTCGGTGAAGATCTCCACGGCTTGCGTCATTCGGACCCTGAAGCGACGCCCGACCAAGCCTTGATCCGGGTCGGATGGGGCAGCACCGGAGCCGCCGACTCCAGGCGCCGCCCCGCAACCTGTCGACGTAGAGGTCGACGTTGGGCGATGAGCGCGTAGCCCACCTTGCGGGCCATGACCAAGTACACACCGCCGACGGGTGGCTGAACCCGGTTGAGCCAATCGCTCGCCGCCCGCCAACCGCCGCCGTTCAAAGTCACCGGTAGAGCCGAACGAAAATTGAGGTAGAGCGTCCGGGTCTCCCGCTCGAGACCCAGCAGGGCGAGCCACTCGCGCAGGCGGGGCACACTGACGGAACGAAGATCGCGTAGCGGGCCTCGCTGCTTGGCAAAGGACCAGAGGCTCAACGGGTTGAACCCGAGCACCACGAGACGGCCGCCGGGTTTGAGAATCCGTTCGGCTTCACGCAGCACCACACGTCGATCGGAAGCGAGGTCCAACGCGTGGTGGAGGACCACGGCGTCGACGCTTCCAGGCGAGAACGGCAGATGCGCGGAGTCGGCACCGACCGCATCGAAGCGGCCGTCGGTGTTCGCCTCGGGGCACGCACGGCCAACGTCGAAGTCGTTGTCCGCGACGAATACCCTGAGCCGAACCATGCTCCGGGACGTGGTGTCCAGCATGTCGGGTCGGGGACCCAACCATACGAGCACATCGCCGTGGATCTGCCGTGCCACCTTGCGCATTGCCTCTCGCTCGGTACGCAGCAGACGGTCCCCGGCGGGGTTTTCGAGCCACGCCGCAAAACGTCCCTGCGCGTCGTGCCGGTCGCGTTCGACCACGCGGTGGGTGTCGCGCTCCTGCCGTGCCTCCATGGCCGGAATCGTCCTTGTTCCTTCCAGAGTCGTGCCGTTGCCAAGTTTGCCGGGACAGCACGGTGCCGTCTACGGCACACGCACACTCCCCAATCAGGGCGTGCTGTCGAAGTCGATCATGCTGATGCGCGCCTCGGTCCGGAGGCTACGCACCAACGATGCCAAGTCCTGACTGGCCCTCAACTGTTCGAGATTGCGAGCCATGTAGTTGCGTTCCTCGGCGGTGAGCGCCTCGTAGTCGCCGAGTTTCACGCCGGACAGCAGCACCAGGGCCCTGGATCCGTCAGTCAGGGTCGCGATGTCCGACTGGCGCTCACCCGGCGGAGGGGTCGTCATCTCGAAAGCCAGCGTCAAGACCGCTGAGGGCACGCCGGTCGCATCGCGCGCCACCGCGTCGGCCGTTTGCCACTCGCGCCCGGTTTCATCGGCGATCTCCGCAGGAGTCGCGCCGTCTGCGAATCTTGCCAGCGCGTTGAAGGCCGCTTCCTCGGCCATGCCCCGGGCGCGTTCCCTGGCAACGGCGTAACGGATGTCGTCACGAACCTCGTCGAGCGGCTTCTCGACGCTTGGATGGCGGTCACGCAAGCGGATCACCACGATCGCGTCGAGCGTCGTCACCGCGCGGCTGTTGAATCCTTCGACCAGCACCTCGTCGCTGAAGGCCACATCGTGAACGGCCGCGTCGCCCATGACGCCGTCGCGGCTATTCCGGGTCGCGCCATCGACGTGCTCGATCGTCAAGCCACCGCGGTAAGCCGTCAGGGCCTCTAGCGAATCCCCCTGCTCGAAGGCGATCTCGTCCATCTCCCGTTCGACCTCTTCGAAGCGACGGTCAACTTCCACGCGGCGCAGGTCGGCGATGATCGCATCGCGTCGTTCCTCCAGGGGTGGCACCTCATCCGACTCGATGTCGACGAGTTTGATGAGGTGCACACCGAAGTCGGTCTGCACCGGTGCGGACAAGCCGCCCGGTTCGAGCAGAGACAGTGCATCCTCGAACGCCGGCGGGAACACCCCCGGGCCCACCAGGCCCAGGTCGCCTCCATTGGCGCCGGATGCCTGGTCTTCCGACAGTTCGGCGGCGAGTTCTTCGAAGCTCGCACCACCCAGGATGTCGGTTCGGGCCTGCTCGAGTGCCGCCACGGCATCCTCGACGCTGCGTTGGTCGCCGATTTCGAGCAGTATGTGGGCCGCGTGACGCCGCGGTTCCGGCCTCGTCGCGATCTCGTCCTCATAGGCGAGTCGCACCGCCTCGTCGTCGATCTCGACCTCGGCTTCCAGTGTGGCCCGAGGCAGACGGACGTAGTCGAAGTCGAAGCGTTCCTCGGTCATGTAGTCATCGAGATTGCGTCCGTAGTGGTTCTCGATCTCGGCATCGTCCACCTCGATGCCGGTCACCAGCGACGAGATGTCGAACAGCAGGTACGCGAGGTCGCGGCGCTGATGCACGATCCGCGCCGCATGGCGCAGCTCACGGTTGGTGACGAAATTCGTTTCGCCGAGACCCGAACTCAGTTGAGTACGACTCTCCTGGTCCGCCAGTTCGGCCTGGAAGGAACTCGGCGTATGACCGATGTTGGCGAGATAGTTCCGGTACGCCGCCGAGTCGAAGCCAGCCAGACTCCCAAAGGCCTCGCGGATGCTCGACTGGACGGCCTGGTCGCTGACCGACAGGTCGAGGTCGTCGGCAAGCTGGCCCACGAGGGTTGATACGATCAGCGACTGCAGGACCGACTCGCGGCTGACGAACTGATCGAGCAACTCCTCCGGGACGTCCCCGCCGAGTTCACTTTGCCGTTGGGCCCGTTGCCGCTGGGTCTCCAGTTCAAGCCTGCTCTGGCTGATGTCGTCGCCGTTCACCGTCGCGACGATGGGCTCCCCCCCGGAAAAGAACTGAATCGCGCCGAATCCCGTCACCGCGAGGACGAAAACGATCAAGCCCACCACGACCTTGGCTGCCATGCCCTGGGCGCCAGCACGCATCTTCTGCAGCACCATCGATCGGAACTCCGGTTGACCTTCGCGCGTTGTTCAAGCGCCGCGCTGCGCAGCAGCGGCTGCTAGTCGTTCGGGGGCCACCCGCCTCGCCGGCATGAAGGCCCCAGGAGGAGGGTGTACCCCGTGGGTAACCCCTAGTTGAGAGCGTCCTTGAGCGCCTTGCCCGCCTTGAAGGCCGGTGCCTTCGACGCCGCGATCTCGATCGTCGCGCCGGTCTGCGGATTGCGCCCTGTGCGCGCCGAGCGCTCACGGACAAGGAACGTGCCGAACCCGACAAGGACCACCGGCTCGCCATCCTGAAGCGAACCACGGATGCCGTTGAGCGCCGCATCCAGCGCACGTGCCGCCGAAGCCCTGGAGATGTCAGCCTCGCTGGCGATGGCATCGATTAGTTCTGACTTGTTCATGTAGAAGGTCCTTCTAGTAACCGTGCGGGTCAACGTGTCCGAGGCCGTCATGCTCGTGGACACACCACTGGAGTTAAGCCACTCCCCAACACGCGGCGTTATAGCAGCCACGTCAAAAAGCTGTCAATGCGTACGATCAATGTGCACGCTAATGTGTGCCCATCGGCACCCCCTCCGGGAGCTCCGGGAGCTCCGGGAGGGCGTCGGTGGCATCCTGACCCACCTCGGCATCGGCTGCCTCGGCATGGTCGATGGCACGAGGTTCCGGGCGACGCTCGAGTGCGATCTCGATCACTTCGTCCATCCACTCCACGGGCAGGATCTCGAGTTCGTCCTTGACGTTGTCCGGGACCTCCTTGAGGTCACGGGCGTTCTCCTGGGGGATGACGACCCGCTGGACGCCGCCCCTGTGCGCCGCGAGGAGCTTCTCCTTCAGACCGCCGATGGGCAGTACCTGGCCGCGCAGGGTGATCTCGCCGGTCATGGCCACATCCGCCGACACACCGATTCCGGTCAGCGCGCTGACCAACGCGGTGCACATGCCGATTCCGGCGCTTGGTCCATCCTTCGGGGTGGCGCCTTCCGGCACATGGATGTGCAGATCGAAACGTTCGTTGAAGTCTTCGTCGATGCCGAGCGACGCCGCCCGACTACGCACGAAGGTCACGGCGGCCTGGATGGACTCCTGCATCACATCGCCGAGTGAGCCCGTCTTGATCTGGCGCCCCTTGCCGGACACCGCCAACGCCTCGATGCTCAGCAGCTCGCCGCCCGCCTGGGTCCAGGCCAGACCGGTGGCGACGCCGACCTGGTTCTCCTTCTCCGCCCGACCGTAGTTGTACTTGCGGACGCCGTTGTACGCCTCCACATCGTCCGCGTCGATCACCCGTGCCGTGGACTCGTCACCATCGGCGAGGGTCTGCTCGGTAACCACCTTGCGGCACAGCTTGGCGATTTCCCGCTCCAACGCTCGAACCCCCGCTTCCTTGGTGTAGTAGCGGATGATGTGGATCAAACCCTCGTCCCTGATGCTGAAGTCGGCTTCGGCCAGGCCGTTCAATCGGCGTTGCTTGGGGATCAGAAAACGCGTTGCGATGTTGCGCTTCTCCTCCTCGGTGTAGCCCGCCAGGCGGATCACCTCCAGACGGTCCAGCAACGCCGGCGGAATGTTCATCGAGTTCGAGGTGCAGACGAAGAAGACGTCCGACAGGTCGTAGTCGACCTCGAGATAGTGGTCGTTGAAGGTGTTGTTCTGTTCCGGGTCGAGCACCTCGAGCAGCGCCGAGGCCGGATCGCCGCGGATGTCCATGCCCATCTTGTCGATCTCGTCGAGGAGAAACAGCGGGTTGCGCACGCCCGCCTTGGCCATCTTCTGCAGGATCTTGCCGGGCATGGAACCGATATAGGTGCGCCGGTGGCCGCGGATCTCGGCCTCGTCGCGGACGCCGCCGAGCGCCATGCGGATGTACTTGCGGTTGGTGGCCCGGGCGATGGACTCGCCGAGCGACGTCTTGCCGACACCCGGGGCACCCACCAGGCACAGCACCGGGCTCTTGGACTTCTGCACCCGCCCCTGCACGGCCAGGTATTCGAGTACCCGTTCCTTGACGTCCTCGAGACCGTAGTGATCGTCGTCGAGAATCTGCTGCGCCGCCCTCAGGTCCCGTCGAACGCGGCGCTTCTTCTTCCACGGAATGGAGAGCATCCAATCGAGGTAGCTGCGCACGACGGTCGCCTCCGCCGACATGGGTGCCATGAGCTTCAGCTTCGCGAGTTCGTTCGTCGCCTTCTTCTTGGCCTCCTTGGGCATGCCCGCGGCATCGATTCGCTCGGCCAGGTTGTCGAACTCGGTCGGCGCATCGGACAGTTGACCGAGTTCCTTGTTGATCGCCTTGATCTGCTCGTTCAGGTAGTACTCGCGCTGGGACTTCTCCACCTGCTTCTTGACCCGGCCGCGGATGCGCCGGTCCATCTGCCGCGCTTCCACTTCCGTATCGAGATACGCCAGCAGGCGTTGCAGCCGATCATTGAAATCCGCCGCCTCGAGGATCGCCTGCTTGGCGCCGAGTTTCAGCGGCGCATGGGTGGCGATGGTGTCGACCAGGCGGGCCGGATCGTCGATGCTTGCCGCCGAGGCAATCACGTCCTGGGATACCTCGGTGGCCTTGGCGAACTCCTCGAAGCGGCCCATCAGTGATCGCGTCACAGTCTCCGCGGTGGATGTCGACAACCGGGGCTCGTCGAACGCCGAGACATCGGCCATCACGTAGTCACCCGATGTGTCCAGACGCTCGATCCGTGCGCGCTGACTCCCCTCGACGAGAACCTTGACCTTGCCGTCCGGCAACGGCAGCAGCTGCAGGACCGTCGCGACGGTGCCCACTTCGTAGAGATCTTCCGCGCCCGGATCTTCCACAGCCGCGTCCCGCTTGGTCACCAAGAGGATCCGCTGGTCGCCCGCCGTGCAGGCCTCGAGAGCGGCTATGGAGCGCTTGGTGCCGACAAACAGCGGATGGATGCCGTGGGGGAAGATGACCATCTTGCGCAGCGGCAGGACAGCGAGGCCGGTCAACGTAGCGGGATCTTGCATGGGTCGTGACCCGGATTCAGGGATTCGAGGCCGACTCCGCGTTCGCCTCGTCGTCGGCAGGGGGTACGCTCTCGTAGACCAGCATCGGCTCGTTCTCGCCCTCGATCACGCTCTCGTCGACGACCACCTTGGCCACCGACTGCGACGAGGGCAGGTCGTACATGGTGTCGAGCAGCACGGATTCGAGAATCGAGCGCAGGCCGCGGGCACCGGTCTTGCGTTCCATGGCCTTCTTGGCGACGGCTCGCAGGGCGTCTTCGCGGAAGTCCACCTCGACGCCTTCCATGTCGAACAGCTTCTCGTACTGCTTGGTCAGCGAGTTCCTCGGCTCCGTCAGGATGCGCATGAGCGCGTCGGTGTCGAGTTCCTCGAGCGTCGCGACCACCGGCAGGCGACCGACGAACTCCGGAATGAGGCCGTACTTGATCAAGTCCTCCGGCTCGACCCGGCGCAGCGTCTCGCCGACGGTCTTGGGATTCTTCCGCGTCACGTCGGGGTCCGCCATGAAGCCGATGCTGACCTTGTCCGAACGGTCCATGATCACCCGGTCGAG
>JAGWBN010000094.1:7395-8846 GCA_021295875.1 Pseudomonadales bacterium
ATGGTCCCCTCGATCAACTTCAGGAGCGCCTGCTGGACACCCTCGCCGGAAACGTCTCGGGTGATCGACGGGTTGTCGGACTTGCGCGAGATCTTGTCGATCTCGTCGATGTAGACGATGCCCACCTGGGCACGCTCGACATCGTAGTCGCACTTCTGCAGAAGCTTCTGGATGATGTTCTCGACGTCCTCACCGACGTAGCCGGCCTCCGTCAAGGTGGTGGCGTCGGCGATCGTGAACGGCACATCGAGCAGGCGCGCCAAGGTCTCGGCCAGCAGGGTCTTGCCACACCCGGTGGGGCCGATCAGCAGGATGTTGGACTTGGAAAGCTCGACGTCGTCCTTCTTGCCCTTGTAGTTCAGCCGCTTGTAGTGGTTGTACACCGCGACCGACAGGACCTTCTTGGCGTGCTCCTGGTGGATGACGTAGTCGTCGAGCGTCGACTTGATCTCCTTGGGCACCGGCAGCTTGTCCTTTTCGCCGCCATTCGCGCCCGGCGGCGTGCCCTCGTGGATGATCTCGTTGCACAGTTCAACGCACTCGTCGCAGATGAATACGCCGGTGCCCGAGATGAACTTGCGCACCTCGTGCTGGCTCTTGCTGCAGAAAGAGCAGCGGCGGATATTGTCGCGGTTGTCGGCCACTAGAACCTCTGCAAACCGTGTTTTGCCAAGGGCGAACCATGAGGGCTCGGTAAGGATTTTGCAACCCCGGCCCTAACCGGTACTCGCCCAATTCTGTGCGTCAAAGTGCCACTAATCCGCGCCCTTTCGCGCCCTCGGGAGGCGCGAAGCCATCGCGCCCTTGAGCCCGCTGTCGCCGTCTTCGCCCTCGCCGTCACGCGGTCGGCGACCGCTCCGGGTGCTTGATCACGTCCACCAGTCCGTAGTCCAGGGCTTCCTGTGGGCTCATCCAGTAGTCGCGGTCGGTGTCGACGGCGATGCGTTCCACCGACTGCCCGGTGTGCTCGGCGAGGATCTCGTTCAGGCGTTGGCGCATGGCGATGATCTCGCGGGCCTGGATCTCGATGTCCGCGGCGGGAACCTCCCGACGGCTGATGCAGCATCGTGCGCGAGTTGGGCAGGGCCAACCGCTTGCCCTTGGCGCCGGCGGCGAGCAGGAAGGCACCCATGCTCGCGGCCTGCCCGATGCAGTACGTGGCGACATCGCAACTGACGTACTGCATCGTGTCGTAGATGGACAGTCCCGAGGTCACGGCCCCTCCGGGGGAGTTGATGTACATGTGGATGTCCTTGTCGGCGTTTTCCGACCACAGGTACAGGAGCTGGGCGATGACCACGCTCGCCACCGTGTCCTCCACGGGGCCCACGAGGAAGATGATCCGGTCTTTGAGCAGACGCGAATAGATGTCGTACGCCCGTTCTCCGCGGGCGCTCTGTTCGAGCACCATCGGCACGAGACCCAGGTTGGTCGTGGCAGGGGGTAGATTG
>JAGWBN010000095.1:0-1029 GCA_021295875.1 Pseudomonadales bacterium
TACGCTGGCACCGCTCACCCGGAGCCGATAATCTGTGCTGTTCATCTGGCGGAGTCTCTTTCATGGCGGTTGCAACCAGCATCTTCGATCTCACCGGTAAAGTCGCCCTGCTGACGGGCGCATCGAAAGGCATGGGCCTCGCCATGGCCGAGGGTCTGGCGGAACACGGTGCGCGGATCGTGGTGTCCAGCCGCAAGCTCGACCAGTGCGAGGCCGCCTGCGAGCAGATCAACGCCAAATGCGGTGACGAGGCGGCGGTCCCGGTGGCCTGCAACATCGGCTATAAGGAGCAGCTCGAAGCGCTGGTCGCCGAGACCAGGGACCGCCTGGGACCCATCGACATCCTGGTCGCGAACGCGGGGATCAATCCCTTCTACGGGCCCATGTCCGAGATTCCGGACTCGGCGTTCGACAAGATCATGAACTCCAACGTGCGATCCAACCATTGGCTCGCGCAGATGGTGGCACCCGACATGGTCGCCGCCGGCGGCGGTTCGATCATGATCACCGCGAGCACCGGTGCGTTCACACCGTCGCTCACGCTCGGCACGTACGCCATCTCGAAGCTCGCCGACATCGCCCTGGTGCGCAACCTGGCGTTGGAATACGGTCCGGGCGGCGTGCGCGTGAACGCGATCTGTCCCGGACTCATCAAGACGGACTTCGCCCGCGCGCTGTGGGACAACGAGGGCGCGAAGCGCAACGCCGAGACCAACACGCCGCTCCGGCGCCTCGGCGAGTCGGACGATCTCAAGGGCATTGCCGTGTTCCTGGCGGCGCCGGCGAGCTCGTACATCACCGGCCAGGCCATCGCCGTCTGCGGTGGCACCCACATGTGGCGGTAACCGCAGGGGGCGATACGACCACCGGCAACGAGGGTCCGGCAAGGGGCTTCATTCTCCAGGCGAGCTATCGCACCGAACGCACTGGAAGGAGTGCGCCGGTGGTGCACCTCTACGGGATACTCGAACGAGGCGGCACGTTCCTGGTTCGCGATCATCGCCAGTCGCCACACTTCTTCGTGCGCCG
>JAGWBN010000095.1:1133-16028 GCA_021295875.1 Pseudomonadales bacterium
CGCGAACGTCTGCGCCGGGAAGGCGTCGAGCCCTTCGAGGCGGATATCCGCTTCGCCGTGCGCTACCTGATCGACCGCGACATCCGCGGCGGCTGCGAGATCACGGGACCGTTCACGCCCGGCGAGCGGATCGCGCGGGTCTACGACGACCCGGTTCTCGTCCCGGCGGACGTGGCGGTGGCCCCGTCGGTGCTCTCCTTCGATATCGAGACCGATCCGACCGCCAAGCAGCTGCTCGCCATCTCCATCTACGGCCTGGGTGCGGACGAGGTGTACATCGTCGATGCCGATGACCGGCCAATGCCCGAGTCCGCCATCGGCTGCGTCGACGAGCGCGAGGCCCTCACGGCGTTCGTCGACCGCGTGGCCGACCTCGATCCCGACATCCTGACGGGTTGGAACGTGATCGACTTCGACCTCAACGTGTTGAACCGCATCGCCAAGCGTGTGCGCGTCCCCTTTCAACTCGGGCGCGATGCCGGCACGGTCCGGGTACGCCCGGCACGGGGCTACTTCGGCAGCGGCCAGGCGTCCATTCCCGGTCGGCTCGTGCTCGACGGCATGGACCTGGTGCGCGGCGCATTCATGCGCTTCGACGACTACTCCCTCAATGGCGTGGCCGGCGAAGTCCTCGGCGAGGGCAAGGTGGAAATGGGCGGCAGCGGCAACCGCGCCGAGGACATCCTTGCCCGCTACCGGGACGACCTCGAAACCTTCGCCGCGTACGCGCGCACCGACGCTCGCCTGGCGCTCGAGATCGTCGAGAAGCTCGACCTGGTCAACCTCGCGGTGGCCAGGAGCCGGCTCACCGGGATGACGCCGGACCGGGTCTCGGCGAGCATCGCGTCGTTCGACTTCCGCTACCTCTCGGCGTTGCGCAAGCGTCGGATCGTCGCACCCACGGTGGGTTCCGACGACGCCCGCGTGTCCCGGCACCAGGCGGGCGGACATGTCTTCGAGCCGGCCACGGGTATCCACGAGAACGTCTGGGTGTTCGACTTCAAGAGCCTCTACCCGAGCGTGATCCGCACCTTCAACATCGACCCGCTGGGTTTCGTTGCGCATCCCGAAGACGGGGAAGACGTGATCCGGGTCGCGCCGGATGCCGCGTTCCGCCGCGACGAGGCGATCCTGCCGAGGATGCTCGACGAACTCTTCCCCCAGCGCGAAGCCGCCAAGCGGTCTGGCGACGCGGTGGCCTCGCAGGCCATCAAGATCCTCATGAACTCCTTCTACGGCGTGCTCGGCACGCCCGCCTGCCGGTTCCACAACGTCGCCATCGCCAACGCCGTCACGGGTATGGGCCGGCACCTCCTGCAGTGGTCCAAGTCCTGGTTCGAGGAGCGTGGTTTCGACGTGCTCTACGGCGACACCGACAGCGTCTTCGTCCGCTCGGGAATGGACTCGGACGGCGCCCGGGAAGCCGGTCCGCGCCTCGCGACCGAGCTGAACGACGCCATCGACCAGTATGCGAGGGAGTCTTGGCAGGTGATGAGCCGCCTGGAGATGGAGTTCGAGAAGCTCTACCTCAAGCTCTTCCTGCCTTCGGTCCGGCACGGCGGCGCCGGCGCGCGCAAGCGCTACGCCGGGGTGCTCGACGGCCAGGCGGAGGTCGAGTTCACGGGCATGGAGGTGGTCCGCCGGGATTGGACGGAACTGGCCAAGGAGGTGCAGCGCGAACTCTACCGGAGGTTGTTCGCGGACGAGCCCCTGGGGGACTACCTCGAAAAGGTCGCCGTCGCGCTGCGCCGGGGCGACCTCGACGACAAGCTGGTCTACCGCAAGGGCCTGCGTAAACGAACCACCGAATACACGGCGAACACGCCGCCCCACGTGGCCGCCGCGCGAAAGTCCCGCGACCCCGGTCGGGTCGTCTCCTACCTCATCACCGTCGGCGGACCGGAACCGCTCGATGCCCTGGAGCACGAACCGGACCGTGAGCACTATTTGGACAAGCAGGTTCGACCCGTGGCGGAGCCCGTCCTCGCCGCCCTGGACCTCGACTTCGACCAGGTCGTCGGCGACGACAAGCAGATGACGCTGTTCTAGGAATGTCTGATCAAGCCATCCTTGGCTTGATCAGAACTAGCGCGGCACCGCGGCACGCGGCACAGCGGCACAGGGATATGCCGACAAATTCAATGGGAAGGTCTTAATCAGACCTTCCCTAGTGAACACCACTGCGGACGAGCTTCCTGTACGTGCTGGGTCGTTTGGGTTTCGGGGCCCGAGCGTCGATCAGTTCGACGATCCAGGCCGTGTCGCGTATCTCGTCTTCGAGACCGGCGGCCATCGCCGGCGTCGTCCCCGAACGCTGGATCCGGCAGTAGTTGTGGTGCAGAGCATAGAGGCTGACCACGGCTCTGTACGTCTCCATGCGACCCGTCGAGCGATCGGCCTTTGACTTGGGATCCGCCCGCGCGGCCGCGTCCGCTCTGGCCCGGTGGAACGCTCCGGCGAAGTCGGCCCTGGTACTTTCAACGGTGCCGGTGACGTTCGTCGGCAGCGGGTTCGTCACCAAGACCGGCTTGACTCGGAATCTGGTCCGGAGGGCATCCTTCAAGGCGATGGCCGCCCCGACTGCGCGGAAGCTGATGGAGTACGACACGATCAGCCGGCTCTTGGCATCGATGGCGGTATAGGTCCAGGCATCGCGGGTACGGAGGGGCCGTTCGGGGTCTTGTTCGGGGGGTTGTCCGGTGTCGCCGAACGCCCAGACCCGGGAGCATTCGACTCGCCGGCGACCACGGATTCCGCGAACACGCGAGTCGTGAAAGATCTTGGCGGCTCTGCCGGCATCGTGCAGCAGCTTGGCAACCGTGTTGATGCTCACCCCTGCGGTGCGCGCGACCGAGCGCATGGACGCGCCTTCGATCAGCATCGCCAGGATTCTAGCGCGCTTGGCCCGGGGCAATTGATTCATTGGGCGCGGGTCGACGCGTGGACAGTTACCGCACCATGCGGCTCAACTCGGCCGCGTCCTGCGTCAAGTGTCCTTCCTGCGGCGCTGAGTCGGGGCCAGCATGACGACCTGGTGGGGAAGCGGGTAGGACCGTTCCCTGGCGCGACGTAGGGCTGTGCTCCTGATGATCTTCTCCTCCGCCTCGCCGGTGGCGACCATCATGCAGCGCACCGCGTTGGAGACGACGCTGGCAGGTCGTTTCTCGCCGTTGGGTCCGATGGGCACCGATGGAATCCTCCCGCCTGCAAATCTGCCAGCGCACGCTCGGGGAAGTCAACCTAGACTCTTGCTAGCCGGTGCATCCCGCTCATTTTCCGAAGCGGTAACGAACCTTGACGAGCAGGGCTTCGCGCTGCGGGTCGTCGAAGGCGTCCCTGAGCAGCGTGGAGAATCCCCTGTCGTCGGACGGTGCGAACAGTGATCCGTTGCGGTTGTAGACCACGAACAGGTCGGAAAGCGGCGCGATCTGCCAGCGGTAGCGGACTTGGACGGTCATCCGGCTGATGGAGAACCGCTCGGTCGGGGTGCCGCTCCCGACCAGCTTGCCGTCGTCGTCGATGAGCAACCGTCTTGCGCCGATCGCCTTGATCCCGGTCCACTCCACCTGGACACGCAACTGTTGCCTTGCCGTGAAGAAGGCATCGAACTGGATGCGTGGCGACCACTGTTCGGTCTTGAACGCTTCGAAATACCTGTCGTGTTGCCAGAGGATCCATGCGTCGCGATTGGTGTGGGAGACAACCGGCGCAAGCGTGATCCGGTCGACGGGTCGCCAGACGGCGCCGAAGCTCAGGGAGCGGTACCAACCGCCCTCGGACTCCGTTTGGATGCTGCCCGAGACGTTGCCGAAGAGCCGTTTCGACGAGTCGGACGACCACCCGCCCTGCAGGCTCACGGTGCGTCCGACGCGGTAGTCGCCGTTGCCGCGGCTGTTGCGGTCGTCCCAGTGGCCGGGACGGTAGTTGGCGCGCACCCACGCGCCTTCGCCGTCGCGGAACAGCCATGAGCGACCGGCGTCGAACACGTTGCCGATCCGCCGGCCGTCGCCGTTGAAGTCGGCAAACGTGCTGAACTGCGTCCGGACCTCCCGGAAGCGCTCGGCCCGCTGGTTGCGCCGGTCGAAGCTGTACGCGACGCCGCCGTAGTCGTTGCGCCACAGGTAGCCCAGGTCGTTGAGGTCGAGTTGGTCGCCGTAGTAGTCCGCCCGGAACACGTGGGAGTCGCCGCGTCGGGGTGCCCACTGCAGCACGCCGAGACCGCCGGAACCGGTGCCGTCCGGTACATCGCTCACGAACAGCTGCCCGTCCCAGGTCCACTTCGCGTCCATCGTGCTGTAGTGGGCGTCGACGCCTTGTGACGACGCCCGCCGCTCAGGATGATGGGCCACCGTCGCCATCCATCCGATGGCTCGACGACCGCCGCCGGCGGTGCTCTCGCGCTGCCACCGCATGACGCCGAAGTTGCGTCCGTCCGCATCGGCGCTGCCCGTGCCATCGGCGAAGGCGAGTCTCGTGTCGTCCTCCGCAGCCCCGAGCGCGCCCCATCGCCAGTTGCCGATCTGACCGACGCCCTTGGCGGCGAACAGCAGATCGACGGGTTTGCCGGTGTCGTGGGAGTCGAAGAACACGCCTGGTTCGAAGTCGGGGCCACCGTGTCGTGAGCCGACCGACGAGCCGATGCGCCGGGTATGCAGCAGCGTCGGGGCAAAATCGATGCTGCCGCTGAAGACCTCCTGGTTCTCGGTGAAGAATAGGCGCTTCTCCTGGAGGAAAGTCTCGTAGGCGGACAGGTTGACGATGATGTCGTCGGCCTCCACCTGGCCGAAATCGGGATTGATGGCGGCATTGAGCAGGAACGCGGTGGACGGACGCCAGAAGACATCGATACCGACTGTCCGTTCGCTGGCATCGCGTGCGATGTCGGTCAGGTGCGACGCGTAGGGGAAGACGCTGATCTCCTGGGTTGGCGCGACGCCTTCGAACGTGATCGGCTGGAACGCTGAGATGAACTTCGGCTGCGTCCACGACAACCCGGGCCAAGCCCAACGCTCGTGGATCGCGGCCAGGTCGCGGGTCACGAGCAGGCCCATGCGCCGTTCGCCTTCGGCCACGGCGGGCATGTCGATCATCGACCACGGCAGGAACATCTCCACGGTCCAGCCGTCGTCGGTGATGACGGTCTCGCCCGCCCAGGGCCCATCCCAGTTGCTGCTGAACCGACGTTCGGGCATCAGGTGGCCGTCCGCCAGGGTACCGCCGAGCACCACCATGAACCAGTAGCCGTAGCGACCGTTTCCCGAACTGTCGATCATGACCTGGTAGGCATCGCCGGTACCCCAGCCGTCGCGCCCGGCCAGGCGCGGGGTGAGCGACTCGGACGGCTGCTCGTTCCAGGCGCCGACGTACAGGCCGCGCTCCGTGTAGAAGATGAACGTCTGCGTCCGATAGCGTCCGGTTCCACCCCGGTCCGGGCGGACGAGCGTCATGCGGTCGTAGGCGGGCACCCGCGCCCAGACCGCGTCATCGAGGGTGCCGTCCAGGCGGATGTCCACCTCGGCTTCGCTGAAACGGGGAATCACCAGCGGGGGGCTGATCGAGTCGTCCCCACCGCCGGTGTGGAGATCACTGCCGGATCGGGAACGTTCCGCAGCGCCGGTGTTCCACGTCAGCACCAGCAGCATCGCCGCGGCCGGCCACAACGGCCAGCGCCGGTTGCGTCCCCTCATGCGGTGCAGCATAGCCCCAATCGACCGATGGGGTTCACGGCGTTGACGTATGCTTCGCCAAGCATCGGCGACAAGGACACCCGTAGATGATCGCAGTCCGGAACATCGGCGCCACGGACATCGAAGTGACGGAACTGAGTTTCGGCGGTGCGCCGGTCGGTGCCGTGGGCGACCGGCTCACCGACGACGAGGCCGCGGCCATCGTGCGGCGCGCCCGGGACGGCGGCATCCGCTATTTCGACACCGCGCCGCTGTACGGCCACGGACTGAGCGAGAAACGCCTCGGGCCTGCCGCGGGACGACTTCGTGTTGTCCACCAAGGTGGGACGCCTCTTGGTGCCGCCGGCCGAGGGCGAGCGCTTCGCCGGCATGCTGGACGCCGAGCCGGTCGCCATCCGCTACGACTATTCGTTCGACGCCGTTCGCCGATCCCTGGAGGCAAGCCTCGCGCGCCTCGGTCTCGACCGGGTGGACATCCTGCTATGCCACGACATCGACATCTGGACCCACGGCGATGCGCAGCCCGGCATCTTCGAGGCGGCCCGCAAGGGCGCGCTGCCCGCCCTTACGCGACTCCGTGAAGAGGGCGTGGTGCGCGCCATCGGCCTGGGCGTGAACGAGTGGCCGGTGTGCAGCCGGGTGATGGATGAGTTCAAGGTGGATTGCTTCCTGCTGGCCGGCCGGTTCACCCTGCTTGAGCAGGAACCCTTGGACGAGTTCCTGCCCAAATGCCTGGAACAACAGGTGTCGGTCATCATCGGCGGTCCCTACAACTCGGGCATCCTCACCACGGACGAGCGGCGGCGCGCGACCTACGACTACAAGCCGGCGCCGGACCATCTCTGGGAGAAGGCCCAGGCCATCCGCCGGATGTGCGAATCCCATGGCGTGGATCCGCGCGCGGCCGCGCTGCAGTATCCGCTGCGTCATCCGGCCGTTGCCGCGGTCATCCCGGGGGTCCGCGCGCTGCGGGAGGTCGAAGAGAACCTCGAACTCTTCGCCTCCCACATCCCGGACGCGCTCTGGCACGACTTGGCGAGCGCGGACTTGGCCCGCGCGGTCGCCTGAACGACATGCAGCGCCTCCTCATCGGACTGCTCGTTGGCGCCGTCGTCGGGACCGGTTTCGGTTTCGCCTTGGGAATCGTGGTTTTTCCGTACCTGTTTCCACCGCCGGAGGTGAACGAACCCCTGACCAACGAGTCGGAGCGTGAGGTCCTGGCGCGGGCGACGTTCATCCATGCCAATCCGTCGGATCCGATCCACCACGGTCGGGGCACGGCGACGCTCTATGCGGATCTCGTCCGCCTCGAGGCGGACTTCGAGGTGGGTCCGGGGCCCAAGTTCCACGTCTACCTGGTGCCCCTCGCCGAGGTCACGCCGGCGACGGAGGTGGAACAGACGATGTTCGTCGACCTCGGCCGTCTGAAGGCGTTCTCGGGTAGCCAGAACTACCCGATTCCCGGCGGTACGAATGTCGACGACTTCGGGTCGGTCGTGATCTGGTGCGAGCAGTTCAACGTGCTCATCTCGCCGGCCTCGATCACTTTGGCGGAGTAGCTGGGTGACCGCGGCAAGGGCGTGTCTGGGCACCGCCGGCGCCATCTGCCTCGGCATCCTCGTTGCATTGGCCGGTAGCGACGGCGTCGGCCGGGTGTTCGGCGTACCGGTGTTCGCGCTATGCATAGCCGCCGCCTTCGTCGTGCAATGGGTGGCCTTCATCCCCGCATACCTCTTCTCGACGGAACGCTTCTTCGACCTGGTGGGCTCTGCCACCTTTCTCCTTGCGGGCTGCTTGGCGCTCGTCTTCGCCGAGACGCTGGATGTCCGAGCCATTGCCATCGCCATCCTCGTTGGAATCTGGGCGCTACGCCTCGGCGCCTTCCTCGGACTCAGGGTTCACGGCACGGGTGGCGACCGGCGTTTCGACACCATCAAGCCGCACTTCGCCGTTTTCCTGATGACGTGGACCCTGCAGGCCGTGTGGATGAGCCTGGCATTCGGTCCGGGTCTCGCCGCGATCACTTCCGGCACCCGCATCCCCGTCGACGGATTTCTCGTTGCCGGAACCGCGCTTTGGCTCGCCGGATTCGCGATTGAGGTGGTCGCCGACGAGCAGAAGCGCCGCTTCCGCCGGCGACCCGAGAACGCCACCCGTTTCATCGACTCGGGACTCTGGGCGTGGGCGCGCCACCCCAACTACTTCGGCGAGATCCTGCTGTGGGTCGGTATCGCAGTCGCAGCTTTCCCGACGCTTGCGGGCTGGCAGCACGTGACGCTGATCTCGCCGGTGTTCGTATGGCTGTTACTGACCCGGATCAGCGGTGTACGAATGCTGGACGCCAGCGGACGCAAGAGATGGGGCAACGATGAGGCCTATACGCGCTATCGTGCAAACACGCCGATGCTCATTCCGAGGCCGCCCTGCCGGTGACGTTGCGGGGCCATCTGGCGGCAACCCTCTCGCTGACGGCCATCGCGGGTAATCTGCTGGTCTTTTCGGTGCCGCTGGTGCTGCTGGTCGTCGCACGCTCCCTGGTGCCGGCGGTGCGCCCGCTCGCATCGCGCCTGGGGTCCCGGATCTATCGGCTGGCGGTAGCGTTCGACGACTGGTGCCTGCACAGGATCTCGGGCGCCCGATGGCAGGATCCCGGCCTCGATCTCGACCCGGATGAAGTTTGCATCGTGGTTGCCAACCATCGTTCCTGGGCGGACATCTTCCTGCTGCAGAGCGTCATCGCCCGGCGTGGGCCCATCGTCAAGTTTCTGTGCAAACGCGAACTCGCCTACCTCCCCGTGCTGGGACTGATCTTTGTCGCTTTCGACTTCCCCATTCTTCGACGCCGCTCCCGCGGGCTTGAATCGGATGCTGACCGGCGTGCGGACGACCGTCGTCGGGTCCGGGCCGCTTGTGCGGTCCTGTCCCGGTCGCCGGCGGCCATGCTCAGCTTTGTCGAGGGTACCCGGTTCACGGAGCAGCGCCGGCAACGTGTGCGCAGTCCGTACAGGCGGCTGATGCCCACACGGCCAGGCGGATTCTCGACGCTCTTGCAGGCGCTCGGCTCGTTGGGACCTGCCATCGTCGATGTGACGATCATCTATCCCCGCGACGTGAGCTTCTGGGAGTTCCTGGGTGGCGCGGGGGGTGAGATTCGCATCCTCGCGGAACGGTTCCCAATCCATACGGTTGCCCAACGCGGCGGCCCTGCCTGGCTGGATGCACGATGGCGTCGAAAGGACGACGCGCTGGTCGCCGCGATCCACGATTGATCGGGTTCAAGACCGAGCGACGACGTCGCGGAGAATCGCAACGGTGTCGTCGGGATCCGTGACATGCCTGGCATCCAACCCCGCGGATCGGGCGCCGAGGACGTTCTCCCGGTTGTCGTCGATGAACAGGATGTCGGGCGGCGCGATAGCCATGGCGTCGGCGACCTTGAGGTAGGCCTCGACGGCGGGCTTGCGCAGGCCGATCTCCCAAGAAGTGTAGATCTTTTGGAACGGCGCCAGCTCAACGACGAATCTCGACTGCCAGGCCTCCTGGTGCACGGTGTTCGTGTTCGAGAATCCGTAGAGCGGCATCACCGACGCAACCTCGGGTAGGATGCGTGCGACGCCTTCGAAAGGCGCGCGCAACAGTGCGTTCCAGCCTGATCGCCACTGCTCTCGGGTCAGCACGATGCCGAGTCTTGCAGCGAGGTTGGCAACGTATTCGTCGAAATCGATGGCACCGGTCTCGAACGCCTTGTACGCGTCGTCGACCGCCCAGCGCGCGGCGATCACGCCGGCATTCACATCGGCGGCGCGCGCCCAGGATGCGAAACACGCGT
The DNA here is from genome assembly GCA_021295875.1 of Pseudomonadales bacterium. Classification (GTDB taxonomy): domain Bacteria; phylum Pseudomonadota; class Gammaproteobacteria; order Pseudomonadales; family Azotimanducaceae; genus VXYL01. Next base: position 10,650 of record JAGWBN010000095.1, read on the forward strand.
GCGGGTCGATATCGATGACGATGCCGCCGAGATCGAGCAGAACCGCCTTTGGCCGCGAACGCCGCCGGCGCGTTGTAGTCTGAGCTGACATGAAGACTCTGATCGTCGGAAGATGCTGCGGCGTATGATAGTTCCGACCGCCGATCCCGCAGTCCCAAGCGCATCGCCCATGCACCACGACCGATTCGGCCAGCCGATCACGGCGCAGTCCGCGCGCGCCGTCGAACTCTACGACGACGCGGTTGATCGGATGTTCGCGTTGCAGCCGGGTAGCGATGCGCTGGTCGACGGGGCGTTGGCGCTGGATCCCGAATTCGCGCTGGGTCATTGTGCGAAGGCGCGTACGTTGGCGGGCCTGGGTGACAACGCGGGCGCGCGCGACTCCGCGGCGCGTGGCCGCGACTTGGCGGCGCACTGTTCGGAACGCGAACGCCGTCACGCGGAGATCGTCTACCGGGTTCTCCGCGGCGACTCGGGGAGCGCATTGGATGCCGTACGGGCGCACGCGGTGGACCATCCGCGCGACGCCGTGCCGATCTCGTTTGCCCTGGGTGTCTACGGACTTTACGGATTTGGCGGCTTCAAGGACTTCCGTTCCCGCCAGGTGGAACTGTTGAAGCGCTTGGCGCCTGCGTGGGGAAACGACGACTGGTGGTTCCTCGCATCCTACGGCTGGGCGCTGGTGGAGGCGGGCGATGCCGAGACGGGAATCCCCATGCTGGACCGGGCATTGGAACTCAAGCCCGACAACGCCAACGCGGCGCACGGTCGGACACACGGCTACTACGAACAGGGCGCGGCCGAAGAGGGCGAGGAGTTCATCGAGGCGTGGCTGCCCCGGTACGACCGTGGAGCCATCCTGCATGCGCACCTCGCCTGGCACCAGGCGCTGTTCGCCCTGCAGCGCGGCGACGCGGAACGCGCCCACGCCATCTACCTCGACAGCATCCGTCCGGCGGTTTCCCGGACGCTGCCGATGTTCACCCTGGTCGACTGCGCGTCGTTCCTTCTACGTGCCGAGGTGGTCGGGACCGTCGCCGACCCTGCGCAGCGTCGCGAGCTGGTCGACCTGGTGGAGGAACGGTTCGCCAAGCCGGGCATCCCCTTCGTGAATGCGCACATCGTGATGGCCTACGGGGGAGTCTCGGATCGCGAGTCCCAGGATCGCATCCAGCGCGAGGTGGCGAAGTTGCTGGAACGGGACCGGCAGCCTTGCGGTCCCGTCGTGGCCGATGTCTGTTCGGCAGTCGCTGCCTATTCGAAAGGTGACTATCGGCACGCCGCCGACACCCTCGCGCGGGCACTGCCCGAAGTGGAGCGCCTAGGCGGCAGCAACGCCCAGCGCGACGTATTCATCGACTTGGCGGTTTCGGCCCATATTCGGTGCGGTGCCATGAACGCGGCACGGAACCTGGCCAGCGAACGATGGACCAGGCGGGCCGGACACCTCGACGAGACGTGGTTCGACCGCCTGTGCGCTGTGCAGAACCAACGACCGTAGGGGGACGGGCTCGTCCCGCGTGGCAGAACCGAACCATACGCGGTATATTCCGATTCGGACGACATTACATTCCTAATTGGACGGACTTGAACTCCGAATGGGACGAACACCGACGCCGCATTGGACGCCCTATGCCCAACCGTGAGGGTAAGCCCGAAGGCAACTATTTGGCTCGACATGCCGAGGTCCCGGTTCGCACGGCCCTCGCAGACACGCGCATCGCTGCTTTGGTGGGTCCACGCCAATCAGGGAAGACGACATTGGCCCGTCGTATCGCCGAACGCGATGGCCGACCATTCGTCACCTTGGATGACGATCAGTTCAGACGTTTCGCCCAAGACGACCCCGTAGGCTTCATGCGTACCCGGCAGACGGCCGTGATTGACGAGATCCAGCGTGCGCCGGATCTCATTCTGGCATTGAAAAAGGCGGTTGATGAGGATCCGCGCCCCGGGCGCTTCCTCATCACCGGCTCAGCGGAACTCTTCAAGGGCGCCACGTCCCCCGACTCTCTGGCCGGCCGCGTCGAGACCATCGAACTCCTGCCGTTCTCGCAAGCGGAACTCGCCCGGGGCGACCCGCCGACATTCGTTGAGCGTGCCTTCACCGGTGACTTCGCTGCGGCGCACACCGCCTCCGAACATGCCGGCCCCACGGTGGACCTCGTCGAGCGGGTTGTCGCCGGCGGCTATCCGGAGGCGTTGTCCCGCCCTACCTCGATCCGACGACAAACCTGGCTGCGCGGCTACGCGCGTGCTCTCGCGGAACGCGACGCGACCGAGCTCACTACAATCGGCAAGCCCACCGAAATGGTCCGCCTGACCGACCACATGGCCGTGGTCGCGAGCGAGCTGGTCAACATGTCCAAACTAGGATCACGCCTCGGCGTGGACGGCAAGACGGTCGACCGCTGGATGAGCCTGCTGGAGCACATGTTCTTGATCCGCCGCATCCCGGCTTGGCATCGCAGTGGTTTGAAGCGTCTGGTCAAGGCACCGAAGCTGATGTTCCTGGATTCCGGTCTGCTCGCGGCTCTCCGGCGAACCGGCGTCGCCGATGTCGCCCGGGACCGCCAGCGCCTTGGGCCGCTGCTGGAGTGTTTCGTCCATGCCGAGCTGGCCAAGGCCGTCGCGTTGTGCGAAGAGCCGACCGCGATCAGTCACTACCGCGACAAGGACCGCATCGAAGTCGATCTGGTGCTCACGCGATCACCCGGCGAAGTGGTCGGGATCGAGATCAAGGCCAGCGCAACGGCACGGCCCGAGGATTTCAGAGGATTGCGGCGCTTGCAGGAGGCTGTCGGAGACGATTTCCGTTGCGGCATCGTCCTCCACGACGGCGACCGCGTCGAGTCCGTCGCACCGCAGCTTTTCGCCATGCCGGTCGAAGTGCTTTGGAGTCGCTGAAAGAGCCCAAGAGCCAGCCCAGAGTTCGCGCAGCGGGGAGCAGAGCACGGCGTCCACCGTGGGAGCGACGTGGTTCGACCGCCTGTGCGCCGGGGAGAACCAACAACCGTAGGGACGGGCTTGTCCCGACCGGTGTCGGATCAGCCACCCATCCCAGATGCGGGCGACCACAGCGCGCCCGACGGGTCCGCGATTCGTCCCTACGGCACCACTCACGCCAAGTAAACGCCTTCGGGTTCCGGATCTACGGTGCGAGCGCGAAGGTGGTCGCCGTGAACGAGTGCGGTGGCAGGACCGCCTCCGCGGAGCCATTCGCCACCCAGCCGTCGAAGGCAACCGCGGCAACGGCGTCGGGCTTGTCGAAACTGTTCTCGGCTTGCAACGGAGCGTGCAGGATCTCCGCGTCGACCACCTTCGCAATCGGACGGTCGGCGCAATCGATGGTGAGCGGCATGTCCTCGTCGAGGTTCCGGTTGACGGCGAAGACGTGCAGTCGATCACCGTCCAGCACGGCGGCCTGGTCCAGGTACCCGACCTCCCCGTAACGTTCGCTGGTGTACGTCGGTCCGCGTACCGCGCCGCGCAATGAGGTGCCCGACTTGCGCGACGAGATCATCCGGAAGGCGTGGAAGATCGTCTGCTTCATGAGTTCGTCACCTTGGGTCATGACCGGACCGATGACGTTCACCAGTTGGGCGAGATTGGCGATCTTCACGCAGTCCGCATGCCGGATGAAGCTCATCAGGAACATGGCGACGATGGTTGTAGCGTTCCTCCAACAGCGCCGGTGCGAAGGCGCCGCCGCCGTCTCCGCCTCGTGCACGGTACCAGACGTTCCATTCATCGAAGCAGAGCCGGGCGCGCTCGGCCGACTGCCGCTGCTCGGAGACGAGGCGCGTGCAGGCGTCCACGGCCTCGATCTGCCGATCGACGCTGTTCGTGACCGCGAGGTAGTCCGCGCTGTCGCCGTTCCGGTTGCCGACGTAGCGGTGCAGGCTGACGTAGTCGGCAAGCCCGCCGACGTGTTCAAGCACCGTTCGGTCCCACTCGAGGAACGTCGCCATCCCCGGCCCGGACGAACCGCAGGCGACCGTGGCGACGGACCGGTCGCAGTCCTTCATCATCTTCGCCGCCTGCTGCGCCCGGATCGCGTACTGATCCGCCGGCACATGGCCAAGCTGCCAGGGTCCGTCCATCTCGTTGCCGAGACACCAGATGGGTACGGCATGAGGCTCTTCGCTGCCGTTGGCCGCCCGTTCGTCGGCGAACCGCGTGCCCGTCGGCGAGTTGCAGTAGTCCACCCAGTCGCGGGCCTCTTCGGGGGTGCCGGTGCCGAGGTTGACCGCGAGCATCGGTTGCCAGTCGAGCTTGCGGCAGAGCTTCACGAACTCGTCCGTGCCGAAGGTGTTGGGCTCGATGGATTGCCACGCGAGTTCCCGGACGGTGGGTCGCGTGTCCTTCGCCCCGACGCCGTCCCGCCAGTGGTAGCCGGAGGCGAAGTTGCCCCCCGGATACCGGACGATGGTCATCTCCAGTTCGCGCAGCGCGTCGATCACGTCCCGGCGCATGGCGGATGCCGGATCGTAGACACCGGTGTAGATGGACCGGCCGAGATGTTCCAGGAAGCCGCCGAAGATCAGCGGGCTGACTTCGCCGATGGGGAATTGTGAATGCAGGATGAGGGTGGTGCGGTCCATGGGTGTGCTGTCGGTGGTGGTTGGACTGGGTCGCAGTCTGGCATGGAACACGGCGCGTAGGGGCGCCCCCGGAGCGGCCCTTGCAGGATCGAGTGCGGAACCGGTTTCCGCGTCGAGGCGTGGTCGAAGCGGAACCTGGAATGGGAGTTTCCCGACGGCGTCGCGACATCATGCCCGGGCTCGGCTACCCCGACGACGACGATGTGGCGCTGGCGCCTGGGACGAAGACAAGGAGCCCTTCGCACCTTCTCGATCGACCGGATGGCGAACATCCAGTCACTCGACAGCGGCGCACGAGCACGCGAGGACGGCGAGGACGAACTGGACGCTGCTCTCACGGCAGGCGATGGACTGTTCTCGGGACCGGCGAGACACGAGGCACACCTGCGCTTCACGGCGGAACGGGCGCGCCCGGTCTGGTCCGGGTGCCAGGTCTCGCCGGCGATCCAACGCCGACGACGGTACGAACTCACGGTGCTCGTCGGCGTAGGGCTAGACCGCATCCCATGGGCCTTGACGGTGAACGTGCGTGCGTTCACTGGGCTGTACCAAACCTCGTGGTCTCCCTGCCCTTGACGCACGCGACGGCAGCCCGCCCGTTTTAGGATGCGAACAACATCTCTCTCGTAGTCAGCCACGCGATTGCTCTCCGATCTGGATTAGCCTACAGGGCACGAGTTCGGTACATTTGACCTTCAGTCTGATCCCATACAGACATGAGCCTGAACTCGCCCGATGAGGCTGTCGGCGCCGGGTTCGGGATGTTGTCCAGAAG
>JAGWBN010000096.1 GCA_021295875.1 Pseudomonadales bacterium
TACGCGCCGTGGCGGTCGCGGATCTCGCGCACGTAGCGGGCAACTTCCGAACCACGCACGTAGCCGTAGGTGGCCCGGCTGGCGTATTCGGGCTCCGCGAGCTTCAGCATCGCCTGCTCCACGTTGTCGAACCACAGCGAGTCGTCGAGGCGGAGTTCGCGGGCCAGTCGGCGCCCGTCACGCACGTGCCCCACGCCTGCGTTGTAGGCGCCCAGGGCGAACCAGAGCCGCTCGCCCACGGGCAATCCCGGGAATCGCTCCCGCGTCCAGGCCAGATAGGCGACGCCGGCGCGGATACCGGTCTCCGGGACGTTGAGTTCCTCGGGATCGAATCCCATCTCGCGCGCCGTTCGCGGCAGAACCTGAAGCAGGCCCTCGGCACCGGCGAAGCTGACCTGGTCGGGATCGAAACCGCTCTCCTGGTACATCTGGGCGACGACCAGGCGCCAGTCCAGTCCGTGCTCGCCGGTCCACCGCTTGACGATGTCGTCGTAGGGGGAAAGCACGTCGCCCACGACCCGGTCTTCACGCTGTCTCGCCATGCGTCGCAAGTTGCGGAAGTACTTGTTGCGCAGGACGTTGAAGTCGTAGCCCCGATAGTTGCGCTCGATGAACGCGTCGAGTCGGGCCGCCAACTCCTCGTTGTTCTCCCGCACAGCCCAGCGGAGCCCTTTCTCCGGTTCCAGCGCGAGGCCCAGCGACAGGCGCGGTTCGAAGGTCGCTTCGAGTTGGGCGCGATGGCTGTCGACGAGCGACACGTCGGCGTCATCCGAGATGATCGCATCGAGGATCGCGGTCGTCGATGCGTCGCGGTGTTCGACCTCGAACTCCGGATCCGGGCCGAGCCCCGCCAACATCGCCGCGTAGCTGGTAAGCGGATTGACCGTGATCCTCCGACCGGCCAGATCGGCAAGCGCCGTGACCGGTGCGCCGGTCGTGACGAAGGTCTCGCGGATCACCAGGTACGGCCGCGTGAACCGCAGACCCATCGCCTCGCGCTCTTCCGTCCGGACAAGGCTCGCCGCGATCACGTCACCGCTGCCCCCGGCGAGGCCGTCCAGGAGAGCGCCCATGTCCGGTGCCACGACCACTTCCAACGCCAGACCGTGGGCGGCGGCGAACGATTGGACCAGCTCGTACTCGAAGCCCAGCCGCTCGCCACGCCACAGGTAGTAGGTCGTCGGCTGGTTGACGGTGAGCATGCGCAGCCGGCCGACGCCGACGATGGCATCCCAGTCGCGGGGCTCGTCGACGCGTTCCTCCACGGTGTGCGCTTCCAGCAGGTAGGCGTCGAGGACCTCCTTCAAGCGGGGATTGTCCCGTCGCAGCGCCCAAGCGTGGTCGCGGGCCTCGGGGAATTCTCGTAGCTTGTCGATGCGATGACTGGTCGCGACGATGGTTCGGGCCAAGGCTTCGTCCATGATGGTGGCGTCGATGGTTCCCGATTCGATCAGCTCCTGGAAGCCCATCGGGTCCGTATCCGCCGGCACCGGAACGCGCGGCGCATCGGGATAGTGTTCGTCCAGCAACTCCACGTAGGCCGTGTCGTGGGCGACGGCGAAGCGGCCCGTTTCGGTCGCGCCGATCACCCACTCCCGTGATCGTGTCAGCGGCAACGAAAACGCCACACGCTCCTGGCGCGATTCGGTGACGGTGAGGTTCCACACCGCGATGTCCGCACGCCCCTCCTCCAGGCTCCGAAACAGCCCATCCACGTGCGGGACCACCACCCAATCCACCGTCAGACCGTGGCGCTGGGCGAACCGCTCCGCCAGGCGTTGGTAGTGCTCGGTGGGCAATCCCTGGGAGGGCAACGTCTCGAATCCGCCCCACGCACGTCGTGCGAAGCGGATCGTGCCGCGCTGCTCGATGCCCGGCCAATCCGCCGTGGACAGCCTGGACGCCGATTCCTCGGTCTCGGTCTCGGCCCGCTCCCCTCCGCAAGCGGCGTTCAGCAACCCGAAGGCCGCGGCCAGCATCTGCCAACGGCGCGTCATCGTTCGTAGACGCGGCCGTTCGGCAGCTCTTCCGGTTCGAGTTCCCACTCTTCGGCGGCCTCGCTCCACGCTGCGAACTCCTGCCGCGCCGACCAGGAGCCGGTGCCGTCGCGTCCGAAAAGCAGGTAGTAGCCGCGCTCCTCCGCGCCGTAGACCTCGATGCACATCAGCGCTTGATCGCCCGCGAGTCCTATCCGCGACAGCGCCACCACGGGCCGTCCCCGCCGGATGCGGACCAGGCTCGGCGGCACGCCGGAGTCGTCGATCACGAGTCGCGCCGCATGGTCGCTGAGCCCGAGACCCGCCGTATCGGGCGCATTGGCTTCCAGGAAAGCCGACCAGACCTGGGCGGGAACCGCCTGTCTCGCTCGACGGCAGTCGCTCGGGCGACTGACCACGACGACCTTCCCCATGGGAACGACGACGTCCCGAACCAGAGTCTCAAGGACATCCTGCTCACTGGCGGGCGGCGCTTCGCCGCAGCCCGCGACGAGCAGCGCACCGACCGCGAGCCCAAATCCGGGCCGATCGCCTGTGATCGGCAGCGAGACTGCGTGGCCGTCGTGCATCATCTGCGGCGGGCGAGGACTGTTCGGCTGTCGACGAGGTCCGCGATTTCCGCCGGCGCGTAGCCGAGTTCCTCGAGCAGCGGGATCGTGGCGCCACCCATTGCTCCCGTACCGCGGTAGTCGTCGCCCCTCGAGAATCGCACCATCGGGCCGTAGCGCAGGTAGTCGCCCCAATCGGGATGCACCGCAGGGACCCGCAGTTCCTCGATCCCGCAGTGCGGGTCCTCGAGGAAGAACGCGGGTGGCTGGAGGCCGTCGGCGCGCACGCAGCCCACCCCCTTCGGCGCCAGCCGGGTTTCGAAGTCGTCCGCATCGCCGGCCGCGAAGGCACGCTCGAGCACGGCCTCGAGGTCGGCGGCGTCGCGCTCGGCGGTGAGCCGCAGTTCGTCGCGCAGCCGTTCCCACTCGGAGTCGTGGACGACCATCAGCAGAACCCAACCATCGGCACACCGGTAGAGCCTCTGCAGGGGTCCGATGCCGTAGCCTTCCGGGTCCACGGCAGGCCGCTCGGGCTTGCCTTCGTAGCGGAGGAAGTCGTCCCAGTTGGCGTAGGCGTTGGCGCCGAACATGTCGACGAAGATCTTCTGGCCGCGACCGTGGGCACGGCGGGCGGCCAGTCCCAGGACGGCGGTGGTGGCTACGACCATGGACGTGTTCGGATCCGGATTGACCTCGTTGGCGCGGAGCAGCTTGCGCGACGTCTCGCGCAGGCCCGCGTTGTCGAGTTCCACATCGTCCGGCGCCAAGCCGCCAAGCTGCCAGACCACGCCGCCGAGGGCCGCACCGGGAATGGGGTGCGTGGACGGCCGTCTCGCCCCGGGCCCCTTGGGGCCGTAGCCATTGGCCGAGATGTAGACCAGATCGGGATTCACCGCCGACAGTTGCTCGTAGCCGATGCCGAGTTTCTCCGGCACGCCCATGCGGTAGTTGTGGATCCAGATGTCGGCCTTGGCAGCCAGCGACTGGGCGATGCGCCGACCCTCCGGCGACTTGAGATCGAGGCAGATGCACTCCTTGCCGGCATTGCATTTGGATGCCCCGAAGCCGTGGAACATGGAGCGGAACGGATCCCCGGTCGGCGGCTCGATCTTGATGACCCTGGCACCCAGATCGGCGAGCATGGACGCCCCCAGCGGCGCCGCGATGATGGTCGCGCTCTCGATCACGGTGACGCCGGCCAGGGGCTTGCGGGGTCTTTCGCCTGCCGCGGACACCCTTGGGATCGACCGCGACTCGATGTCATCGAGGGTCGTCTCCACCGCCCGGCTCCCCACCTCGCCGGGCGTCTCGGTGAGATTCGCCAGCAAGCCGAGTTGGGTGATCCCGTCCCGTTCCACGACATGCCCGTTGGCGGTGACGTCCGGATCGGCAAGCGCCTCCTGGGTGGTCTGGTACGGATGGGAGACGACGCCGCCGTCTGCCACGAAGATGTCCGTCCACTCCGCCAGCGTCTTGGTCTGCATGTGTTCGAAGAGGCGGTCGCGGAACGCCTCCAGCGCCTCGCGCGGCCAGCGGAACGGATCACCCTCGTGCTCCGAATCGGCGATGACGGCGTCGAGCCCGGAGGCCCGGAAGAAGTTGTCGAGCAGGTGCGGCAGCAGGTTGCCGAGCTGCAGCCACTTGCCGTCCTTGGTGCGCACCGGGTGGTAGTTCAGCGTCGGCATCGACACGGTGCGGTCGCGGGTGACCTTGGGACGTTCGAGTATGCCTTTGTCCCATAGTTGGGCCATGGCCATGATGCCCATCTCGTAGGGCATCATGCCGCGCAGCAGCGAGGTATCGAAGGTGTAGCCGTGGCCGCTGGCCTCGCGGCCGAGAAGACCGGCCAGGAGACCGGCCGCCGCCGCTTGCGCGGTGGCATGGGTGCCCACCTGCAAGGCCGAGTAGTTCGGGCCCGAGCGGTCGGCGACACCTGCGAAATTCAGCATCCGACCGGACTTGGCCGCCACGACCGGCTCGTAGGCGGGATAGTTCGCGTAGGGACCGTATTCGCCGAAGCCCGAGACGATGCCTAGAACCAAGTCGGGACGTCCGAGGGACTCGGGGTCCAGGCCGATGGCGTTCCGCTCCGCCCGGTCGAGCGTCGTCAACACCGCGTCGGCCGAATCGACGACAAGACTGCGCAACACCGCCAGATCGCCGGCATCCGCAAGGTCCGCTTCGACGACCCGCTTGCCCCTCGTCCACAACGGCCACGAGCCCATCGTCGAGTAGGGATCGCCGCCCTTCGGCACCACCTTGACGACATCGGCGCCGAAGTCGGCGAGCACCATGGTCGCGAGGCCGGTCACGGGGCCGACGCCCAACTCGACGACACGGAAGCGGGAAAGCGGGCCCATGGCGACTCCCAACGCGGAACAAGCGCCGAACTGTGCGCGAGCCTCGGTACCGGGTCAACCTCACGTGTCCTGTGTGTCCTGTGCCGAATGCGTTGACCTCTCCGAGGGGACCGGTCTGGCACGTCTGGCACACCTTTGATCGCAGGGCACCAAAGTTGGTATGATTGTCCGCATCTGCTTTTCATACCCAACAGACATGCACATTTCTGAACGGGGCCAGGTAACGATTCCCAAGGTACTGAGAGATCGCTTCGGCATGAACCACAACGTCGAGGTCGAGATGATCCCGACGCAGGAAGGCTTGCTCATCAGGAAGAGAACCATGGCTGAACACCCCGTTGACCGCGTCTACGGGTTTCTCAACGACGAACGCCGTTCGGACGACTACATCGAAGCGATCCGAGGTCGATGATCACGGCCGTCGACACCAGCGTTCTGCTCGACGTCTTTCTTCCGGACCCCGACCATGGGGCGCAATCCAGAAACTGGCTCCGCGCCGCCTACGACAGCGGTGCCATCGTCGTCTGCGACATCGTCTATGCCGAGTTGACGCCCGCGTTTCCAGATCGGGCAACGCTCGACCGGGCATTGCTGGAGATCAATGCCGCGACCTCGCCCATCGACACGAACGTCGCCTTCGCCGCCGGCCAGCGCTGGACGCGGTACCGCCAGGCGGGCGGATCGAGGACACGGATCATCACCGACTTTCTGATCGGCGCCCACGCCCTGTCGATCGCCGACACTTTCCTGACGCGTGACCGCGGCTTCTACGCGACCTACTTCCCGGAACTGGAACGGCCATCAGCCGATTGACCACCGACCGGCGTCGCCGTCAGACTATCCGGGTCGTCGTTGAGCGGGGCGTGCCATGACCGGAAATCGCAATCGGTTGGCGACCCTCCCGGTCGTGTTGCTCGCAGGAGCCCTTGCCGGGTGCGGCGGCGGCTTCGACCATCCGCTGCCTTGGGAGGCCAGTCCCCGGACGGATGAGCTCATCGGCCATTGGCAAGGGGTCGAAGGCAAGGACTCGGGCGTCGTGGCCCTGGTGTCCAGACAGGAGGCGAAACAGGAAGATGGCGCCCTTCATATCGAGTTGACGTTCCCCGAGGGCTCGCAGGGAACTATCGAGACCCGCAAGACGAAGCACCGCGCGACCGTTCTAGCCGACCTGCTGGCGGCGGATTCGGTGCACATTCTGCAGATCAGGCTGGACAGCTACGAGGAGTTCGACGAGAACGGCAAGGCGTTATCGGACTCCGCCAAAGGCTACGGGTTTCGGCGCGCCGCGCTGTCGCCCGAGACCGGCCTCTCACTACAACGGCTTGGGGGAGTTCTGGGTCGCGTCGCCGAGGAGGAGTTCGCCGGGGCGGAGATCGAGATGGACATCGGCCTGGCGGCGAACTGCGTCAGCGACAAGCTCGAACAGGGTCTCATGCTCGAGTTCTTCCAAGACTACCTGCCGGAACTCAAGAGCAAGCTCAGCGAGAGCGCCATGGCGGAACTCGTCGCCGCACTGACCGACGATGAAACGACAATCGCCGACTTCGAACGTCAATTGGCCAAATTCGTGGACGAGGCGGACGAGAGGGTAGACCCCTACAAGGAATTGGCCCGGATGAGAAGCTGCATCGCAACCAAGCTGCCCGGCGACCTCGTCGGGCAGGTGTTCCTCAAGCACTCGGACCTGGTGTTCTCCGGCGATGTGGACCGGTATGTTCGAGTGGACGCCGCGGATGCCGGCAATCCCGTCACGTCACCGTGAACTCGATCCGTCCGAAGTCCCCGTAGTCCGCCACGTAGTGCCCCGGCACCGCGGGGTGGATGCCCCCACAGGCGCCGGTGATCATCAGCATGCCGTCCTCGACCGCGAGGCCGCGTTCCCGCGCCTCGTTCAGCATCCACGCCAAGGCCGCCTGGGGACCACCGAGGGCGTCCGACGCCGGTGCCGAACACACCTGCTCTCCATCCCGTGACAGCGTGATCTGGACATCCCCGTAGGAGTCCCGGAGCGGCTGCTGCTCACCCACGATGTAGCGATCAGGCGACCAGATTCGCGCCGTTGCGATCCTCCTCGTCGGCGAAGGCCTGGCGCGGCACCTCGATGACCGGGCCCGCCGTCTTCGGCGCGCCGTCGCCGTCCACCACCAGCCCGATCTCGCACTCCAGGCTGACGCCCGGGGCACTCGCGAAGGACGCGCCCGGTGACAGCCGGCCCGATTCGTACAGACTGCCGATCAACGGATGCGTGAGGCCGAACGCCTGCTGGCCCGCAGCGGCCGTCATACCAGCCTTGAGCCCGGCGACGGTTCCACCCGCGACTTCGGCAACGACCTGCTTCTGCAGCGCGTAGGCGTCCTCGAGGGTGAGGCCCGCAGGCATTTTCGGCAGCGTTCCGCCATCGCGGATCGCCGCTCCCATCTCGACTACGATATTTCCCATGGCTAGTTCCCGAAGTCCCAGGACTCGCCGGCGTGATAGCGCCGGAGCACATTCTTCGCGATCAGGATCTTGTGCACCTCGTCGGGGCCGTCGGCAATCCTGAGCGTCCGTGCACCCTCGTACATGCCGGCGAACGGGAAGTCGCCCGAGACGCCCGCCGCGCCATAGACCTGGATCGCCCGGTCGACGACCCGGTGATAGGCATTCGGCACGAAGACCTTGATCGACGAGATGTCGGTGCGCGAATCGGCACCTTCCTCCATCTTGCGCGCGCAGTCCACGACCATGAGCCGCGACGCCTGGATGTCCATGTACGAATCGGCGATGAAGCCCTGCATGAACTGCTTCTCCTCGAGCTTCTCGCCGCCGTGCACCTCGCGGGTCATGATGCGGTCGACCATGAGGTCGAAGCAGCGCCACATGGACCCCACCGAGTTCATGCAGTGGTAGACGCGCCCGGCACCTAGGCGGTCCTGGGCGGCCTGGTGGCCGGTGCCGGTGCTGCCGAGCTGGTTCGACTTCGGCACGCGGACGTTGTCGTAGATGATCTCGCAGTGGGACGATGCCTTGCCCCACACCGGCACGCCGCGGACGATGTTCACGCCCGGGGTGTTCTTCGGCACGATGATCTGGGTCATCTTCTCGTTGGCGCCGCCGGGATCGTCCGGGTCCGCCGTGCGGCACATGACGATGTAGAAGTCCGCGGCGTGGCCGTTGGAGGTGAACCACTTGTGGCCGTTGATGACCCACTCGTCGCCGTCGAGTTCGGCGCGGGTCTGGATGGAGCGCGGATCGGAGCCGGCGTTGTGCGGCTCGGTCATGGAGAAGCCCGACTGCATCCGGCCTTCGGTCAGCGGCTTCAGCCACTTCTCGTGCTGTTCGGGACTGCCGTACTTGACGAGGATCTTCTGGTTGCCGGAGTTCGGCGCCACCACGCCGAACAGCGACGCCGCCCCGGGGCTGTAGGCCAGCACCTCGTTCATGTAGGCGTGCTGCATGAACGACAGGCCCATGCCGCCGAACTCGGGCGGCAGGTGCGGTGCCCAGAGGTTCGCCTTCTTGACCTTGTTCTGGACCCCGACGCGCAGTTCGCGGGACTCCTCCATCTGCTCACGGCTCGGCCGACCGCCATCGGTGCGGTGCGCCCAGAGCTTGCTCTCGAACGGCAGGATGTCGGCGTTGACGATCTCCGCCGTGGCGAGCCGGACCTCGTTGACCTCGTTGTCCAAGGTCGGCACCGGCTTGACGTTCATGGGCATGATCGCCCCTCCCCTAATGTCCCAAGGCAAACGGCTAATTTACTGGAACTGGGTGCCTGGTGCCATGACCGCCATGGCACCATGGCACGTTGCTCATCGGGTCGGCAGTGAGTCCAAAACGGCCCGTAGGGAGAACCAGAACGCGAGGCCGCGTGCTCAGGTCCGCGACTAAGATCGCGGCGCAGCCGCGAACTGATTGATCCAGTGCGTCTTCGCGGGGGTCTTGGTGCCCGAGAGGAGCATGGCGCGGGCGATCTCGTACATGGTGAGGCCGGCGCGGGATAGGAGGTAGGCGAGTTCGATCATGCGAAGGCGGGCGAGGAATTCCTCGACGAGGGCGGCTTCGTTCGGGGTCAGGTGGTCGGCGCGGAGGAGGCGGTGGAGGGTTCGGCCGTCGGGGCGTGGGTGCCGACCTGCCAAGTGGTCGGCGGAGAGCGTTTCAAGGTATTTGTGGGGCTCGGGGCTCGGGGTGCGCAGGTGGGCGTTGTCGTGGTCGAACCAGGGCAAGGGCATCGGGGGCATCCGCACCATGTCTTCGGGGCGGCGGCCGCCCTGGAAGAGCGTCGTGGGTTTGCCAGGGCCGCCGATCAGGGAGCCGTGCTCGCCGATCGCCAGGGTTTCGGGGTCGACGCCGCCACGGCGGGCGTCCGCCATGCGCTGGCGTTCGTAGGCGGCGATTCGCTCCTCGATGGTCGGCACGTGGTCTCCCGGAGGCGGAGGCGAGTGGTAGGCGCGGCGCACGGCTTCGAAGTCGATCATGGCGGCGGCGCTTCGAACAGGGCTTGGGCTCGGCGGGACAGGCCGCGCAGCAGTTCCGGTTGAGCGGGCTCGTGGATCGGTTCGTCGCCGGTCCAGTTGCGCTGTAGGCCGCGCAGTTCGCTTGCGATGGCGGATCGCTCCTCGGCGGTGACGGAGGCGAGCACGCGGCGCAGCGCTTCGGGGTCTTGCTCTCGGGCGACGAGGAGATCGTAAAGATCGCGTGCCGTGAAGGCGCCGAAATCGAGGATGCGGCTCTGCACCTTTCTGGCGAGTATCTCGGCTGTGCTCTCGGTGGGTACTCCCGCGCCGCGTACCCACTCCGTGTAGGGTTCGCGGATCGTCGGACGGGGGATCGTCATCAGTGCTGCGGGCGCTTCGGCGAACCGGACGCGCAGCCAGCCGCGTTCGACCTCCACCGACCCTTCACCCGCGTTGGCAACCAGGCTTCTCAAGCGTGAAGCGACCTTCTCGCGCTGGCCGACGATGGCTTCCTGGTAACGATCAAGGTCGGTGAAGAGGTCGATGTCCGTGCTCACGCGATGCTGCCAGCGGGCGGCGAGTACCGTGCCGCCGCCGAGGACGTAGCCATCCGGGCCGAGCCATTCGAACAGGGCAGGAGCGATCCGCGCAAGGGCGATGCCGGGGTTGCCGGGGATGACGATCTCCGTTCGCTGCATGGGCGTCTCGCCGCGTTCGATGGCGTTATTGTGGGGTGCGTTGGGCGTTCAGTTCCAGCAGGCGGGCGGGGACTTCGTCGCGGACGGGCGTCAGGCCAGCGGTAGCTAGGGCGTCGACCTCCCGGGCCGCCTCGGTGATCTCGTCCGTCGAGAGAACGCCCTTGTCCACCAGGATGTGCTCGATCGACGCCGACCAGCGCTCGTAGTAGGTGCTCGCTTCGTACTCCGCCGGGGCCATCGCCTCGATGCCGCGCCGGAGTTCGTCGACGTTCAGCAGGTCATGCCGCCGCAGGACGCCGACGAGGGCGTTGACGAGGTGTTCCCAATCCGCCCACTCGTGGGAACTCTGATCGATGGGTGCCCGCGTGGGCAGGCCGCCGCGGTCGTGGACTTTTGGCATTCAGTCGAGAACCCGCTGTCGGTGCCTCGAATCTAGTCGACCCGTGTGACCAACGCCACCGTGTTGCCCTCCGGGTCTTCGAAGAAGGCCATCCACTCGGTCTCCCCCGCGGGTCCGAAGGTGCCGTCCTCGTCCTTGTGGACCGGGCCCGGCGGATGGACGAAACGGACGCCCTTGGCTTCGAGTTCGGCCACCCGGGTCTCGATGTCGTCGGTCCACAGGTAGAGGATGGCGTTGCCCGCGGCCTCCCCGCCGGACTCGAGCAGCAGACGCACGCCGTCGAAGTCGAAGAACAGCAGACCCGGCGGGTCGAAGCGGGCGACGAAGTCGGCGCCGAGGACATCTCGGTAGAACGCCTCGGCCACGTCGAGATCGGCAACGTGCATGGCGACTTGGTATAGGCGCATCCCGAGGCCCCTGTGGCAGGTGAGCGAAGTCTATCAATCAGTCGCCGACGTCGATCGCACAGCGCCGGGCGGCGGTTGCGGCGTGCCGCGACCGGGCGCAACCTACACGGCTTCGCGGCTACACGGCTACGCGGCTACGCGGCAAGGCTCCCAAGTCTGATCCGGTCATGTCCTTCGTCCTGCCCCTCGGAACCACGACCGATGCCCTGGCGGTACTCGGTGGCAAGGGTCGGTCGTTGGCGTCCTTGCGTCGGGCGGGCTTCACGGTCCCGGACGGCTTTCACATCACGACGCACGCCTATGCGAGTTTCATCGAGTCGAACGATCTGCAGTCGCGGCTGTCCGACGCGGCGGTGCCGGAGGTCGTGGACGGCATCCTGTCCTTCGACGGCGCGGCGGGGCGCATCAAACGCCTATTCGCCAAGAGTGTCTTGCCGCCCTCCGTTGCCGAGGCGATCATCGCGGCGTATCGACCCTTGGCCGGGGAACGCGTCGCCGTGCGTTCTTCGGCAACGGCCGAGGATCTGCCGCAGCTGTCCTTCGCCGGCCAGCATGACAGCCATCTCAACGTTCAAGGCCGCGAAGCGCTGCTCGCCGCCGTCCGCGACTGCTGGGCGTCCCTGTTCTCACCTCGTGCCATGGCCTACCGGCACAACATGGCCATCGAGCAGGACGCCGTTGCCATGGCGGTGGTCGTGCAACGTCTGGTCGAGGCCGATGTCGCGGGCATCCTGTTCACCGCGAATCCGGCCACCGGTGAACGTCGCGAGATGGTCGTGAACGGCAGCTACGGCCTCGGCGAGGCGATCGTCGGCGGCCAGGTCGACCCGGACGTGTACGTCGTCGACCGGCAAACGCTGTCCCCGACGGACACGGCCCTCGGTGCCAAGGCGAGCATGGTGGTCGGGGCCGAAGCGGGCACCCGCACCGAGAGCGTCGGCAAGGATCGGCGCCGCGAGAGCTCGCTCGGCGCCGGCCAGTTGCATCGCCTCGGCACCCTCGCGCTCGCCGTGGAACGCCACTTCGGCGACGTACCCCAGGACATCGAGTGGTCGTTCGCCGCCGACGAACTCTGGCTGCTGCAGTCGCGGCCGATCACCAACCTGCCGCCACCCCCACTCCGGGAAGTCTCCTGGGAACCGCCGGAACCGGGTGCGTATCTCTCCCGTTCCCAGCTCGTCGAACACATTCCCGATCCCGTCAGCACGCTGTTCGAAGACCTGCACATGCGCCGCTCGCTGCAGCACTTCTGGGGAATCAACCTGGTCAACAGAGGCCATCACCGCTACGAGGACACGCAGCCGCCGGCCTGCTTCGTGGTGCAGACCACCATCAACGGCTTCGCCTACCGTCACCTCGGCGAACCGCTTCGATCCGCCCGGGCGGAGCGGCGCGAGTCCGAGCCGAGACGTCCGACCCGCCGTTCGATCCGGAACCGCCTGCGCCAGCGCTGGGTCGTCGCCAAGTACCAGGCGCTGGCCGTGCCCCGCTGGCGTTACCGCGCCCTGCCCGTCTATCTGGCAACGATCCGCACGTGGCGTTCACTCGATCCCGCCAGCGCCACCAACGCCCAGCTGTGGGCCGGCATCCGCGCCATGTCCCTGGCGGACGCCCGCTACTGGTATCGCCACGGCGTCTGGAACGCCTTCGCCCTGGCGCGCGGCACGGAGTACACGCTCGCCGACTTCCTCGGCGAACACGCCCCCGGCGAGTTCACCACCGGCCAGTTCCTGAGCGGCCTCCCCTCACCCGCCTTCGACGGCCAAGTGATGCTGTGGCGGATCGCGTGCGACATCCGCGCGAATCCGCTACTCGAGCGTCTTGCCGTGACAACCCCGGTGCAGCGTCTGCTTGGTGCATTGCGGGCAACGCCCGAAGCCGCCGCCGTCTGCCGTGCGATCGAGGACTACCTCGACTGCCACGGTCACCAGATCTACACCCTGGACTTTGCCGAACCTGTGCAGGCGGAGCAGCCGGTCGAGATCATGCGCAGCCTGCAGGCCCTGGTGCTGCAGGCCGACTACGATCCCCGCGAGCGCCAGCGCGAACTCGCGGGACAACGCAAACGGGCGCTCGATGCCGCACGGGCGCACTTCTCGGGGCGACAGCGGAGACGGTTCCTGACGCTCCTGCGACGCGCGCGGCGCTGCTATCCGAGCCGCGAACGCGCGATGTTCCACATGGGCAGGGCATGGACCGTGCTGCGGCCGCTCGCCCTGGAACTCGGCCGCCGGCTGGTCGACGCGGGAACCCTTGGCGCGCCTGACGACGTCTTCTTTCTCGAAACCGCGGAGATCGCGCGCTCGATCCGCGCGCTGCGGATCGGCGAAGGCATGCCCGGCTACCGTGACCTCGCCCGACACCGTCGCTCACTCCGCGAGGCCCGACGGCGCCTGTCGCCGCCCCCCGAAGTGCCCGGTCCACCGCCCTGGGCGAGTCGCCCGGAGTCCGACGAGTTGGAAGACGATGCCGTACTGACGGGTTCCGCGGTCAGTCCGGGGAAGGTGTCGGCAGCGGCCAGCCTGATTCTGACGGCTGCCGACTTCGCGAAGATGCGACCCGACACGGTCCTGGTGTGCCCCACCACGACGCCGGCGTGGACCCCGTTGTTCCCCAAGGCGGCGGGACTCGTCACCGACATCGGCGGCATTCTCGCCCACGGCTCCATCGTCGCGCGGGAGTACGGCATTCCGGCCGTCCTCGGCCTCAAGGACGCCACCAAGCGGATCGCCGACGGTCAGCGCATCACGGTGGACGGCGACATGGGCACGGTGACGCTCCTCGAGGACGACGTGCCGGTCAGGAATCGCCGCCCTGCAGTTCGACGAAGCGGCGGTAGCGGCTAGCGGGATCCGCCATCAGTTCCTCGTGGCTGCCGATGCCGCGGATCTCCCCCTCCTCGAGGAACACGATCCGGTCCGCGCGGCGAATCGTGGACAGACGGTGGGCGATGACGACCACCAGGCGACCCTCGGCCGCGGCGCGCAGCGAACGCACCAGGGCATGCTCCGTGGGCGGATCGAGCGCGGCGGTGGGTTCGTCGAGTAACAGGATCGGTGTGTCCCGGACGATGCCCCGGGCGATGCACAGGCGCTGCTTCTGACCCACCGAGAGCGTGTCGCCGGAACGGCCGAGCACCGTGTCGAGACCGTCGGGCAGGTCGTCGACGAACGCCAGCGCGCCGGCCGTCTCGCAGGCCGCGCGGATGTCGCTGTCCGAGGCCGCCGGATTGACGAGGAGCATGTTCGAGCGGATCGATTCGCTGAGCAGCAGGTG